>NZ_JAKTHZ010000047.1:0-66170 GCF_027854645.1 Acinetobacter sp. AOR41_HL | reverse complement strand
GGGACTGTTCTAAATTTTGTGTAAGTACTTAATTTTCATTTATCCTTCAGAGGATAATTACAAAAGGTACTTCACATGGATGAAGCAACAATCAAAAGTATGGCTGCCGAATTGGCTAAAGGTCTAAAAACACCAGAAGACTTAAACCAAATGACAGCAGTCTTTAAAAAATTCATGATTGAAACTGCACTCAATACTGAACTTTCAGACCATCTCGGTTATGAAAAGCATCAGCCCAAGAAAGGCTCAAATAGCCGTAATGGGTTTAGTTCTAAAACCATTACAACTCAAGATGGACAACTGGCTTTAGATATTCCCCGTGATCGAGAAGGTTCATTTGAGCCACAAATTATAAAAAAGCACCAAACACGCATCACCAGTATGGATGACCAAATCCTCTCACTGTATGCAAAAGGAATGACTAATAGGGAAATTGTAGCCTTCTTCAAAGAAATGTACGATGCCGATGTGTCAGCATCTCTCATCAGCAAAGTTACCGATGCTGTGATTGAGCAAGTGACTGAGTGGCAAAATAGAGCCTTAGATAGCCTTTATCCTGTTGTCTATCTTGACTGTATTGTTGTCAAAGTCCGTCAGCACTCCAATGTGATTAACAAGTCCGTATACCTTGCTTTAGGCATCAATATGGATGGGCAAAAAGAATTACTGGGTATGTGGATTGCTCAGACAGAAGGTGCCAAATTCTGGCTGTCAGTCATGACAGAGCTAAAAAATCGAGGAGTACAGGACATTCTTGTTGCCTGTGTAGATGGATTAAAAGGCTTCCCTGACGCGATAGCCTCTGTTTACCCTCATACTGATATTCAACTGTGTATCGTGCATGTTGTACGCAATAGCCTGAGATTTGTAAGCTGGAAAGACTACAAAGCTGTTACGTCGGGTCTGAAAGCGATTTATCAGGCAAGTACAGAGGAAAATGCTTTAAAATCCCTAGACATCTTCTGTGATCAATGGAATCACCAGTATCCCAAAATTGGAGAATCCTGGCGGGCCAATTGGGAAAATATCCGAACGATCTTTAGCTATCCAGCCGAAATACGTCATGCAATTTATACAACAAATGCGATTGAGTCGTTGAATAGCGTAATACGCCATTCAACGAAGAAAAGGAAAATCTTTTCATCTGATGACTCAGTAAAGAAGGTCATTTACTTAGCAACATCAAATGCTGCGAAGAAATGGACGATGCCAATTCAAAATTGGCGTTTAGCAATGAATTGGTTTACGATTCAGTTCGATGATCGATTAAAAGATCATTTATAAAAAATGGAACTTACACAAAATAATTTACAGGCTCGATTTGTCACCTTTCAGAATTACTTATTGAACAACTCTCCACAATTTCATGTAATCTCTATTAATTCTAAAGCAGATAAATATTCACTCTAATCTAAATCGTTCTTACAATGACTCACTACCCTATCCTACATACATACACTTAAGTAATTCGAGTATCTAAAAGCATCTTCCAAAGAATTTATCAAATCTATACGCTCTTTCTTCATAATGACATGGGTTGTGTCGCTGTAACATTGACTTATGTTCGCTAGCTCAAATCCAAATACCCAAATACACCCTTTTCAACTCGCTGCTGTAAATGATTTAAATCACTTTCACCTGCTATACCTGCCGCATTAATCATTCCTTTACTCAAAGCAATCACATCTTGTGCAGCTATCTGCGCCTGTGAAATACCAGAACAAGTAAACAGGTCAGAAATTATGGTTTCTAGCTCGTGTTGAAGTTCACTTTCTTTAATGTCTTTTCCTATGAGTTCGGAAGCAAACTCTAAGGTTCGTGCCAACTGTGGACGGCTCAATTGATGTTGCACAGCAGCCTGAATGATGAGTTTTAGTTTTTCTTTTAAGCCTTCCGCAGTATTTAGTTGTATGGCTTCAATAATATGATTTGAAAGTTTGGCGCGCTCACGTCGAATTAACTCGACGATTAATGCATCTTTAGATGGAAAGTATTGATATAGGCTACCAATGCTTACGCCAGCAAGTTCAGCCACAGCATTTGTGTTAAATCCAGCAAAACTTAACGACTCTAAAATGCGAGCAGCCGCCTCTAAAATAGCTTCAAAGGTAGCCACTGAGCGTGCTTGACGCGGGCGTTTACGAGGGTCTGGAAGTGTTTCTGACATGAGCCGAAATGCGAGTATGTAATGTGAGTAATTACTCATATACTGACTGAGTCATATTGATATGACAAGCAAATGCTGTCTTTTCAGTTGAACTACAACTCGGCCCAGTTATGGAGTGGTTATGTCTAGAATCTATACTTTTTTTATTCATTTAAGAGCTTTGCCTGCTTGGTTGGCTCTAGCTCGTGAAAAGCGTGCTGAGTTTAGTACACAAAAGCTTGAACCTATTTTTGGGAAATACCCGACTGTAAAAGTTCGCTGGTATGACGTTGAAGCGTTTAGTACTAAAGCGAGTGATATTGCTGTATTTGAGACCACATCTCTGCAAGATTATTATTTTGTGATTGATGCGATTCGAGATTCTGAGTTTTGTACAGTACCCTACTTTGAGTTTGTAGAGATTATTCCTGCAATTGAAGATGGGTATGTGGAGTATGGAAGTTCTTTATAGCAGTTGAGAAGAATATGTCTAATTTTGCACGACCAGTAGATAATCTGGTCGTAAGGATGATAGGGAGCGATATAACACTAACTTTTACTCAAAATCAGGATATACAAAATCGTATTTTCCTGTTTTTATACGCTCAACAATATCGTAAGGGTTCACAACTACACCAATTTCTGCCTTACGATTTTCTCCCTCTAACCTCCCTACACGAGTAAAGTCTTCATCATTTATATGCCATACATACCAATTTTCAGATACTTTAATCTTCTCTGCCCCCACCTTTGCTCCATAGTCATTCGTACACCGAAAAAGAATATTTGAAATATCACCAATTTCACTGGTATTCCCAACTTTCTCCCATAAATTCATTTTCAATCCAAACTTAGTCACACAGTGAGCATAAAACTCTACTTCACCGTTTACGATTTCCAATAAATCAATATCAGCTTCCAATGGGTATACTTTTTTAAAGCTTCTGATCACATCACTATTGAGTTGAGTTAAATCAAAAGCGATTAATTGAAAATATTTTTTCTTATCATTGTCTACTTTAACAACAAAGATATCACCGATCTTAGTATTTTTTCTTTTCATTTTCGATTCCAGACTTTTCCCAATATTTGGGGATAATTAATTTTCTGCTTCAATAGCATACTGCCATTTTGCACAAGACTAAACTGATTAATTAAGCTTCACTCCCTCTACTTTAACTAATCAGGCACCTCCATCATAAAAATTTAACTTCAAACTTTTATGATCAGTTTCCCCTCCCCCAAAACCTTTCCAACACCACATCCCTTTCATCCAAACAATTTGAGCTTAAAACCTGTAGCAGTAAACCATCTATAAGGTTTAAAACCATGTCTGCATCAAATTTGAAAGCACGAGTCTCACAGCTAAAAATCAGGTCAAAAAGTTCCCGATGTAGCCATTTTCGGTATTCAACTGCCATACGGTAAGCTTGCGGGTACAGCCGTTTTATTTCAAAAACCGCCTTAAGCAGTAAATGATATAGGCTGTTTAGATTGGTATGAAAAACAATAATTTCTTTGAGTTTATCGTGCTGGGTGTAGTAACGGCTTGAGTAAATAATCGAGAGCACTTCTTCTCTGAGCAGGCTTTTTTGAAAGGCAATACACATTTCGATCAAACGTTCTTTCGAGCCAAAATATTTATAAAAGGTGGTTTTGGTTATTTGGGCCTTTTCAACAATGAGGTCTACCCCTGCATTATGGAACCCATACGTGGTAAAGAGTTGTATGGCAGTTTGTATAACCTGTAATTTTCTGGAAGATATTTCTAAAGTTGGCATAGTTTTACCGTTATAAATTCTTGTTGTTTCTAAATGAGATAAAAAGCCTGTGCCCTTTCTGGGAGAAAAAAAGGCACAGCAAAGCCGTAAGACGGTGCTTGGCACATCTCAAGTGTTATTGTTGATATAAGTTTTTAGCCGTAATGACTTAAGGTCTGAAAAGCGGTTAAGCCTTCAAACTGTTTAAAGATGAATTAAGTGGTGTCGTTATAGCTTTTGGCGCTTAAGGCCAAGAAATGATGGATGTGCATAGCCAACTCCTGATTTTGGGAGTTCTGCCAAAGCATTCATTTGGAATTATGGTGGCAGAACGAGCAAGGGTTAGCAGACTGATAGTAAGAAATCAGCACACCCGAAGGTGTCCCTCACTCGTCCTACCGCAACGAGCGAGGGACGATTGATACACATAAGACTACTCCTCAGAAGGAATAATCTGATGCTCTTACTATGCGGTCTGCTAAAACCGGCTGGCAATGTGGCCAGCACGCAAAGCATAATCTGAGAGTTTGGATGTGTCAATGTGGCTTTAATAACAAGTGTTTAAATTTCTTATTGTTTTTCATTAGATTAACTAAATTATTATTTAATATATTATATTTAATTATATTTTTAAATGGTTGTGTATTACTGACTATATGTGGAACAGATGTAAATTAAGTAATGGTGACAGGACAAAAGTGGGTTAGCAGACTGACTCAAGAACCAGTACGCACAGAGGCGTCCCCACTTTCACCCTACCATAATGGTAATGAAGCCCACCCAGTTATTCTTAAAGAATGGCGGCGAAACGAAAGAAGGTTAACAGACTGGCTTTGAGTACCCAGCACGCACGAGGCGTCCTTCTTTCATTTCGCCATAATAGAGAAGTTTCCACCAATCATTTTCAAATAATGGCAGTAGAACGAAAGGAAGTTGACAGACTGCCCCAAGGATTCAGTACGCACTAAGGCGTCTCCCTCTCGTCCTACCATAGTGGTAAGCAGACGAGAATAATTTGGAAGACTGCTTGTGTCAATATTGAAAAATAACGTAAGTTATTAAATTTATTATTATTTTTTAGATTTATTAAATTATCATTTTAAATTTTATAAAAAGTGGAATTAGACAATCTCAGTCTGCCCCACTTGGTGATAAGCACGGTTAAAATAAACCAAACTTTGGTCATGTTGGCTTTGTTTAATCGCTACAATCGGACATATAAAAATCGTATGTGTGCCGACTTGTTGAATTTGCTCAATCTCACAATCGAAGCTCACCAAAGCATCTTCCAACACAGGTGAACCCGTTTCTAACTCAATCCATTCGCCATGTTTAAAGCGTTCTTCTGGTGTAAGCTTAGATGAAAATGCTTTTGAAATATGTTCGTGGTGCGCGCCTAACACATTTACGGTTAAGATTTTGTTATCTAGGAAATGTGCATGTGAACTCGCAGCTTGGTTCATACAGACTAATAATGTCGGCGGTGTGTCAGTCACACTACAAACAGCAGAGGCAGTAAATCCAAAACGGCCAGACATGCCTGCCGTGGTCACAACACTAACCGCACTTGTGAGTAAAGACATTGCATTTCTAAAGTCTGTTGCTTGAACCATGACATTATTCCTAAATTGAACCGTACCTTTTCCTGTGTGTTTGCTATACCGCCCAACTCCATCAGGAAGGTACTATCGACATGCGATCTAATTAGAGCGACATGTAGTAAGTAAAATGAGGGTTACTTGTTTGATTATCAACTACCATCAAAAAAGTAACCCTTTATACCACTTATTGGTAAATATTAAGCAGTGAGATCAAAACCCGTAAGTTCTCTGCGAACGATTTCTGCACCTGCACTTAAGGCATTTAGCTTGCCGCGTGCCACTTCACGTGAAAGAGGTGCCATACCGCAGTTTGTGCATGGGTAAAGCTTGTCTGAGTCTACAAACTGAAGCGCTTTACGTAGTGTGTTAGCCACTTCTTCTGGTGTTTCAATCTGGTTAGATGCAACATCAATCGCACCTACCATGACTTTTTTACCACGAATAAGTTCAAGCAAGTCGATTGGCACACGAGAGTTGTGACACTCTAACGAGATGATATCAATGTTAGAATTTTGAAGTTTCGGGAAAGCTTCTTCGTACTGGCGCCATTCTGAACCGAGTGTCTTTTTCCAGTCAGTATTGGCTTTAATACCGTAACCATAGCAAATGTGCACCGCAGTTTCACATTTTAGACCTTCAATTGCACGCTCTAAAGTTGCAATACCCCAGTCATTTACTTCGTCAAAGAAAACGTTAAATGCAGGTTCGTCAAACTGAATGATATCTACACCAGCAGCTTCTAACTCTTTCGCTTCTTGGTTCAAGATTTTGGCAAATTCCCAAGCAAGCTTTTCACGGCTCTTGTAGTGACCATCATAAAGCGTATCAATCATAGTCATTGGGCCAGGTAACGCCCATTTAATTGGCTGATCAGTTTGCTGACGTAAAAATTTCGCATCTTCAACAAATACAGGCTTTTGACGAGACACTGCACCTACAACAGACGGTACACTTGCATCGTAACGGTCACGAATACGAACTGTTTCGCGCTTCTCAAAATCTACACCATTTAAGTGTTCAATAAAGGTGGTCACAAAGTGTTGGCGGGTTTGTTCACCATCGCTGACAATATCAATGCCCGCACGTTGTTGTTCGTGTAACGCTAAACGTAGCGCGTCTTTTTTACCTTCGATTAAGCCTTCGTTTTCGAGTTTCCAAGGCGACCAAAGTTTTTCAGGTTCTGCAAGCCAAGACGGTTTTGGTAAGCTGCCAGCAGTTGAAGTTGGTAATAATTTTTTCATGATAAATGACCCGTATGTTGATTAATTAGGAGCGTAATTCGCAGACCACTGCTCAAGAATCGCTTGGTATGGTTTGATAAATTGCTCTTCAACAAACTTCCCCTGCTCTATAGCCAAACGGCTACGTTCTTCACGGTCATACACAATTCGAGTAAGTGAATAATCTTGGTGCTTCAAGCTTGGTTGATAAGACTTTCCAGCCACTGAATTTGCATTGTAAATTTCAGGACGGTAAATCTTTTGGAAGGTTTCCATGGTACTAATGGTACTAATCAACTCAAGGTTGGTGTAATCACTCAACAAATCGCCAGTAAAATAGAACGCTAACGGCGCAACGCTATTTGGCGGCATGAAGTAGCGAACTTTTAAGCCCATTTTTTGGAAATATTCATCGGTTAATGAATAGTCTTCTTGCTTGTATTCGACACCCAAAACCGGATGTTCATTTTCAGTACGGTGATACACCTTACTTGTTGAAACGCTTAGGCAAATGACTGGTGCCTTTTTAAAGTTAGCTTTATAAGTCTCTGAGTTAATAAAGCTCTTAAACAAGTTGCCGTGCAATTCGCCAAACTTTTCTGGCGTGCTAAATGTAGACTTGTTTTTGTTGTGGTCTAACAACAGCACACTAAAGTCATAGTCACGCACATAAGACGAGAAGTTGTTACCTACAATACCTTCGATGCGTTCATTGGTCTTTTTATCAACAATATTGGTTTTCAATATTTCAATAAGAGGAAGCCCGCTAGTACGGTTTTCGGCATCAATATTCATTTCAACTGAAATGATTTCAAGTTCAACGCCATAGCGGTCGCCCTTAGGGTTGTCCCAATGAGCTAAGGCATTGAAACGATTGTCGATCATCCGTAATGTATTGCGCAAATTTTCTTCGCGGCTCATCCCTCTCGCCAAGTTAGCAAAGTTGGTTGTAATACGCGTATTGTCTGCTGGACGATAGTTCTCATCGAAACAAATACTCTTAATCGTAAATGTAAATTCTTTACTCATTTTGATCAGTACCCTAATTTCTGAGATAAACCTAAAAAATCTTTTTGCTCTTTTTGAACTTTCCAGCCTTGTCAGTTTTGTGCCTTGTGGTCTTATCAAAAGTGAATAACTGGAGCGCTTCAGAGCATGGATAGATTTATACCGCAATCACAACATGAATAAAAATGATTTAGTCTCATTCAAAACTGAGTGAAATTCATGTTTAGGGTTTTATAAATAAGTTTGAAGTTAAATATTTTTCATCTTAGGGAATTTTAGATAGCAGAAATTCAATATATAGCACTCGCGTTGTAGCGCCTGAAAATTTATAATTTATGATTATTTTCAATTAATTAAAAAATATCTCTTTAAATAAAACTCCTCAACCTAAAGCAATTTATGTTGACTCTCATTCATCTCTGCTTTTAGCCATTCTAAAAATAGGGTTTTGCGTGGATCTTCCTCAAAAGCACGATGAGAAAGTAAAAAATAGGCTGAATTATCTTGAACGATTGGTGAAATTTTTTGTATTGCGTTCCACTCAAGCTCTTTTTCAATCATATAAATTGAAATGACCGTCGCGCCGAGTCCCGCCAAGCAACCTTCTAAACATAGATAAAAATGTTCGAGTTTGACTTTGGTGTAGCCTTTTAAATTTTGCTTTAACTCAGCAATGCGACTCATGCTTTTGAAAAAATTTGGTCTAGAGGTCGAAATGAGTACGTCGTTTGTGTCGGGTGGCTTGGTTGCTTGAACTAGAGCGATATATTCATCGGCAATCTTTTCGCTATAAATATGCTCTCCCCAATCAAAGTCATTTCTACGAATCGCGATATCAATATTGTCTTTTTCAAAATCGACCACGCCGCCTGCTGTGAGTAGCACAACCTCAAAATCATGACCGAGCTTTTTAAATTTTGATAATCGTGGAATAAGCCATTTCATAGAAAGAGTCGGTTCACACGACAAAACCAGTTGCTTGTTTTCGGTTTTGGGTTGGCTGAGCTCTATTAAACATTCATCGAGTTGACCAAAAACTTGATGGCAACAACTCAGTAAAATTTCACCTTGCTCGGTCATCACAAGTGTTTTATTTTTACGATCAAACAAAGTGGTATTTAAAGCTTCTTCTAAATTATAAATCTGTTTACTGACCGCACTTTGCGTCACAAATAATTTCTTTGCAGCTAAAGTCACGCTGCCATACTTCGCCACAAAATAGAAAAATTTTAATGAATTCAGCGATATTCTTTCAATCATTCCAAAAACTCATAAATATGTAGTCGTTTTTATCGATTTTTATTTTTAGTTTTCTGTTCAAAATAAAAATCATCTTGATTAAACCCTATTTTAGATGATGAAAAATATATTGAATATCTATATCTATCTTCATAAATGTAAAGCCCCAATCTTTCTCACCAAAAGAATAGCAGCTTTCAGTAAAACAACTCTCCTCTTAAATACATTCCAAAAAGTACAGATAAAACTGTTCTTTTGCAGTGTGGGGGCAAAATAATGGCAGAGTTTATTGCGGTTATTCTCATTACGATTTTGGCAGTGGTAAGCCCCGGCGCTGACTTCGCGATTGTGACCAAAAATAGTTACTTGTACGGCAGAAAAATAGGTGTGTTCACTTCACTGGGAATATCGCTTGGCGTGTTGGTGCATGTGACCTATACGTTAGTCGCCGTTGCCTTTGTGATAACTTATACACCGCAAATCTTGAATATTGTTAAATATATTGGCGCGCTTTATCTGATCTATATTGGCTATAAAACTTTTACGCAAAAACCAGTTTTAGACACTGCTGCTTTAAGCGCTATAGACACTTTTCAAGCGATAAAATACGGCTTTTTTACCAATGCCCTCAACCCTAAAACCACGCTATTTGTGATTAGTACCTATACGCAAATTGTGAGTTTAACTACACCGAAAACTATTCTTTTGGCTTATGGCTTTTTTATGTCTTTTGCACATTTTGCATGGTTTTCACTGGTGGCTGTACTGTTTTCATCCATGCTGCTGAGACAAAAAATGTTAGCCAAGCAAGTACAGATTAATAAGGTGATTGGTTCAATCTTATGTGTCTTAGGTGTGATTTTACTTTTTACTAAGTTTCAGTAGAGCCGCTTAATTTTCAGAAACTTTTTTACACATTGCTGTTAATATAAAAATACATGATAGATTTCCCAATCCTTCATATCTCTATAAATCAAGGATGATGAGCGAATACATTTATTATGGAAATCAAGCAAATAAAGTATTTTTTGACGGTCGTTGAATCAGGCAGTATTGGTAAAGCTGCCCAAAAGCTCGATGTCGGTGCTTCGGCGATTAGTCAGCAAATTAGTAAGCTCGAACAAGAGTTAAGCATTCGTTTATTACAGCGTAATGCTTTTGGTGTGACCCCAACCCCAGCAGGTCTTGCCTTTTTAAAACACTCGCAACTGATTTTGCGTCAAGTGAACTTCGCCATAGACGCTGCACATTCAGCACGGCTATCAGGACATGTCAGCCTTGGTTTTCCGCCCACTATTACCGCTTTGATTGGCATCCCTTTAATGAAACTAATGTCTGAACGTTATCCAGATATTCGTTTAGAGATTGTGGAAACGCTGTCGGGAAATCTGATTCAGTCGATTAATTCGCGTCAGCTTGATATCGCCATTATTTTTACCAATGAAATTGATAAGCAGTGGTCAATACAGCCATTAGTACGCGAACAAATGTATTTAATGGCGCGCAAAGAAGTACTCGAAAAATACGGCCTTAGCGAATGTATTAAAAGCGGCATTGTTCAATCGCAGCAAATTGGCGATATTCCTTTAGTGCTACCACGTCAGCGTCATAGCTTACGGAAACTGCTTGAGCACAAGATTGGACAGCTTAATGTCGTCTATGAAATTGATGGCTTGCATTTGCTTATGGACAGCCTGATTCACCTCGACCTCGCCAGTGTTCGCCCCGGAAGTGCCTGCCTGCAAGAGTATAAACACAAGCTGCAATTGCTTAAGGTTGTCGACCCTGAAGTTGAACGAATTAACTACTTAGTAAGCCTTGCCGAAGAAGAATTATCACCTGCTGCACTTGCTGCCAAGTCAGCCATTAAGGCCTGTGTGAAAGAGTTAATTCAAAACCAAATTTGGCCATGTTCTGAAATTATTGTTTAAAGGGTCATTAATTTTTCTAAATACCTAATTAATTTTCGCCTCTCACTCCTCCCTGCTTTTTAAGATTACATTTTTATACGAATGATAAGTGGTTTTCTGTTTATCGAAATATAGATGTGTAGTTTTAACTGGAAACAAGGCATCACATTTTCTACCAAGGACACCTTTAAATCTCATCTCTAACCCATTTCCTATTTAGGTTTATTGATTGAATCAATTTACGTCCAAATCTTGAAGATCGTGAATGTTTCCATTTTGTCAGGCCAAGGAGGTCTCCAATGGATGTCGTTAATAACCGTAGGGCTACTTTTAAAAAAATATTAAACGTAACGAGTGGCAACTTTTTAGAACAGTACGATTTTTTTCTTTTTGGTTTCTATGCCACCTATATCGCAGCAAAATTTTTCCACTCAGATAATGAATATGTCTCTTTAATGATGACATTTACCGTGTTTGCTGCGGGCTTTCTTATGCGTCCTCTTGGCGCTATTTTCTTGGGTGCCTATGTCGACAGAATTGGTCGTCGTAAAGGGTTGATTGTGACTTTAAGCTTGATGGCTATTGGTACGATTTTAATTACCTTTGTACCGGGTTATGACACCATCGGTATTATGGCCCCTATTTTAGTGGTCATTGGCCGTCTGTTACAGGGCTTCTCGGCAGGTGTTGAATCTGGCGGCGTGTCGATTTACCTTGCAGAAATTGCAACCGATAAAAACCGTGGTTTTATTACTAGCTGGCAGTCTGGTAGCCAACAAATTGCGGTCGTGTTTGCAGCGTTATTTGGTTATTGGCTCAACACCGTTTTAACTCATGCACAAGTGAGTGAATGGGGCTGGCGTATTCCGTTCTTAATTGGTTGTTTGATCATTCCTTTAATCTTCTTATTCCGCCGTACTTTAGAGGAAACTGAAGCATTTAAAGCACAAAAAACTCATCCTTCAACCAAAGAAATTTTCAGCACATTGGCGAGCAACTGGCGCATTGTACTTGCCGGTATGATGATGAGTGCGATGACCACAACCACGTTCTATTTTATTACGGTTTACACCACAGTATATGCAAAACGTACTTTAGAAATGTCGGTCACAGACAGCCTTTTAGCAACCGTATTTGTAGGTTTATCGAATTTCTTCTGGTTACCAATGGGTGGCTTGCTTTCAGACAAAATTGGTCGCCGTCCAGTGTTAGTGGGTATTACGACTCTTGCGATTTTTACCAGCTACCCAGTTTTAAGCTGGTTGGTAAGCGACATTAGTTTTTCAAACTTACTGATCACGCTTGCTTACTTCTCGTTCTTCTTTGGTATGTACAACGGCACTATGGTCGCAACACTTGCCGAAGTAATGCCAAAACGTGTTCGTACCGTTGGCTTCTCTTTAGCGTTTAGTCTTGCAGCCGCTATTTTTGGTGGTATGACTCCAATGGCATGTACTTTCCTTGTGGAAAACACTGGCAATGCAAGTACACCAGCGTTCTGGCTCATGCTTGCTGCGGTATGTAGTCTCATCTCAAGTTTATATCTATGTCGCGGTTCTAAGCAGAACAAATCTGACGCGCTTGCTGAACCTGCAAAGGTTAGCGCTTAAAACAACTAACTACTTAACCTGAAATTTTAATGAACAGTACGGCAGACTTTAAGTCTCCGTACTGTGCTCTCCTATCATTAAAAGTGAGATACTATGAAAAAGTCCCCTATCTTCATGACCATTTGCCTAGCTGGTGCAGGCTTAGGATCTACATTTGCTAATGCAGATACCCTCGAAGTGATTAGCTCTGGCGGTTTCTATTCATCTATGGAAAAACTCATTCCAATATTTGAAAAGCAAACTGGTCACACGGTTCATCTTTCTTCTGGTTCATCTATGGGTGCATCGCCAACTGCAATTCCAAACCGTCTCGATCGTGGTGAACGCTTTGATGTGGTGGTATTGGCTGCTCCTGAACTAAGCAAACTCGCAGAAAAAGGTTATGTTGACCCAAACTCACAAAGCGCTTTAGTCAATTCAAGCATTGGTATGGCTGTGCCTAAAGGTGCACCAAAGCCAGACATTAGCTCTGCGGCAAAATTTGAAAAAGTTTTATTAAATGCCAAGCACATCGGCTATTCAGCAAGTGCGAGCGGTACACATCTTGAAAAAGATGTTTTCCCAAGCTTCCCACCTGTCGAGTACAAAGTGATTGCTGGTAAAGCAGAAAAAGTAGTCGGCGACCGTGTTGCAAAACGTATTGCCGAAGGTCAGTTTGATATTGGCTTCCAGCAAATTAGTGAAATCAAACCTTTCACTGGCAAATATGGGCAAGTTGAGTTAGTTGGTCCAATCCCTGCGCCTTACCAAAAAGTTACCGTGTTTGCTGCTGGTATTGGTAAAAATTCGGAACATGCAAAAGTCGCAAAAGAACTTATTCAATTTGTGAAATCGCCTCAAGCGACACGAATTATTGAAGAACAGGGTCTTGAGCAGGTTAAACAATAAAAGCTCTAAAAGGCAACGTCTTGAGCAGGTGTTGCCTTTACTCTTTGAACGGTTTACGCAACGTAATAGAACAAAATGTAGAGCAATAAACCAGTGTAGAATAATTAACAAAGGACAATGTAGTATTTGCCGTGGAACTCAAACAATTAAAGTATTTTATTGCAGTGATCGAGTCTGGAAGCTTGGGTAAAGCTGCAAAAAATCTCGATATTGGAACGTCTGCATTAAGTCAGCAAATCTCAAAATTAGAAAGTGAGCTTTCTATTCGCCTTTTACAACGTACTGCTTTGGGTACGGTTCCCACCCCTGCGGGTTTAGCTTTTTTTCAACAAGTTCAACTGGCGCTTAGGCACTTAGACCATGCGGTAGACTCTGCGCACTCCTCACGTTTAAGTGGTCATGTCACCGTGGGTTTTTCACCGAGTGTCGCATCGGTTATTGGCACGCACTTTTTAAAACTCATGAGAAACCGTTATCCTGACATTAAAGTCCGTTTAATCGAAGGCTTATCGGGTGACCTCAAAGCCTTGGTGAATGCAAGGCAGCTCGATGTTGCCATCATCTTTAGTGACGATGTCGACCCACAGTGGGCCATACAACCTTTAGTCAAAGAACAAATGTTTTTAATCTCACCTAAAGAAGTGCTGAGTCAGTACCACCTTGAAAGCTGTATCGACACTCAAACCATTACTCATTCACAGCTTAAAGAACTTCCACTGATTTTACCGAGCCAAAGACATGGACTGCGTTTGTTGCTCGAACAGAAAGTTCATCAGCTTAAAGTGGCCTATGAAATTGATGGGCTGCATTTGTTAATGGAAAGCATTAGCCAACTCGAAATGGCAACCATTCAACCTGCGGGTGCATCGCTAAACTCGCGGCAAGACCTATGTTTGCTACGCGTTGTAGAACCTGCCATTGAGCGTATTAACTATTTAATTAGTCTCTCTGAAGAAGAACTCTCACCAGCTACTTTAGCCACCAAAGTGGTGATTCGCGCTTGTGTCACCAACCTCATTCATGAAAAACGTTGGCCTGGTGCTGAACTTATAAACACTTAAGCCATTAGTGTTTATTTTTACTAAACACCCATTCAAGCTTAGCCTCTCACTTCACCTTCCCTTTTAAAGCTAAATTAGCCTTAGCTGAGAAAGGGAGAAATCCATGCATGATGTAATTGTGATTGGTGGTGGGAATGCCGCACTGTGTGCCGCACTCACAGCAAAAGAAAGTGGCGCTTCTGTGCTGGTCATAGAAGCAGCACCCAAAGAGTGGCGTGGTGGTAACTCACAGCACACTCGTAACCTTCGCTGCATGCATGATGCTCCTCAAGACGTATTGGTCGATGCCTATCCCGAAGAAGAATATTGGCAAGATCTACTTAAAGTCACTGCCGGAAAAACCAATGAACACTTAGCTCGTCTGGTGATTCGTAGCACGGCAACCTGCCGCGACTGGATGCGTAAACATGGTGTAAATTTTCAGCCGCCGCTCTCAGGTGCTTTGCATGTTGCACGTACCAATGCTTTTTTTATGGGTGGCGGTAAAGCCCTCATTAATGCCTATTACCGTAGTGCCCAAGAACTTGGCATCGAAATTTTATACAACACAAAAATTAAAGACCTACAGTTAAACCAAGGACATTTTGAAGCCGCTATTGCGGAAGATGGCCGTGTATTTAAAGCGAAAAGCTGTGTATTGGCCGCAGGTGGTTTTGAGTCAAATTTGGAATGGTTAAGAGAAGCATGGGGGCAAAATGAAAACGGCGAATGGCCTGCCGATAATTTCATTATCCGTGGAACTCGCTTTAATCAAGGCAACTTACTCAAATTTATGATAGATCAAGGCGCCGATATTATTGGTGACCCATCGCAATCGCATTGTGTCGCCGTAGATGCACGCGCACCGTTATATGACGGCGGCATCTGCACTCGTATTGACTGCGTTTCACTGGGTATTGTAGTCAATAACAAAGCCGAACGTTTTTACGATGAGGGCGAAGACTTCTGGCCAAAACGTTATGCGATTTGGGGCCGCCTTGTTGCCAAAC
The DNA here is from genome assembly GCF_027854645.1 of Acinetobacter sp. AOR41_HL. Taxonomy (NCBI): domain Bacteria; kingdom Pseudomonadati; phylum Pseudomonadota; class Gammaproteobacteria; order Moraxellales; family Moraxellaceae; genus Acinetobacter; species Acinetobacter sp. AOR41_HL. The sequence goes on along the minus strand of NZ_JAKTHZ010000047.1, from coordinate 50,738 downwards.
AGTCACAGCAAATTGCCTATTCGATTATCGACTCAAAAGCCATTGGGCGCTTTATGCCACCTGTGTTTGCGGGTGTAAAAGCAAATAGCATTCAAGAACTGGCCGAAAAAATCGGGCTAGATGCAAAAACCTTATGCCACACCGTAGAAGAATTTAATCAAGCCTGTGTGCAAGGCACCTTTAACCACACGGTTTTAGATGACTGCACCACCGAAAATATTGTTCCCAACAAAACCCATTGGGCTGTCCCTCTCGATCAGCCACCTTTCTATGCCTATGCCCTTAAACCCGGCATTACCTTTACCTATTTAGGTTTAAAAGTCGAAGACGATGCTGCGGTGCGTTTTAACAATAAGCCAAGCCGCAACCTGTTTGTCGCAGGTGAAATGATGGCAGGTAACGTACTCGGTCAAGGTTATACCGCAGGTGTTGGTATGTCGATTGGCACAACCTTTGGTCGCATTGCCGGAAAAAATGCAGCCCACTATGCACTTACACAAGGAGTTGAACATGAATGCTAGTACCAAAGCCCTAATTCCAGTTGTTCAGCTCTCTGACCACGAGCAGGAAGTTCAAAGAGCCCTACAAATTTGTAATGCTTGTCGTTACTGTGAGTCTTTTTGTGCTGTTTTTGCGGCCATGACCAAACGTCTTGAGTTTAACCAAGCCGATATTCATTACATGGCAAACCTCTGCCATAACTGTGGTGCTTGTTTACATGCTTGCCAATATGCCCCGCCACATGAGTTTGGTGTAAATATTCCAAAAGCGATGGCGCAAGTACGTTTGGAAACTTACCAAGAGTTTGCGACCCCTCAGCCTTTAGGCCGACTTTATAAGTCTGTAGGAATTCCTTTTGTCTCAGCATTATCAGCTATTTTCTTTTTATGCATGTTAGCTGTGGTGTGGTACAAAGGCACTGACCTGTTTGCAGGCTATCAAGGTAATTTCTATGCGATTTTCCCGCATAACTTTCTAGCTCTACTTTTTGGAGTGACCTTTACAGTTGCGATTGTTTTGCTCGGCATTGGCATTAGTAAATTCTGGCGTCAAACCTCTAAAGTCATTCACGGCAAAGTTGAGAAACCCGACCTAGTTCAAGCCTCTCAAAATGTATTAACGCTTAAATATTTAGATGGTGGACATGGCAAAGGCTGTAATGAACAGGATGACCGTTACACCCAAATCCGCCGCGTGTTCCATCACCTCACCTTTTATGGCTTTATGCTCTGCTTTGCAGCTACAGGTGTAGCGACTTTATATCACTATTTCCTTAACCTACATGCGCCTTACCCTATCTTTAGCTTGCCTGTTATTTTGGGTACGTTGGGTGGGCTTGGCTTAGTGATTGGACCATCGGGCCTGCTCTATTTAAACCTTAAACGCCACCCACTACATGGTGACCGCGAGCAAAAACCTGTAGATCGAGGCTTTATTTTCCTTTTAATTTTAGTCAGTGCTTCAGGCTTAGCCCTCATGGCATTTCGCAATACCCCTTACATGGCACTTTTACTGATTTTCCATTTAGCAACGGTCATGACGTTCTTTATAACCATGCCATTTGGAAAGTTCGCACATGGTTTTTACCGCAGTGCTTCTTTACTCAAATTTGCCATCGAAGAGCGTATTTCGAAGAAGTCATAAGTTCTCTCAAAAGTATTCACTATGCAGGTAGTGAATACTTTTATTATTTTAAGCTCAAACCACCACTCATGCTTTCCCTACTTTTTACTATTTAGAATTCCCAAGCCATACATCGGCCACTTGGTACTCGCTTTAATATTATTAATCAGCATTGCCACCAAAACTAAAGAAACTGCGCCGACCAAAACAGGGAAAATCAAAAAGCTCCACTGGTAATGTATGCTGCTCGCAGTAAGCAAAATAACCAAAGGATTGGCCCCAGCAGGTGGATGAACGCATTTAAACACTTGCATGAGCGCAATTGCACAGCCCACTGAAAAAGCAATTGTAAAAATAGAAACACCAACAAATTTTAGAAAAAACAAACCTACAAAAGCCGAAATAAGATGTCCAAATATAATATTTCTGGGCTGTGCTAAAGGTGACTGTGACACGGTATAGAGCAATACACAGGTCGCACCAAACGGTGCCATGATAAAGATATTATGTGTGAGCTTACTCAACCAAAGAAGTATAAAAATACTAACTGTACCCCCAATAAGGCTTCGCAAAATGTCAATTTTATTGGGCGATGGAGCAAGTTTTTCTTTGCCATAGAAAATAGAGAACATGATTTTTATTCCTTAAACAGAAGTTGCTTTTTAAAAAGCATATAGATAAAATTTCAAATAGTACAGATCTGTACTATTTTATTTTTTGGAAAAGTTTTATGTCTAAATCTGCCTTAAAAATATTAGATACAGCCGAGAAGTTATTTAATGAAAATAGTTTTGTCGGGGTTGGCGTTGACCTAATTCGCGATGAATCTGGCTGCTCCAAAACCACGATGTACACGTACTATAAAAATAAAAATCAATTGGTTAAGTCTGTGCTCGTTGCGCGTGATGAACGGTTTAAGCAAAGCCTTTTGGGCTATGTGGGAGATGCAACAGGGCTAGAAGCCATCAATAAAATTCTGGATTGGCACACCAACTGGTTTACACAAGATTTTTTTAAAGGCTGTTTATTTGTAAGAGCGGTCGCTGAGTCTAACCAAAATGATCAAGACATTATTTCTATTTCTAAAGCCCATAAACAATGGATTAAAGAACTCATCGCCGCAAACTGCAATATGCCCAATGGTGAAGCTTTATCCGAGCTGATCTATACGGTGATTGAAGGACTCATTAGTCGCTTTTTAGTCGATGGTTTCGATGAAACACTTGCGATAAACATGAAAAATTCTATTAATCAATTATTTAATATTCATCAACATTAGTATGAGAACTTAAAATGGAAGTCGACCATATTTTTATTTGTGTACAATCAGGCGCTCCCGAAGCTGAAACTTTAAAAAAATTCGGTCTAACAGAAGGTTCATCCAATAAGCACCCGGGTCAAGGTACCCAAAACAGACGCTTTTTCTTTAAAAATAGCTTTATCGAATTAATTTTTTTAAATAATCCAGAAGAAGCTTCAAGTGATCTCACAAAACCGACTCTGCTTTTTGAGCGACTAAGTACTCAAAATAATATCGCTTCCCCTTTTGGTATTTGTTTTCGCCCTAAAAATAAAGATGATAACGGCGCAAAATTTCCTAATTGGGTTTACAAGCCAAGCTATTTACCAGCCAGCTTAGAAGTAAATGTTGCCAAAGACTCTGTTGTATCTGAGCCAATGTGGTTCTTCCTTTCATTTGCTTCACGACCAGATCTTGCTGCAAAAGAAAAACAACAGCCACTTGTGCATAGCAAAGATTTATCAGAAATCACCGCAATTAAGGTTTCTATTCCAAACCTTGAACAGCACCCTACTTCATTGCTGTTCAATACACTTGATAATTTTGAAGTGACTGATGGAACGGAGCATTTAATGGAAATCAGTTTTGATCATGAGCCTCAAGGAATGATTCATGATTTCAGACCAGAGCTGCCGCTTATTTTTAAATATTAAAACGCTTATTTTCTAATAAAAAACTGTGATTTATTGCAAATCACAGTTTCCACTTTAATTTAATCACATTAAAAAAGTAACAACTTAAGCAATTTTCCCATCAATAATACCTTTCTCTTTTAACGCAGCCAGTTCTTCTGCGGTTTTAAATCTCGATAAGATTTGAGCGGTATGTTCACCTAGCTCTGGCGGTGCATGATGATATTCAACTGGAGTATCAGATAGCTTGATTGGTGAGCCTATGGTTTGAAAGTTTTCATTTAAACGATGAGGAATATTCACCACCAAATTACGATGGATGATTTGTGGTTCAGCCAAAGCATCTTCAATAGAGTTGATAACACCTACGGGAACTTTAAGCGCATGAATCATGTCGACCCATTCTTTAGCAGTTTTCTGCAAAAAGTGCTCCGACAATAAAGGAATCAGTTCATCTCGATACTTTACGCGGTCCTGATTACGCACAAACTTTTCATTTTCGAGTAACTCTGGATAACCAATCGCAATACACAAATCTTTAAACTGTTTGTCGTTACCGCAAGCAATAATAAACTCTTTATCTTTAGCCTTAAAAGTTTGATACGGCACAATACTCGGGTGTTGATTACCCATGCGTTGTGGCGCTTTACCCGAAGCTAAATAGTTCATTCCCTGATTTGCCAGTGCCGCGACCTGTACATCAAGGAGTGACATATCAATATACTGACCACGCCCTGTGTGCGAACGTGCAATCAAGGCCGCTTGAATGGCAATGGTTGAATATAAACCAGTTTGAATATCTACAACAGCCACGCCAACTTTTTGTGCACCACCGCCTGCCACATCATCAGGCTCACCGGTAATGCTCATTAAGCCAGACATACCCTGAATAATAAAATCATAACCGGGTTCTGCTGCACGTGGGCCATCTTGCCCAAAACCAGTAATCGAGCAATACACAATATTTGGGTTGAGCTCACTTAAGGAAGCATAGTCCAAACCATATTTAGCCAAAGACCCTGTCTTATAATTTTCAATGACGACGTCGGCAGTCTTGGCAATTTCATAAATTAAAGCCTGACCTTCGGGTGTGGTTATGTCCACCGCAACAGAATATTTATTGCGATTCGTACACTGAAAGTAGCCAGATTCACGGGTCATGTTTCCGTCTTGATCAGGCATCCATGGCGGTCCCCACATACGGGTGTCATCACCGACTCGAGGACGTTCAATTTTAATCACTTCCGCGCCAAGGTCTGCCAAGATTTGCCCACACCAAGGCCCCGCAAGTACACGACTTAAATCTAAAACTCGAATTCCTTGTAATGCACCCATAACGATACCCTTATCTTTTTAGAAGGTGCTGATGCACCTCCCTGTCATTGTTTATGATTGTCTTTGTGGATCGTACTGACGATCTTTAATAAATAAGCCTGGCAATACCCCTGCAACAAAATAGGCAGCGCCCATCACAATAAAGGCCATGGCAAACGTACCGCCCGATGCCAAGAAACCAATGGTGGCTGGTGCAATCGCTGCACCGACACGACCAATGTTATAAGCACCGCCAATGGCTGTTCCGCGTACATCCGTTGAAAAACTTTCAGCCATATAAGTCGCATTTACACCGTATGGAATGCCATATAAGAAGCCAAAGGTGATTAATAAATACAAAATATTGTCAGGGGTATTGAAGAAAATAATGATTGGCAAAAACACGGCGCTGGCTATTGTTCCAAACACAAAAACAGCACGGCGATTAAATTTATCAGCAAGATAACCCGCTAAAATTTTGCCTAGAATCATTGCTGTATATGAACCCACCATATAACTGGTTAAGTTTTTAAAGTTCATATGCACTTCTGTTTCTAAATAACTTGGCATCCAGTTGTTAATGCCGTAATAACCAAACTGTAAGAAGAATGCTGTGGTCATCCACAACAGAAACATTTTACGGTGCTTAAAGTTATTAAAGATTTGCTTATAAATACTGCCACTTTTAGGCTTTTCAGCCACCACTCTTTCTTTAGTCTGTCTGTTGCCTTGTAAGCTTTCAATTTTAGTGAGCTGCCAAGATTTTGGCTCTGGCACAAATCGTTGCAGGAAAATATTAATAAAAGCAGGCACCACGGTCAGGAAGAATAAAACACGCCAGCCGTGATCTGGAATAATTGCGCCAGCTAATAGGGTTGCGGCAATATAACCTACAGTCTGACCCGTCTGTAACGTGCCCAATACTGTTGTACGGTAAGTTGTGGGCACATATTCAGCCATTAAGGTATTACAGGCCATATAGAGTGCTCCGATTCCTAAAGCACCTATAAAGCGTAGAGCCATAAATTGCTCGAAGCTTTGCGTAAAGCCCAATAAACAGGTAGCTACTGAAAAGAAAGTCACCGAGTTGGCAATGGTCCGTACGCGACCAAACTTGTCACATGCCCAGCCACCCAAAATACCGCCAATACCCATACCCGCCAAAGAAGCACTACCTAAGGCACCCGCCTGAAAGGTACTTAACCCAAACTCTGCCTTTAAACTGGTCAAGCTATAAGACAGCAGCATAATATCAATACCATCCACCACCATCGCAAAATAGGCAAATAACAGCGCCCATTTCCATGTATGAGGGCCAATCTTTTCATATGTTCCAAGGTTGCTTGGAAATGTAGTTCTTAATTCTTTCGATATTACTTGAACGTCATTGTTCATCTTTAGTTCCTCATTTTCCCAAATGAGTCATCGGTAGCCTACTTATGTTTTCTGTATGACTTAATCTTCTATATTTTCAGCATTTTACATTTGGTTTTAAGTACACAGAGGCACATCTTCACATGAGTATCTTTACGATGAATCTTGTCACTTTCCATAAATTTTTGCGTAAAAATTCCTACAGGTGCTCCCGAAAGAACACCTCTATTTTTAAAATGAGTGAGTTAGTTACTAAATGCGGCAATGCCTGTTTGTGCACGACCTAAAATCAAGGCATGAACGTCATGTGTACCCTCGTAGGTATTTACGACTTCAAGATTGACCAAATGACGTGCCACACCAAACTCGTCACTAATGCCGTTTCCACCCATCATGTCACGTGCCATGCGGGCAATATCAAGCGCCTTTCCACAGTTGTTGCGCTTAATTAAGGAAGTACCCTCAACTGATGCAATGCCTTCATCTTTCATACGGCCAAAACGTAAAGCTGCCTGTAAACCCAAAGCAATTTCAGTTTGCATATCTGCCAGTTTCTTTTGAATCAGCTGATTTGCAGCCAACGGACGACCAAATTGTTTACGGTCCATGGTGTATTGATGTGCGGTATGCCAGCAGAACTCAGCAGCACCCATTGCCCCCCATGCAATACCATAACGCGCACTGTTCAAACAGGTAAATGGACCTTTTAAACCTCGAATTTCAGGAAACGCATTTTCTTCAGGTACAAAAACGTTATCCATCACAATTTCACCTGTAATCGATGCACGTAAACCGACCTTGCCATGAATGGCAGGCGCAGATAGACCTTCCCAGCCCTTTTCTAAAATGAAGCCTCGAATGTCACCCACATTACCTTCAGCAGAAACCTCTTTTGCCCAAACGACAAATACATCAGCAATTGGACTGTTGGTAATCCACATTTTTGCGCCACTTAAACGATAACCACCGTCAACTTTTTTAGCACGAGTAATCATACTGCCCGGGTCTGAACCATGGTCAGGTTCAGTCAAACCAAAACAGCCAATGTATTCACCAGTGGCAAGTTTAGGTAAGTACTTTTGCTTTTGTTCTTCAGTACCAAATTCATGAATTGGAACCATCACCAATGAGCTTTGCACGCTCGCCATAGAACGGTAGCCCGAGTCGACATATTCAATTTCACGCGCAACCAAACCATAACTCACATAGTTCAAACCCGCGCCGCCATATTGCTCAGGAATGGTTGGCCCCAGTAAGCCAAGCTCTCCCATTTCACGGAAAATAGATGGATCTGTTGTTTCATGACGAAATTGTTCAAGTACACGTGGTTGCAAACGTTCTTGACAATAGGCATGAGCCGCATCACGAATCATGCGCTCATCTGGGCTAAGCTGTTGCTCAATTAAAAATGGGTCTTGCCAGTTAAATTGAACTTTTGCTTTTTTTGTTGTCACCATGTGATTCATCGCATCCTCTGCTTGATTTGATCTTCTTTATTTAACTCGATGTTATGCGTGAAAAATTCAGTAATCAAACGATAAATGTTCATGCAGATATGCGACTTACGCATATTTAAAATAAGAGACATTAAATTTAGATATTTAATTCGTTGTATTTCATTAAAAATGACTTATTTTTATACTAAACTCGGATATTTGCATGTAGGTCATATGCTGTTTTGAAATATGATGACAAATAAAAGGATTTATTTATGCGAAGAAGCATCCCGTCCATTCAGGGCCTGATTTGCTTTGAAAGTGCAGCAAAACATCTAAGTTATACCTATGCTGCGCAAGAGCTATGCATTACTCAAAGTGCAGTTTCGCGCCAAATTCAGCAGTTAGAAGATTTCTTAGGTGTTGAACTCTTTATACGTACTCGGCATGGCGTCGAGCTAACCATTGCAGGACAACAATATTTTAAAAGCATTAAACCCTACTTGTTAGGGCTAGAGAAATGTACAGCCGATGTGATTTCTCATAAGGGTTTAGGTGGAACATTAAAGTTAGGTGTGGTTCCTACCTTTGCAACGCGCTGGCTGTTACCCAAGCTCCATCTTTTAAATCAAAAACACCCTGAAATTACGGTTCATTTAGAAACCAGTACGAAACCTTTTTTATTTAACGATAATATTTTTGATGCTGCTATTTTTGCAGGTACGCAGCAGCAAATTGACCATTGGCCCGGCATACAAGCACATTATTTAATGGATGAAGAAATTGTACCTGTGTGCTCACCAAAACTCATCGAAAAGTATTTTCCAGATGCTGTGATGATTAATGAAAATACCTATGATTTAAGCCCTGAAGATCTGCTGAAAATTCCCCTACTTCAACAAACCACTCGGCCTAGCATTTGGCAAGAATGGTTTCTGACTCATCACATGCAGCACCCGAAGCCTTTTGATGGACAACGTCACGAGTTATTTTCAATGCTTGCAGTTGCCGCGAGTCATGACATGGGAATGGCTTTAATTCCACAAATGTTGATTGAGTCTGAACTACAAAAAAAGGAACTGGTGATTGTTTCTAATAAAAAACTAAAAGGCAGCCGAAAGTACTATCTCATTCATTCGAGCCAAGATATCTCACCGACTATTCAAAAATTGGTTGAGTGGATTTACCAAGAACTAGAACAACTAAAGACCAATACGAATTAGCTCAGCAGCTTTCATTTACGCCCAATACTCACAAAAAAAGGTTGTGATTAATCAAATCACAACCTTTTTAGTTAAGCGTTAATGGCTTTGAAATTAATATTTCATTAATTGAATATCTGAACCGCTACGTTTCGGGTCAATTAAGATTTTGGCGTGCTGTTCAGGGTCACGTAATGCTTCAAATGCACTCGTAACACCTTCTAGACCAACAACACCCGTAATGAGCGGTGAACAGTTCACTTTACCTTCCGCAATCATGTGTAGCGCATCTCGGAACTCAAGCGGTGTATAGCCCAACACAAACTGAATTTCTAACTCTTTATTAATCGCAAGTGCGGGTTCTATTTTATCACTTTGCATGCACACGCCCACCCCAACAATTCGGGAAAATAAAGGTGCACCTTCAATAATTTGCTGTAAAACGCCCGGTACGCCAACACACTCAAAAATAACAGGGCGTTTTGGCAGAGCGCCTAATTTATCAATCATGCGCCATCCATGCCACCATGGTAAGCGAGTCGCTTGTAACTTATCAAACAGTCCCATGCCCATGTTAATGGCATCAGAAACATTGCCAAGTAAACCAAACTCTTTCCAGTTGGCAAATGGCGATGTCTCTTTAGGGTCTACCACAATATCCGCACCACATTGCTCGGCAAGCTTACGGCGGTTTGGAGAAAAGTCACTGGCAACTACGGTTTTAACCCCCGCTGCTTTAAGCATTAATATGACACCTAACCCAACAGGACCACAACCAATCACAATCGCAGGTTCACTCGTTTTTACACGACTACGGCGAACAGCATGCAATGCAACTGCCATTGGTTCAGTCATAGCGGCACTATCTGCATCTAGACCATTCGGTACTTCAAACATCAAGCTTGATTGAGCCAATACTTGCTCGGCATAGCCACCCGAAGCATTTTGGGAAAGCCCTGTAGACAAATAACCATGCTGATCTACATTTAAAAGCGGCATTGCACAAACGAGTGTGTCGGCTTTAAATTTATGACGTGTTTTTGGACCGTAGTCTAAAACCTTGCCGCAAAACTCATGTCCTAGTACAAACGGGTCTGTGGACTTCGCTAAACCATTAAACCCTACACGTGCAGCCAAATCATGCATGTGGTCGCAGTGGTGCTGCATATGTAAATCTGAACCACAGATCCCGCATCGCACCACTTCCAATAAAACTTGCCCTTTTGCAGGTGTTAAGTTCGGTTGATCCACTACTTGTAATGTTGCTTGATGACAAAGTACCGACTTCATTTGAGTGCTTCCTATTTCTTCTTTTTCATTTACTTGCCAGAAATAGATTTCTACAGATAAATTAATCGCTTTATCGGTTTGGTCTTTAGCAAGCCTTTCTTCATCTTTACAAGTAAAAGCCAAAATACCAATGACCATTCTTCAGCCAATCTACTCTTGAAGAGTCAACAAAAACAGGCTCAGCGAAATTAAAAACAATAAAAATCTTGGTGCTTGTATCTTACACAGACTGCGTTATCTTCTTAGGCCAGAACAATGTCATCAAAATTAAAACTTATACAAATATAGTAAGTTCAAAAAACTCAACTCAACGCTTTTCACAAAAACATAGCAAAACCAAACTTTTATCAGTGCCTCTAAACAGGCATGATAAATTGATGCAAACAGATAAGAAGAAATCTATGATTACAAATACACTCCCGCTTACAGATATACACCGTCATCTTGATGGCAACATCCGCATTCAAACTATTTTAGAATTAGGCCAACAATACCATTTAGATTTGCCTGCTTACGACATTGAATCTTTGCGACCACACGTACAAGTGATGGATAACCAACCTGACTTATTAAGTTTTTTATCGAAGCTCGATTGGGGCGTAAAAGTATTAGCCAGTTTAGATGCCTGCAAACGCATTGCTTTTGAAAACATGCAAGATGCAGCACAGCAAGGCCTAGACTATGTAGAACTACGTTTTTCACCGGGTTATATGGGAATGACCCATCAACTTCCACTTGAAGGGGTTGTTGAAGCTGTGATTGCTGGCGTAAAAGAAGGCAGCCAAGCTTACGGGGTAAAAGCGAATTTAATTGGCATTATGAGCCGTACTTTTGGCCAAGAAGCCTGCGAAAAAGAATTAAATGCCCTACTCGCCCATAAAAATGATATTAAAGCGCTGGATCTCGCTGGAGATGAGCTTGGTTTTCCGGGCAATTTATTTATTGAACACTTTAAAAAAGCGCGTGATGCAGGTTGGCACATTACGGTACATGCAGGCGAAGCTGCCGGCCCAGAAAGTATTTGGCAAGCTATTGAAGAATTAGGTGCCGAACGAATTGGACATGGCGTTAAAGCAGTTCAAGATTTAAAACTTTTAGATTATTTGGCAAAACACCAGATTGGTATTGAATCTTGTCTCACCTCAAATATTCAAACCAACACAGTACCCTCTTTAGCAGAACATCCATTAAAGACTTTTTTAGAACATGGTGTGCTTGCCACCATTAATACAGATGACCCTGCTGTTGAAGGTATTGAAATACAACATGAATATTTAACTGCTGCTCCACTGGCAGGTTTAAGTCCTGAGCAAATTTATACAGCTCAACAAAATGGACTTAAAATCGCATTTTTATCAGAACAAGAAAAAGATGAGTTAAGGCAGAAATATCAATAACAGAGAACAGAACTTATTTAAACAAGTTCAAATATTGGAGTGTGTATGAATTAAAATTTAAATATATAAAAACAAAAAAATTCCTTCTGTCTGTAAGACTAGAAGAAATTATTTTCAATATTTAGGATATTTTAGAAAGCTTGAACGCTTTTAAATATGGTCGGAGCAGTAGGATTCGAACCTACGACCCCCTGGTCCCAAACCAGGTGCACTACCAGGCTGTGCTATGCTCCGAAATTGGGGTGAATGACGGGATTCGAACCCGCGACAACTGGAATCACAATCCAGGGCTCTACCAACTGAGCTACATCCACCATCAAATAAGTTCTATGTACCAAGCTACCAAATGGCGCGCCTGACAGGATTCGAACCTGTGACCATCCGCTTAGAAGGCGGATGCTCTATCCAACTGAGCTACAGGCGCTTAACCGATGATGCTTATCATGCGATACTTCGCCGATCTTAAAATATTCTTTTAAGTGGTCGGAGCAGTAGGATTCGAACCTACGACCCCCTGGTCCCAAACCAGGTGCACTACCAGGCTGTGCTATGCTCCGATCTATCTCAGCTTTTGCTGTATCGCACATCGTGCGGTACGGTGTGCATTCTAGGCGCGACGCCCTCAGACGTCAACACCTATTGTCAAAAAAAGTTAAAAATCCTTATCAAATGTATATTTAACAAGCATTTTGAGGCTTTTTAACGTTTTAACGATGCACTAAAGGCTAACATTCGATCTAAAGGCATTTTGGCACGTTCAGCAAGCGCTGGATCAACGTGTATTTCTTGATCGCCTTTTTGTAAAACTTCTAAAATTCCATCAAGTTCATTCATTGCCATCCACGGACAGTGAGCACATGAACGACAAGTTGCTCCCTCACCCGCTGTTGGAGCTTCAACTAAAATCTTATCTGGTACTGCTTGCTGCATTTTGTAGAAAATACCACGGTCAGTTGCCACAATGAGTCTTTCATTTGGCAAAGTCTGTGCAGCTTTAATGAGTTGAGAAGTACTACCTACCGCATCAGCAATTTCTACTACCGACTCTGGCGACTCTGGATGTACCAATACAGCAGCGTCTGGATACAGTGCTTTCATGTTGGCAATGCCACGTGCACGGAATTCTTCATGCACAATACATGCGCCATCCCAAAGCAACATATCTGCACCGGTTTTCTTTTGAATATAGCGACCTAAGTGCTGATCTGGTGCCCAAATAATTTTTTCGCCCAAACTGTCTAGGTGCTCAACAATTTCAACTGCACAGCTGGAAGTCACTACCCAATCCGCACGTGCTTTAACAGCAGCCGATGTATTGGCATAAACCACTACGGTGTGGTCAGGGTGTTGATCACAAAATGCTGTGAACTCATCGACTGGACAACCTAAGTCAAGTGAACAAGTTGCTTCAAGTGTCGGCATCAGGATTGTTTTTTCAGGAGACAGAATTTTAGCTGTTTCTCCCATAAACTTAACACCAGCTACAACCAGTGTAGAGGCTGCATGATCTCGTCCAAAACGGGCCATTTCTAAAGAGTCAGAAACGCATCCACCTGTTTTTTCTGCAAGTTCTTGTACATCGGGATCGCAATAGTAGTGAGCAACAAGGACAGCATCACGTTTTTTGAGCTCTGCTTCGATCTGTGCAAACTTTTGTTGTTTTGCTTCTTCACTTAGGCGGTTGTCTTTTGGTTCACCTAAACGGTCTAAATGCGCTTGTACAATGTTTTTTGCATCGTTGGCAATTAAAGTCGCATCACTCATAAAACGTCTTCTCTATCCTTCATGCTGGCATACCTGCTCGCATATAACGTTACTGCTTAAATGATTTACTAAATTGAATCATTTAATATCAAAAGATGGGGCTAATAAAAAAGCCTCTTTGTCGAGGCTTGATTATAACTGAATATTTACGAACGGTAATCTGCATTAATCTTGACGTAGTCGTAAGATAAATCGCATGTGTAGACTGTGTCCTTGGCTTGACCGCGACCTAAATCAACGCGAATGGTAATTTCGGTTTGTGCCATAACGCGCGCACCCGCTTCTTCGGTATAGTCCTCGGCTGCACCACCATCTTTACAGATTTGAACGTCATCTAACCACACCTGAATTTTAGACACGTCTAAGTCTTTCACTCCTGCATAGCCAATTGCCGCTAAAATACGCCCCCAGTTCGGGTCAGATGCAAACAGTGCAGTTTTAACGAGTGGAGAATGTGCAATGCTATACGCAATGTCACAACACTCTTGAATATTACCACCACCCTCTACAGCAACAGTAATGAACTTGGTCGCACCTTCGCCATCACGTATAATTAATTGTGCTAAACGGTTCATGACACGAGCAAGCACTTCTAATACTTTTGCGTAGCGCACATCGCTGTCTGATGTAATTTCAGTGCCACCAGCCTGACCAGTCGCCACAAAAATACAAGAGTCATTTGTTGAAGTATCGCCATCAATGGTAATACGGTTAAATGAATGCTCAACGGTTGTCTTTAATAGCTTTTGGACTAAATCACGGCTAATAGGCGCATCTGTTGCCACAAAGCTCAACATGGTTGCCATGTTTGGACGGATCATGCCTGCACCTTTACTAATACCGGTCATGGTATAAGTAATGCCATCAAGTTCAAATTGTTCAGATGCACCTTTAGGAACTGTATCTGTCGTCATAATGCCAGTTGCTGCATCATTCCAAGCAGCATCTTGTACGCTATTTAATGCAGGTTGAAGACCAGCAAGTAAACGTTCCATTGGAAGCTGCTCACCGATCACCCCTGTAGAAAACGGAAGTACTTCAAAACTGTTCACACCAGCAAGCTCAGCTAACTTCGCGCAAGTAGCTTGAGCATTTTTTAAACCTGTAGGTCCAGTACCCGCATTGGCATTACCTGTATTAATTACTAAATAACGAGGATTGCCTTGGGCAAGATGAGCTTTAGAGACATGAACAGGTGCTGCACAGAAGGCGTTTTGAGTAAATACACCCGCAACATTTGAACCTTCTGCAAACTCAAAAATGACTAAATCTCGTCGGTTTTGGTAACGTACATATGCTTCTGTTGAGCCAATTTTTACACCTTTTACCACATGCATTTGTGGCATTGTTACGTCGCCGACAGCCATTTTTAGAACATCCAGAGTTTGTTATGAAAAGATCAATATTTCAGAAAATAGCGAGGTCATAAAACCCGCTTTATATGAAATATCAGTATTGACAGCTTATTAGAAAAGCCTGAAAAAATCGAGCGCTAAAAATAGCTTATTTTTGCTCTAATTTTAATAAAATATCTTTCTTATCAAGACCACCAGCAAAACCCACTAAAGCGCCACCCGCGCCAATGACTCGGTGACAAGGTGCAATAATCGAAATTGGGTTTTTACCATTGGCAGCCCCTACTGCTCGCACTGCTTTTTCATTTCCAATTTGAACAGCAATTTCTTTATAACTTCTTGTTTCGCCATAAGGAATGCTGAGTAATGCGGTCCATACCTGTTTTTGGAATGCTGTACCTTCAAAATCTAATGGCAATGTAAATTCACGGCGTTTGCCTTCAAAGTATTCTTTTAACTGTTGCTCAGTTTTTAATAAAACCGGATGCTCAGCTTGTTCGACCAGCTCTGCCAGTCGAACACGTTTTGGATTTTCATTGTCCCAAAGTACTGCCACCAAAGCATTTTCATTCGCAACTAGTTTTAATTGCCCAACAGGCGAATTGATATACTTATAAGACAGCAACATACTTTATCCTTTTAAGATGGAGACGAAATTTTCATTAGAACCAGTCCCGATACAATCAGTACAGCGGCAATCATTCTCATTGCACCAATAGGTTCATTGAGAAAAAATATACCCACTAAAAATGATCCAATTGCACCTATGCCTGTCCAAACCGTATAAGCAGTACCAAGAGGTAAAGTTTTCATTGATATTGAAAGCAGAACCACACTCAAAATCATAAAAACTACGGTAATAACACTAGGGGTTAAACGTGTAAAACCTTCAGACATTTTCATAGAATATGCCCAAATGATTTCAAATACACCTGCTAAAATTAAAATAGCCCAAGCCATAATATTCACTAATTTTTATAGTGTCAGGTCGTCCCGACATGATTACCCATTATGGGGGAGGTCGTTCCTCCTTATGTGAAGACTCAGTTTACTTTAAAATAAAAAATGAAGGCAAACCCGAACTCAAGCTTGCCTCTATCAGAAAATATTATTCATTTTTGAGTTGTAGAATTTTCCGAGCACCATTTAAAACAAACAAAACAATAATCAATCCAATAATTAAATCAGGATAACGAGAGCCAGTGATTGCAACTAATATTCCCGCAATAATGACACCTAAGTTTACGATGACATCATTGGCAGAGAATATATAACTCGCCTTCATATGTGCCCCACTCTCCTTATGATCTCTCATTAAATAAAGACAACTAACATTGGCTGCAAGCGCTAAACCACCAATTAAAATCATGAGAATTGAAACAGGTTCACTGCCGTATATAAAACGACGTAATACATCAACTAACACAATCATGGCTAAGCCAAACTGAAACCATCCAGAAATATGTGCAGCCTTTAATTGAGCATTGAGGTTTTTACCTACCACAAATAAAGCAATTCCATAAATTGCCGCATCGGCAAACATATCGAGTGAGTCAGCAATTAATCCTGTTGATGACGCAATGATGCCTGCCATAAATTCGATAAAAAACATCACTGCATTAATAAGTAACAACCATTGTAAAACCTGTTTTTGTGCTGCATTAGCTGAAGAGCTAACACGTACCTTTTTAGGCTTTTCAACGGGTTCATAGTGAGGTTGAGTTTGCTGTAACTCTGCCCCTAAACCTAGGCGTTGCAGGGTTTGGGTAATTTTTTCAGCTTCTGTACTGTGATACACCGCTAAATGCCGAGCAGGCAAATCAAAATCAAGTTCTTGAATATGTCCAGCATAAGGTGCTAACGCCATTCGCACCATCTGCTCTTCTGCTGCACAATCCATGTGAGGAATATGGTAATAACTCACCCATTGGATTTTATTTGCCATAGGTTCACTCGGCATAGAATATTCCTGAGTTGCTACGCTTGAACACCCACAGCTTGAGCAGCTTTTATTTACATTTATTTGATTCTCTTGTTTTTCTAAAGCCATCTTTGCACCATAACTGACACAAAAAACAATGCCATTAGTATAAACTAATGGCATGTCATTAAGCTTACTTTTTGTTCAGCAATTAAAATTTTAGTGTTAACCCTGCACCATAATACCAACCATTTTCAGAGTCGGTTCCAGTTTGCCAAGCAGTTTGTTTTAAACCTTTTTCATAACCATAACCGACATCAACAAATGGCATGACCTTTTTATTGATTTCATAACGGGTTTGAAAACCTGCCTGTAAACTCGATAATCCCGTTTTACTGGCATAGCGAGATTCATCTTGCAAAACAACGTTTGCTTTTAAATAGGGCTTACCAATCAACTTTTGGGTAAAGAGTAAGTCCCTTTCAGTCTCTAGGCTCAACTTCCATAACTGATCTTCACCTGCATAAAGATAAGCATCGGTTTCAAAAAAGTAAGGCGCCATGCCATGTAAACCCACTACACCAGCCCAACGTTCTTGCTTTTCGTCTTCCCGTTGTAAACGTTCATAGTTTACCCCAGCCTGTACATCCCAATAATCAGCTATATTGCGGCTATAAAGTACTGAACCGCCATAATTGGCATCTTCCGACTCGGCCTTTTCAACATGGGCTTTAATGAACAATTTATTTTCATCCGTTCCCACCCAGCTTTCCAATTCAGAAGAAAAACTGCCTTCACCCTTTTCATTTTGAGTCCAGCCAGTATCAATCTTAGTTGCTTGATAAACCTGTCCACCATGTTCGCGTAAATGATCGTGTGTTAAAGGTTCTTGAGCAAAAGCAAATAAAGATATACCCGAGAAAGCACCGCAACATATCATTTGAGAAAATAACTTAGTGATGCGCATGACTAGCTCCTTTCTCATTTTCAGATTGAACAGGTGGCTGTGATTGAGCTGGTTGTTGGCTGTCATTTACTTGAGCAACAATCAACTTATTCATCATTCCAGCACTCATGTGATAGAGCAAATGACAATGAATCGCCCATTCTCCCAAAGCATCGGCTGTCAATAACGCAGTAACGGTCTTTCCGGGTGGAACAATAACGGTATGTTTATTTGGTAAGTTTTCAGCTTGTTGACCATTTTCCAATTGCATAAACATGCCATGTAAATGCATTGGATGAGCCATCATGCTGTCATTTACAAACTTCAAGCGAATACGTTCGCCATATTTAACTTGTAATGGTTCAGCTTCGTTAAATTTCTTACCATTAATAGTCCAGATATAACGCTCCATGTTGCCCCCTAAACGAATGACTAATTCACGCTCGGGCGCACGAGTATCTGGCTGCGGTGTTAAAGACTGCAAATCACTATATTGCAGTGTTTTCATACCCGCTGGTGTTGAAGCATTTGCCCAGCCATAAACGGGTTCATCTTTTTTGGACTTATTCTCAGATTGCGCAGGCATCTCATGATTCATATTCATCATAGCGTGGTCATGCTCGCTAGCTGACATTGCCTGCATATCATGCTTCATTTCAGACATCGCTGACATGTCATGCTTCATTTGCATCATGGAATGATCATGTTCGCTAGATGACTTATTTTTCATGTCATGATCCATATTTATCATTGTAGAATCATGATTAGCATGGTTCGCTTCTTTTTTCATTTCAGGCATGGCCGACATGTCATGTTGCATGTTCATTTGATGGCCAGCATGTTCATCACTTGCCCCATCCCCATGACTCATGCCCATATCTTCCATGGTTAATAAAGCGCGTGGACGTGATGCTGGGATTTGAACCGGTCCTACAGCCTGTGCATTTTCATTATGCAAAGTACCGATAGCAAAACCACTGCGGTCAATAGACTCTGCCTCAATCTGATAATTTTCTTGTTTAGGCTCTACAATGACATCGTAGGTTTCAGCTGTACCGATACGAAACTCGTCAATTGCAACAGGCTTAACTGGCTGTCCATCTGCACTCACAACAGTCATTTTCAAATTTGGAATTCTGACATCAAAAAAAGACATAGCTGATGCATTAATAAATCGCAATCGAACCTTATCGCCCGCTTTAAAATTACCTGTCCAGTTTTGCTCTGGTGTCTTGCCGTTAACTAAGAAAGTATAACCCGTCACATCAGACATATCGGTTTTTAACATCCGCATCTGATTCCACATCGAACGATCTTGCCAAGTTGCTTTTAAGCCTTGTGCTTTAACTTGCTTCCAAACATCAGATACGGTTTCACGGCGGTTTTGATAATACTCAGCAGATTTCTTTAAATTCTTTAAAATACTATCGCTAGAAGACTGATGAAAATCTGAAAGCATCACCACATAATCACGGTCAGTTTTTTCATGTGCCGCAACGGGTATTTTTCCTTTTGGATAAATCACGAGTGGTCCATATAAACCATCTTGTTCTTGGCCTTTACTGTGGGCGTGATACCAATATGTGCCATTTTGTTTCACCTTAAAACGGTAAACAAAATCTCCGTTTGGCGCGATTCCTTTAAAACCATTGAAACCGGGTACACCATCCATTAACCCGGGTAGTAATAAGCCATGCCAATGTAAAGAGGTATCTTGATTCTTTAATTGGTTATGAACATGAATAACAGCCTCATCCCCTTCCTCAAACTCAAGAAGTGGGGCTGTAAACTTGCCATTTACGGTAATTCGTTTAAGGGGTTTGCCCGTAACATTGATCTGTTGTTCATTAATATTAAGGTGATACTCCTTAATTGCCGCGAGGGTCCATGGTGAAACCAATAGACCAAATACAGCGACGAGGCTGCTAATTGTTTTATGAGACATTGCTGTAATCCTTTTAACTAAAAAAATAAGTAAGAAAGGATTAAGCTTTTGGTGGGCGTAAGATTTCTTGCCAGTATCCAGCTAAATGCTGTGCCTGATAAATACTACTAAATTGAGATGTACTAGGAATAAATGATGTTTCAATATCTGGTACAGCTTGCTGTAAAGCCAGATTCACCATTTGACAATGGACTGGGTTACAGTCTCGGCAGTGTTCACCATGTTGATGAGAAACTTTAACCATAGATTGATGACATATCGCCTGATTATCAGCTTGAACATGCATAGTGTGATGTGTCATTTGCTTACTATGGCATGGCATTGTATGAAGATCATGCTGCATAGGCATCTGAGCAACAGACACGCCACTCCACCCAATGACCAAAGTCATTAGGAACACAAACCAAGCATACTTGCGTAAGTGTTGCAGCGTCATCATTTATTGCCTTGAGCAATCCATTTATCTATGGGGTATAAGCATAACCAAGTTTTAAAACAGATACAATTTTACATCTTAATTGATTGTTTTTATGGTCATTAAGCAAACGGAGGTTGATGCTGAAGAACTAAATCAATCACTTCTAGTGCACCTTCTCGTTCATTACTTCGTGTTGTATAAGGCGCTACTGCTTTTAAAGCTTCAATAGCATTTTCAACCGCAAACCCATAACCTGCTGCTTTGATCATCTGGATATCATTATTGTTATCGCCAATCGCAACCACTTGATTGGCTTCAATCTGCCATTTATGTAGTAATAGCTTCAAACCATGCGCTTTATGTTGATCTGGAAGGATCAAATCAATAAAACCAAAGCCACTAGAAACAGGCACTAAAACCTTATCTGCTACGAAGCTTTGCTTCTGAAAATGTTCAAAAATTGCAAAACTTTCGTTTTCCTGAGCAGTAAAAGTAATTTTACATACCAGATCATCTAACGCATAAAAGTCATCGATAACTGTCAGCTTCTCAAAATATCGAGCGACTTTAGCGTAGTCCTCTGCATTCATACTCGTATGTACATAAGCACTCTGTTTTCCGCAGATCACCATTTTAGAGGTATATACTGGGTCAATCGCATTTAAAATCTCAATGAATTGCTCTTTGCTTAAATGAGCAAAAGCGAGTTCTTGCCCTGCATCTACAACATGTGCCCCATTTTCTGCAATGAAAGCAATTTCATGATTAATTTCTGGAAAATAAGTAACAAGCTTTGCAAGTTGGTTACCACTGGCCACCACAAAATGAATATTATTTTGTTTTAGTTGTTCATACTGTTTTAAAAAACGTGCTTTGTTGTACTGCTTCTTAGAATTAAGAAAAGTCCCATCCATATCTACCGCTAAAATTTTTACTGTCATTAATGATCTAGGTCTCTTACTAAAATCTTATTAAATCAAATTTAGCTTTATTTTTCATGACACTTTTACAGTTTTCTATTCAATATATTTTAAAAAGTTTTACACAAGCCCTCTCGTTTTTTGCACAGGTTATTTTTTAGCAAAGCTTAATAAAAAAACAGATCCAAAAATATCCTGATAGAATAGAAAAAGAACGCCAAAGCGTTCTTTTTTCATACATTTTGTTTAGAGAATAAACGGTTGATCTCATTTTGTTTATTTTACCAACATCTTATCCATATGGTTATCAACACAGTTATCCATACAGTTATAAACAAAGTTATCCACAAGTTTACTCTCAGCTTAATATTCTTTTTTTAAGCGTCTACACTACCGACTTTTGCAAGCTCTGCACGCATTTGATCAATTACAACTTTATAATCTGGTTGACCAAAAATTGCCGAGCCAGCAACGAACATATCTGCACCAGCTTCTGCAATTTCACGAATGTTTGCAGGACCAACACCACCGTCTACTTCTAAACGGATATCACGGCCGCTTGCATCAATAATTTTACGCGCTTCACGTAATTTTTCTAAAGTCATTGGAATGAACTTTTGCCCACCAAAACCTGGGTTTACACTCATTAATAAAATTTGGTCAACTTTATCAAGAACATAGTCTAGATAATGCAATGGTGTTGCTGGGTTAAAAACTAATCCTGCTTTAGCACCACCAGACTTAATAAGCTGTAATGAACGGTCAATGTGATGAGAAGCTTCTGGGTGGAACGTAATGATATCTGCGCCTGCTTCTAGGAAATCACCAATAATACGGTCAACTGGAGATACCATTAAATGCACATCAACAGGAGCTGTAATTCCATAATTTTTTAAAGCCTTACACACACCTGCACCAAAAGTTAAATTTGGAACATAGTGATTATCCATCACATCAAAATGCACTACATCGGCACCTGCAGCTAACACTTTGTCTACATCTTCGCCTAAACGAGCAAAATCGGCAGATAAAATAGAAGGAGCAATCAAATAAGGCTTGGACATAGGTGGATGACCTGGCTAAAAATTTAAGGAGAGGCTAAAAATTATAACAAAAAAGAACCTACTTGGCCCGCTCTTCCTTGCTTAAATGGCAACATTTCAAACTTGCAACGTAACGTTGCAGCAATAGAATGCCAAGTACTAAATGAATTTGTTAAGGTACATTAAACCAATGTGAGGATTGATAATGAAAAGCACAACTCATCTATTAACAAACGATGGAAAACGCATTGCAAAACGTCTAGTTAATCATTGGAAACATAAATTTGAAGTACAAGAAACTGAACAAGATTTTAAAATCTTAATGCCTACCGCAACCATTACACTTGCACCTCAGACAGAACAATTAAATGTTGCCATTGATAGCCAGTTAGATGACCATGACCACTTGGAAAAAGTTGTCCTTGATCATCTAAACCGTATGGCTCAACAAGAATTTCAAGTGGAATGGCAGCACTAATTATTCGCCAGCGACCTTTTCCAACTGGATTGCATGAAACTGCAAATGCTCATCCATAAAGGTCTGGATAAAATAATAGCCATGATCATAGCCAGCATGTTGTCTTAAAGTTAAAGGCTGTCCTGCCTTTAAACATGCTTGCTTAAATTTTTCAGGGTGAAGTTGTTCATAAAATTGGTCATCTAACCCCTGATCCACCAAAATTTCATTAAATACCGCACCATTTTTTGTGACTAAAGCTGTGGCATCATGAGCTAACCAGCTATCGCGATCTGCACCTAAATAATGGCTAAACGCTTTTTCACCCCATGCACATTCACTTGGCGCGCAAATCGGTGCAAAGGCAGATACCGACTTAAACTTGTTAGGGTATTTAAAAGCTAAAGTTAAGGCGCCATGTCCCCCCATCGAATGCCCAAAGATACCGACTTGTTGAGCATTGACTGGAAAACTTTTTAAAATAAGTGGATATAACTCATCGATTAAATAGCTTTCCATCCGATAATGCTCAGACCAAGGCGCTTGCGTTGCATTAATATAAAAACCCGCGCCTTGACCTAAATCCCAATTGTCACCTACTGCGACTTGTTCACCACGAGGAGAAGTATCTGGTGTAATCAGTATGAGGCTAAGCTGTGCGGCCATGTGTTGTGCATGGGCTTTGATTGCAAAAGTTTCCTCAGTACACGTTAAACCCGCTAAGTAAAACAAAGTTGAGCAAGGTTTACCTTCCAAAGCTGCAGGTGGCAAATAAACACCAAACTTAGTAGAGCCCTTTAATAATTGAGAATCGAACTGGTAAATGCGCTGCTCACCTTCAAAGCAGCGGTTTTTTTGCAGGAGTTGCATCGTTTTTAGCCTCTGTTTGTGTTTGAGCAATATTTACACTACCTGTGCTTTGCTGTGGGAAAAGATATTTTTCCAACTGAGGTAGCATAAGCTCCATATTCTTACCAATCATCCATTGCGGCTCTGAAGGTTCTACACCTTGAGCGACTTCCCATTTGGTTACGGTTTGCTTAGCGGCATTAAACGAATCTTTCATAGAAGACTGCTCTCGCATCGCCAAATCAAAGAAAGCTCGTCCAAAATAAGTATAGTCAGCTTCGTTATTACAACCGAACGAAGTTTTATCCGCAGCAGATGCCGTAATAATTAATGTATCAGGTGACTGTAACGCCGGAATAAAGCTTCCCGAGTAACAGGCGGAAATGACAATTACACGCCAACGGATCCCCGCTTTATCGAGCGTTTCACGTAACCATTTCGGATCGACTTGCCCCAAATCTAGAGGCGCATTTTCAATTTCAAAATGGTTTTGTTCACCATGTGATGTCATATATAAAAAGAGCACATCACTGTCACGATTCATTTGCTGGCCCATACGGCGTAGAGCCAACTCTATACTAGTTTTAGACGCAATCGGAATTTCGGTTCGAGTATCTGGATTATTGACTAGCATCATCGAACGTCCGACAGTGCCGAAACGTGTATCGAATTGTTCTTTAATACGAACCACTTCCGATTTAAAAACGTCTTGATAACTGTCGCCTGCAACACCCAAGAAATACCAATGACTTTTCGCTAGCTCACCATATTGAACTTGCTCTAAAGCATCATGAAGTAATTTACTTTGTGCATAAAAAGCATCTTCGGCAAAAGTAGGTGGAGAATCTTCCACTTTCCAAATAGGCTGATCTTTTACGGAAAGTTGCCAAACCACCATGGTCGCAATGGTCGCAACCATAACCAATGCTCGCTCCCACCAAGGCCACTTAAGCTCACGTGAGAATACCCAAATGACCGCCAAACTTTGCCACACAAAAAGTGCTACAAACAAACCGGGTAAAATACCGTTATAAATAGCGTCGGGAACAAAGTTCAAATAACCATTAGAGCCCAGATATTGAATTAAACATTGAATTAATAAAATATTGGTATCTAAAACTAGCCACAGTAAGGCTGGAACTAACATTAAACGCGGCTGATTAATACGCTGTGATAAAAAAATACCAACAATAAGCGCAATAAAAGGCCAGAGTGCGTACCCAATTAGGCCTTGGGAGTTAAAATCACCCATTTGACCAGCTACGAGCCAGCTATAAAGTGAGTTGGTACATCCGCCTAATATTCCCCAAACTATAAGTTGAAGAATAGAGGGATGTACGATCTGTAAGGAACGTCTTGACCCCAAAAATAACCACATTCCGGCAAGCTGGTTACTTTTAAAATCATGCCAAAAGTTAATGGAGGGTTTGAGATCAATCATAAAAAGGTTTCAAAAATTTCGTTTTTGTCAGGCATCATAAGTGTATGCCTGCTAAGAATTTTAGCAATCATGCTTTTGAACTATATCACATATATTTGTGCATTATTCAAGCAATAAAACTTAACCTTACATAAGCTTACTGAAAGTAAGCATCAAAACGACAAGCATCCCCCTGCCACTGATGAGCTGGCTCTTGATTTGCTAAGAAAACAGCATGGCGTGGACGTTTTACAATCACTCGCTTGGCAACTTTTTTGGCCAAATCAAGCAAATTATCTCCCAAATCCATTTCTCCATCTTCGGGTAAAAGTAAATGCAAAAGCTGCATCTGCTTTTTGACCTGGGCTTGTTTTTTAATTGCTTGTTGGTTTTGGTCGCGCTGTGGGAACATCGGGTCAAGGTAGACTACATCAACCGTTTGTGCGTCTTGATCTAATTGCTGTAAATAGCTTGCAGAGTCAGCAAAGATTAGTTGAATACGATCTATAAATTGACTTAAAAATGGATCACGCTGTGCCTGAGCTTTTGAATCTTCAAGTAAAGTAAATAAAATCGGATGACGCTCAACAAGCTGGATTTGGGCACCCAGATAAGCCATAAGTAAGCTGTCATGACCTAAGCCCGCTGTAGCATCGACCAGTACTGGCTTTTCCCCTAACTGACAAGCACGAGCAATCATTTCCGATTTAAGACTTGCTCGTTTTAAACGTGGGATTTCAGCTTTCCAGTCAGGCTGCATTTTCATGCCGTTCGCAGATAACCAAAGTCCGTTTTCATCTACACAAAGTGCTAATTCAGGATTTAAACGTAAAAAACGGGCATTGAGCTTTTCAATCGGCTGTAAATCGGCAGCCACGCCTCTAGAAGAAAGCACAGCTTGATAATGCTGTGCTTGTTCTTGAAAATCCACTTCAAAATATATATGCATGCGCAGTGCCTTTACTTTGCTTTACCCTGATCCGCAATTTTTTTCCATGCATCATCACGCAAGTAAACCGGTAAAGCATGTTCAGCATCAACCCACTGCTTTTGGGCAGCATAGACACGTGCAATCGAAGCAATGTCTTGTGCAGTGGCAGTGATTGTTTGATACTCTGCATCAGCTTGAAGAAGTTTAGCACCTGAACCAATCAAGCAATGCTTTGCATAGGCAGCCGCTTGCTCGTAGTTCATTAATTTTTCTTCATCGATACACTGCATGATGCCTTGCTCATCTAGAACAAAACTTGCAATGTAAACTTCGTTCATACGTGCATCGAGTACCGCAGTTACCTGCTCTAATCCTTCAAGTCGGTAAGCCGCTTGTGCGAGAGCTTGCAAGGTAGAAACGGGAACCACAGGTAAATCTTGTGACCAAGCTAAAGCCTGAGCAACAGCAGCATTAATTCGAACACCACTAAAAGAACCTGGCCCTCGGCTAAAGGCAATTGCATCTAAACCAGCTACGTCAAGTTCGGTTTGTTGTAACCCTTGCTCAATCATTGGCAGAATGGTCTGAGTTTGTGCTTTCGCTCGCGTATCGAGTTGGAAAAATAGTTCTTGGGTTTCATCAATTAATGAAATGGAACATTGCTCGTTTGCAGTTTCCAACGCCAGCAGTTTCATGCACAACCTTAGTATTCAATCAGATTAAAAACGGAAGTTATGATACCCCACTCGGCCCTGTTAGGCGAGTTGTTCCTATCTAAATAAAAATGCCAAGCGAGTGCTTGGCATAGAAAATATCTTACTAAAATTTTAAAAGTGAAATTCTTTCAAATCGGTATAGCTTTTAAAGTGTTCAGCATAATGTAGTGCGCTCAAACGTATTTTTGCCGCGCCATCTTCATCCAAAGTTTTCACAATTTTGCCTGGTGAACCCATCACTACTGAGTTATCTGGAATCACTTTACCTTCTGGTATTAAAGCATTAGCACCAATAATACAGTTCTTACCAATCACAGCTCGATTTAAAATGACGGCGTTCATACCAATCAAGCTATTATCACCAATCGTACAACCATGCAGCATGACTTTATGTCCGACCGTGACATATTCACCAATATTTAGCTCAAGTCCAGCATCAGTATGTAATACAGAATTTTCT
This sequence comes from Acinetobacter sp. AOR41_HL, assembly GCF_027854645.1. Taxonomy (NCBI): domain Bacteria; kingdom Pseudomonadati; phylum Pseudomonadota; class Gammaproteobacteria; order Moraxellales; family Moraxellaceae; genus Acinetobacter; species Acinetobacter sp. AOR41_HL. The sequence continues at coordinate 24,025 of NZ_JAKTHZ010000047.1, read as the reverse complement.
TGAATATTAGAAAAATTACCAATGCGCACTATACAATTATCGGCACGTACTACAGCACCAAACCAAATACTGACCTGACGGCCTAATTCTACTTGTCCAATAAGCGTTGCGGTTGGAGCAACCCAGCCATCCCATGGCTCATGTAAGGCTTTTGGATGCTGTCCTTGATAGCTATACATCATAATTTATCAGTCCTGATCTTTATTTTTTATGAGAAAATTTTGGCATTCCAAACGTTGGTGAGTTCAGTAGAAATGGCCACTCTTTTTGGTAGCCTAAACCATATTTAAATAAGGCAATTAACATCCGCGCTGTGAGGCCCCAAATAATTTCATTATCAATCTGCAAGCTTGGGAAGTATAAAGATTGATGAGCATATCGAACTTCATATGGCGTCGGACGCGTCTCTATAAGTTGCTGTAAAGGCACAAAGAAAATTCGATCAATTTCGGTGGGCTGAGGAATTAAAGTTACCTCAGGAGGAATAAGCCCAACAATCGGTTTTACAGACAAGCCACTTCTTGCACGTTGCATAGGCAGATCACCTAGCAACTGCACATCAAACGGATTTAAAGCCGTCTCTTCTTGAGCTTCTCTTAGCGCTACAACAATATTACTTGTATCACTAGGGTCACGTTTGCCACCCGGAAAAGAAACCTCCCCCGCATGGTTGTTCATATGTATTGAACGGCGTGTAAGCAGTACCTTAGGATTATTTTCATTTGTAATCGCAATCAGTACTGCAGCTTGTGCTTCTTGTATGCGGGTGGAAAAGCGCAATCTTTGCTGTAACTTTTGTGTTAGCAAGTGCTCTTCCATACCATTCACCTATTATTCTGTCTCTCTTTGCATCATATCTGAAAATCAAACTTAGGGAATAGAGTTGATGCGTAAGTCTAAAAATTCAGTTATGCTGAGGCATCTCTATACTCGATGATAATTATGAGTTTCTGTGTAGCGTGTGGGCATAAAACCGAACAAAAAATTCCTTTAGGTGATCATAAAGTACGCCGTGTTTGTACTCATTGTGGAAATATTCATTATGAAAACCCCAAAGTAATCTGCGGTGCCTTAGCGTTATGGGAAGATAAAGTACTCCTCTGCCGTCGTGCAATTGAGCCTCGTTATGGCTTATGGACTTTGCCCGCTGGTTATATGGAATTGTTCGAAACCATGGAACAAGGTGCGGCGCGAGAAACTCGTGAAGAAGCAGAAGCCGAAATTGAAATAGAACAACTTTACTGTATGTACAATATTCCTCGTATTGGTCAAATTTATGTACTTTTCAAAGCCCAGCTAAAAGATGGACTTTTTGGTGCGGGGGAGGAAAGCATAGAGAGCCGATTATTTGAAGAGCATGAGATTCCATGGGGTGAACTTGCCTTTCCGAGTGTCGAACACACACTCAGACATTATTTTGAAGATCGTAAAAAACAAGTTTTTCCAACGCACCTAGAAACACTAGGAACTCGTTTAGACCATACAGGTTAATTTAGTTAATAAAAAAGACCGCTTTCACGGTCTTTTTTTATGGTTTTTATTTTGTCTTAATTTGATAACAATCAGCCGTTCTAATCGTTATCGTTCCACTCATTCGCTCAGCTAAAGCTTTATCCTCTTCTGTAGGAGCTGGGCTCACATCCTTAATATTATTATAGACTCGTTGATAGAAGGCATATGGATTTAACCATGAAACTGTCTTGTTATCATAAGTTGTAAGGTTAATACCATTTAACTGCCCTTGTAATAAGTTGGCAACGTTAATTTTTGCCCCACTTACAATCAGTGTTTGACTACCAGTTGCAGTAGTACCTTGAACAACATTCGAATTTAAACCAGCCAAAATACCATTGAGATTACCGAGCTTCGGTTCAGCAAAAATCATTTTTACTGTAATTGATTTGTCATTTGAAGAAGACTCTGTACCACCGGTTGTCCCTATACGATACTGTTGAACGCCATTGTTATCAATTAAAGTGTTATCTGAGACCACTCCACACTGTCCAGACATATCTGTTGCTGTTGCATTAGGTTTAATATCAGTACGAATGTCACCATTTTCATCAATCACAATACCTAAATCGATTGGTGAAATTCCAGCAGTATCAAATTTAATATTTAAAGTACCATATAACGGGAAAATATAAGTTTGCCCTGAGCTCACATTTTTTGAAGTTCTAAAGATATCTTTTGCAAGATAACTTGCTGGAGTTACTTTATAGATGTCTAGCGAACCATTATAGTTTTGATTACCTATACTCTGGCGCCATAACGCATATTGTTGAGGATTTGGTGTTTTACTATTTGTTGCACCTAAATAAAGACTTTCGCGACCAGCAATAAATGAATCATTTAATAATTTACCTTGATAAATCAGTAAATCTTCAGCGCTATTAGGTGAAGCTTTTAAATGGAATGGTTGCGTCGATTTAATCTCAGCTTGTAATGGATCGAGCCATGTGGTTTGAGCATTCGCTGTAAGTTGAGCTGGCTTAGATTTAGTTAATACTTCCATTACTGCTGTAACTGTTGAGTTACTTGTAGTAGTACTTGTACCTTTCCACTGTAAGCCGTAACCAAATGTATAACCTTGGCGATCTGAGAGTAAAAATAAATTGCCTATTACGTGTTGGGTATTAGCAGCATTTTTTGGACAATCCTCTAAATTAGCTAAATTACATCCATAAAAATTTTCTGAAATTAAGTTTGGTTGAGCTAAGGTCAAGTAATCTGACTGATATAAACCTACCAAACTCAAATGAGTCAATTGAGTTACTAAAGCAAAAGCCTGATTATCATCAATTTGGCTAACATCTAACCAAGGTTTCAAGATACTGGCGTATGCTCCACTTTGCCATTCAGCAGCAGTAATATTTTGAAGTACTACATTTAGCGTATTTTTCTTATCTTCGGTAAATAGTGTAGGTTGTATATCTCCCACTACATTATCACCACGCTCTAAACCAACGCTTTGAAAGAGTTTAACCAAGGCCATTGCTACACGGATGGTTGGATCATTTTGACTTAATGAAGCAGGTGCTACACCTGTTAAAGCCGTAGCCATATCCATAACTTTCAAACGTGGCGGAACGACCACCTTAATCTTTGAAATATTATCTAATTGAACAGAACCTAAATCGATCTTTGTTTTAGTTTGAGTGCCTTGTAAAAAGAAATTTGCTGTATCACCAAGTTTACATGTACCAACCACACTGTTTCCTGAAGCTTTAGTAACAAAACTCTGATTTGCAGCACTACTACAGGTAAAATTAAGACCAGCAATGGGATAATCGAGTGAAAACTGTAAGCAGTCACTATTTGATGCATCACAACTTCCATTTGCATTTGAACTACCAGAACCACTTGTAGGATCTTCATTAATGGTTGAGCTACCACCGCCACAACCATTCAGCATGATTGCTAATGTGGTTAATGCAAAAGGCCATAATAATTTTTTATTCATTAGATACCCTACTTATTTTTAACGTAATACTGAAATTTGAATCTGTCCCTGATTTGATAACTCTTGTTCTGCTACATCTATTGAAGAAGATAAAGGAGTTAACATCATATAACGCGCATGAGGCGGCACTCTTAAAGTACCTTGAATCGATGCATGTTGTAATATCGTAGAAGGATAAGACTTGCTCTTGAAACCACTTGCCCCTTCTAAAATACAGCCCTTCTCATCTAAGAATATAGCTAAAGGCCAATAATATAGAGGTGCGGAATTACTCGCTGCAAATGACATAAGTTGTAAATGTTGTACAGATGGATCTAGTTTTACCAACTCATATTCAAACTTTTCTTTTAATGGCTTTCGAGGCCATAAATTTACTTCTTTTTTAGCTCCAAGCACTTTGATTGACTTTTTATAGCCTTGAACAAAACATTTATCTTGCTCAAAAGTCGTTTCTAATTCTTTTTGAGACAGTCGTATATAAGTTGGAGCTAAAACAATCGCTCCTTGATCTTCCTGAGATTGCTTATTAAACAATTGTTCTAAAGTAGACTTGCTTACACCTTTTTTTCTTTCGATAAACTCTGTTCTTCCAAGTCCATCCGGCATAACATAAAAGCGTTTTTTACCTTCAAGATTAAATTCCTGATCTTCAAGATATTCATTATTTACATACTCTACGCCATCAATACTTGTAAATTTAGATCGATCATTTGAAGGATCTGGTATTGAAACAGTTTGAGAAGTACTTTGTGAAGATGAATAAATTTTTGCTGGAACACTTTCTGTCTTAACGCTACTAGTCTGTTTTGTAACTTCCTCCTTCTGAGCTTTACTCATTCTTAAAGGAAGCTCCGGTGCAGTCGGTGCAGTCGGTGCAGTCGGTGCAGTCGGTGCAGTCGGTGCAGTCGGTGCAGTCGGTGCAGTCGGTGCAGTCGGTGCAGTCGGTGCAGTCGGTGCAGTCGGTGCAGTCGGTGCAGTCGGTGCAGTCGGTGCAGTCGGTGCAGTCGGTGCAGTCGGTGCAGTCGGTGCAGTCGGTGCAGTCGGTGCAGTATTTAATTTTTTTGTAGGATGTGGTTCAAACTTTTTAAACTCTTTTGAATTCTGAACATTTTCTTTAGATGCTTCTTGAACAGGTGTAGCATTTACATGCGGTTGTACAACTTGTTTCGGTGCTTCTACTTTACTCTTGGATTGCTTTTGTTCTACTTTTTTACTGGGTACAATCATTGGACGACCATCTGGACCAATGATTGTAAAGAAACCATCTGCATAAGATACAGAAACGCTTGCTACCGCAATACATAAAGTCGAGATAGCAAATTTAGGTCGAAACATCGATTTATATTGTTTTACCATTTTGTTCTATAGCTCAAACCAAGCACTGTGATTTTTGTATTCGTTTTTACATCTAGGCCCGAATAAGGGTTCAATAAAATATTATCGACACCACACTTATTCGACAATGTACTCGTACAGGCTGGAATATTGTCACGACTACGCAAGAAACCCACTGAAAGGTCTAGATCTGTATCTGCGTCAAAACGATAACCTAAGCCAAGACCAAATAATTGTGCATTATTGATCGGAACCATGGTATTACGTTTATCATCAGGTATCGAACTAGCTCGAGGCTCGTAACCAGCCCTTAATTTCAAACGATCGGTTGCTGAATATTCAAGACCAATTCCCCAACTCCACGGCGAGGTAAATTTCAATGGCAATGCCAATGAATTATCGGTAACGTCATTAGATAAAAGCTTAGCCACTTTTAATAGCGTAATTTGACGATCGAACTCAAACTTAAACTTATCCCAAGCCGAATAGTCAGTCCATCCTACGTCAAAATTAACTTGCAAATCGGGTAAGATTTTATACTTAATACCTGCTTGAAAATGTGCAGGGTATTCAAGATCCATAGCGACTAAACCAGACTCAATATTAGGTACATTGCCCGGTAGACCTAGAATTGCAGCTAAAATTTGTCCTGTAGCAGATGAGTTAAGACCCTTAATAAGTTCTTGAGGTGCTCTGGCATTATCAATCATATACTTGCCTTTTAAACGCATTTTGGCAGCACTTTGATAAACCATACCAAAGCCAAAATCATCAGTTGGCTCCCAGAGTAAACCTAGGTTATAACTTGGGCTTAATGATTGTTCTAAAGACACTTGTAATGCGCCCATTTTATTAAATGGATTCATGCCTTCTTGAGCATTACACATACCAAATAATAGTAAGTCCGTAATCATGTCACTATTATTTTTAAAAGGTGCACATACCACTTCATCAACCATACGCAATACACCAATCATCTCATTGGGAAAACGTAGATCGGTTTTCAGTGCGATTGCGTTATAGGACATTCCTACTGAAGCACCAAGTGATAAATGGTCATTTACTTGATAACCAAAAGATGGTGATAAATAGGTAATTCTCTCTACTGCAACTTGCTGCCCCATATAGTTACCAGGGTTACCATTCTCTGCTCCAAACCCTGCTACCAAGGGTGCATATACTGCTGTCGCATAAGTAACTTTTGAACCAGGTGGCTTATAGGCGATTCCGGCTGTAGGAGCAACTAGAGGATATCCTGCTCCAAGATCAACCATTTTTTTTAGGATCGGCACATATAAGCTTGCGTACTCGACGTCACCATGTACTGTCCCTTTGAAATCTGTACAGATATTAGCAGAAACTTCCGGACCATCATTACAAACGAGAGGGTCATCTGAATAACCAAAAATGTTATAACCAGGGGGCGCAGAAAACTCACGCTGAATATCAAAGTTAGCAAGAATTCCCTGTACATCGGTTTGCAACCCATCAATTTTTGCTAAGGCTGCGGGGTTAAAATGAACTGCACTAATACCTGGAGGATCTGCAGTTACAGCATTCCCCATCGATAGTGAGCGAATATCAACAGCTAAGTTTTGTCCTAATTGAGCATTGGCAAAGCTAGAAAAACCGGAGATAACAATTGCCGCCGTTAGAGGACATAATTTAGGATATTTCACCTGCATATCTCCTTATTTTTGTTTTTTGTTAAAACCTAAAATATCTAACGGGAACGACAAACCAAGTGAAATATCTGGTGCATCTTCTGTTAAACCAATGCCAACAGTACCGTTAACAATGGTATCTGGCGAAACACGAACACCTAGAGCAAAAGATAGCATTCCGCTACTTTGGTCTGGTGATTTATAAGACTCTCCATTATTAAATTGGAATTCGGCATTCATGTTGAAACTTTGCTGATATGACATCGTTAGAGACACGTCATAGTTAAACGAGTATGCAAAACCAAATGAGAAACCACCGCTAATCCCAGGATCAAAAGATTCTAAAATACGTGAACCGCGTGCTTGGTTAAGACCGCTTTCTTTAAAACCATAGTTAGCGGATGCAGAAGCAAAGAGAACGACTGGATCAATATATTTACGGGTACTCGCTCCTACACCAACAGAATAATAACCTTTACCTGTTGACAACTCATCTAAACCGATCTCATAAGGACTATCACCTGTTTTAGTAGATACACTACCAAAAAGTACGAGTGGCAAACGTCCTTGCTTTAACGGGAAAGGTTCCCAACGTGCACCCAAAGAAATATCCCCTAAACCAGCTGTTGTTTTATCTTTAATAATTTCAGACTTTGCAACGAAAGGAAGAGTTGCTGATAGAGTTAAGTTATCTAATACCCCATACTGAAAGGTGAAACTGTTCGTCAATGTATGGTTAGCATCTTCCTCAACACGTAAACGGTTAAGTTGAGAAGAACTATCCGATAAAGCCAAATCAATACGGGTATCGCGGTAGTAAGTGTAATCAAGGTCATAATAAGAAGAAATTACGCCCTTCTTAATCAAAGAATATTGGCGTTCATTTGAAGTAAATACTTCTTGTAAATTTGTTTCCTGACTAGCATCACCTTCTTTTTTCTGTAACGCACTTGCAGCTTGATGTGCCTCACTATTTGGAGCTGGGGCTGCGGCATTCGTATCTACTGCATTCGATGCTTGCGTAGTATTATCTGTTGTAGCTGAACTAGAGGTTGTAGCTTCTGAAGAGTTAGAGCTTTCTGTTCCATTTGCTACAGCCTGATTCGAACCAGATACTTGAGGTTGTTGTACTTGATCTTCGGCATAGATTGTCCCTGTAATGGCACTCATACTTAAGGCCAACACACTCATCTTCATCCATCGATTATTCATGTTTTTCCCACCCAATTTATTTATTTTACTAACTTTAAATTTGTCTATTTACGTTTGTAATAAAGACGCATATAGGTTTCTATCGGCTTTCCATATGTTGCAGAATGACTATCGCTGTCTAGCACAAGTCTCATGGTTGAAGCTTTATTTGCCGTACGTTCGTAATTAAACGCTGGATATTGCACATCAACAAAAGCATATTTATTGACCGTTGCATCTTCGACATGACGCATATCTGCATCTTTTAATGCCAATAGATCTTTACGCTGTGATTCAGGAACAGAAATAACAAATAAAGTATTATTATCCCAAATTTGTTTAAAACGACTTTCATCAAAGCTGATATTCCCTAAAGCAGGGTCAGCTACATATACTCTTCCATCTTTATAAGCTTTATATACGACAAAATGTTTAAAACCAGCATATGAAATAGGCACAATTGCAGGCTGACCGAGTTTAACTAAATCAGAAAACTCACCTCGGTAACCACCGCTGTCTAAACCAATTGCTGTGACAAAACGCTTCATATCAAGTAATGAGAAACTTCGGCGTTCAATAATGCGCTGATATTCACCATATTGAAGCAAACCACTCATTGTTTGCTGTTCAGTTAAACTCGTTCCCACATAGCCATTTAATAAAGTCGTAAGTGCAGCAGAGCCACAACTATAATCATAGGCTTGTCGAACAATGCCACGAAACTGGTCTTCTACAGCCGGTTTTATTGTGACAGGTTCAATATGGTTTCGATGAAATGATAAATTACGTGAATCGGCAGTCTCTGTATAATAAACAGTTCCCGGCGGCTTTTTTTCTATTTCGAAGGCTTCTGTCGCAAAGTAATACATCAATGCTGAGCCTAAAACTATCTCTAACATAAGCACTTGGTCTAAATGGTGGCCTAACCGGCCTTATTCATTTTATTCTTAGAGCAATAGCTCTACATCCCTGTGTGTTGAAGATACCTTTTTTTTTTGTAAAAAACAGCTTTTTTTTAATCTTTTTGATGAATGCATAGTTTTACATTTATAAACTGTTAATTAATTCTCATTTCAAATGTTTTATATTCTTTCTTATTATATAAGCTAATATTATTTAAATAGAAAACTATAGATATTAGTTTTATTAAGATAAATAAAAAAGCGCGTATAAACGCGCTTTTTATCAGTCTTTAAATTAGTGACCAGAAATAGTAATTGTAGAAGTCCCTACATTTAAACCTTGAATTTCTAAATCACCAATTGAAGCATTACCCGCTGCACCTAGGTGTACGCCCTGTGCATAAACGTTCATACCTTGCGTACTGTTATTTTGGATACGTAAGCCTGTAGGAACAACAGAAATATTCGCATTTACATCCAAGTCACCAGTTGTATTACCTGAACCACGAACCATTACTTTGTCTAGGACAATTTTACCACCACCAGCAGCATCATTAATACCGAAGTTAGATAATGTTAAACCACCTTGCAAGCTAGAGTTCACTTTGATCATTGCGCCTTGCGGAGTTGAACCTAACTGAACATTTGCAGAAATTTGACCCAAAGATAAATCTAAACCAGAGATAATTTCAGTTGGAGCAGTTTCAGTAATACCACGTACAGCCGTAGTTGTATTTAATGTACCAGAAGTACCTACACCAATTGAACCAACATGCACGTCAACCGCACCTACTGTTGCTGCAACGTTTAAGAAAGCACCATTTGAACCTGAAGCACCATTTGTATCAATCGCTAAATCTAAAAGGTTACCTGTACCTTTTTGAGTTACCGTAACACCACTAATTGCGATTGAACCCGCTGTACCTGAAGCGCCAGTAATACCTGTTGATGTTGCTAAACCATCATTATCGTGTAGGTATAATTTATCGATAGAAATACCACCAGAACCCAAAGCAATACCGATATTAATACCGTCTTGACCTGTAGCAGCACTAAGCGCTGCATCATCCATTGATTGCATTGCCATAGCATTTGCACTGATAGCTAAAGAAGAAACTAAAGCAAGTTTAGTGAACATTTTCATTGAGCACTCTCCCAAGAGCATTTATTTTTTGACTTAACCACTCTTACTGTCTCAAGTTGCATTTTTCTTTTGTGGCAACCGAAACTTCCAATCCTTGAGTAGTTTTGCTTAGCAATTACTAAATTACAGCTACGTTAATTTTTGTTCAACTACTGTAATGCATTTTTTGCCAATTACCCGACAAACGGTACCGATATTGATCGCCCGTTCGAATTCATAAATTATTAGCAAAACTGAAGAATTGTTCGGTTGTTTTTTCCACGAAATATTAAACTCTTTCGACTCATCCGTTTGATGGACTAGAAGTTGTAGTAAACTATGTCACCTCTTCCAAGTACTTATATGTTTAAAATGTCTCAGTTAAAGAAAAAAATCTCTTTAGAAAGCTCTCAATCTGCTGCCGATATTTTAAAAAAATTAGAAGAGTTAATCGGGCTTGTATATCTTCATGATGACAACAATCCGGTTATTGGGTTTCTTCCAAATAAATATTTAATTATTCAAAATCATAAAAATTTTTTATTTGAAAAATCGGACCTAAATAATTATCAAACTTCATCTGACATACAGAGTCTTATAGATTTTTCTCAATTTCAATCCCCAGATCTAAAAAACAAAAATATTGAAACTATAAGCTTTAATGGAGGTTATATTGGTTTTATTAGCTATGACTTCTCTGCGAATCAATTTATAAATAATCAATTACATGAACAACCTTCTTTATTTATAGGTTGCTATCATTCTTTTATTAAAAATATAAATAATGAATGGTATTTTTTTAGCGATGACAATAATGCATTAGAAATTTTTAAATATATTTCAGATTTACTCAAAAAACCTTCTCCTAAACTAAAAAATAATATTTTTAAATTAGAAGAAAATATTCATCCTCGTTGGACTAAAAATAAATACTTAACTGCCTTTCATAAAATACAAGAATATATTAAAGCAGGAGATTGTTATCAAATTAACCTTACTCAAGAATTCAGTGCAAATTTTACCGGCTCATTATTAAATAAAGCAGAAGAGTTGTGGAATTTAACTAATGCTCCATATGCTGGTTATTTGAAGTTAGAAAATTTTGAGTTATTAAGCTGCTCTCCTGAATTATTTATTGAGTTTGATGTAGATAAGCAAATTAAAACCAGACCGATCAAAGGAACTATGCCTCGTTTTAAAAATGAAGAACAAGATTTACTTTCAAAGCAAACCTTAAAAAACTCTAAAAAAGATCAAGCAGAAAATGTCATGATTGTTGATTTATTACGTAATGATTTGAGCATTTATGCCAATACTGGCTCGGTAAAAACAACGAAGTTATTTGAAATTGAAAGTTTCAATCAAGTTCATCACATGGTAAGTGAAGTTACGGCTACACTTAAAAATGATATTAATCCTATGCAAATGTTACTCACTGCTTTACCAGGGGGGTCAATTACAGGTGCCCCTAAAATTCGAGCAATGCAAATTATTGAAGAGTTAGAAGGTGCGCCAAGAGGAGCATATTGCGGGACTCTGGGATATTTTAATTTCGATGGCACGGGACGTTGGAATATTTTAATTCGCAGTTTTCAACAATATCAAAACCAACTCTCTATTTGGGCGGGTGGCGGTATTACAATTGCCTCAGAAGCTGAGGCTGAATATCAAGAAAGTCTTGATAAAATCTCTGCTATGCTGAACTTAGTGAACAGCACAGCAGAATAAATATTAAAGAATATCTTGCTTCAATGTTTGAACTAAACGCGCATTTTGTTCATCAGTTCCAACCGTAATACGTAAAAACTGATTAATGCGAGGCTTATTGAAATAACGGACAATAACGCCCTGCTCACGCAACTTTTGTGCTAATTGCCCAGCATCATATTGCGAATGCGTAGCGAATATAAAATTCGCTTTCGATGGCAAGACATTAAAGCCAAGTTCCGTTAAATCACGAACAAGTTTTTCTCGACTTATAATGACCTTTTGACACTGTTCTTCAAAATAGGCTTGATCTTCAAAAGAAGCGACAGCCGCTGCAATAGCAAATCGATCAATTGGATATGAATTAAAACTATTTTTTACCGCTTCAAGTGCTGCAATCAAATGTGACTGAGCAATCGCGAATCCAACGCGTAAACCAGCCAAAGAACGAGACTTTGAAGTTGTTTGGCACACCACAAGATTTTCATAACGGTTTATCAAACTTACAGCTGACTCAGCACCAAAATCAACATAAGCTTCATCAATCACAACCACACGGTCTGGATTAGCTTGTAACACTTTTTCAATCTCTGCCAAGCTTAACGCAATACTGGTTGGTGCATTTGGGTTGGTAATAATAACCCCACCATTAGGCTGAGTATAATCTTTGACATCAATCTCGAAATTCTCATTGAGTGGAATTTCTTTTGTTTTTGTTCCAAAAAACTGGCTATAAACTGGGTAAAAACTATAAGTAATATCCGGATACAGAATCGGTTCTTCTTGAAGGAAAAATGCTTTAAAAATATGAGCCAATACCTCATCAGAACCATTACCTACAAAAACTTGAGATACATCAATATCCTGTTGCTTAGCAATCGCTTGTTTTAAAGCTGTAGCATCCGGATCTGGATATAAACGAAGAGCATCAGCTTGTTCATGTAATACCGCTTGAACTGCTTCTACTACTTTAGGTGATGGCGGATATGGATTTTCGTTAGTATTTAACTTTAATAAATTTTGGATTTTTGGTTGTTCACCTGGCACATAAGGCTCTAGTTCACGAACCTCAGGACTCCAAAAACGCATTTGTGCTGTAGATACAGTCATAGTCTTATCTCAAAAAAGGGCTGAAAGTCAGCCCTGAATAATCATTAAAAATACTAAAAGGCTTAAAGCTTATTGATAACGATAACGAGCCGAACGTGCATGGGCATCAAGATTTTCTTGGACAGCAAGGACATCGGCCGTCTTAGCTAATGTTTTAACGCCCTCTTTTGAGCACATGATCAAGCTAGAACGCTTTTGAAAATCATATACACCAAGTGGCGATGAGAAGCGTGCTGTACCAGATGTTGGTAATACGTGATTTGGGCCAGCACAGTAATCACCAATTGCTTCAGGTGTATAGCGTCCCATGAAAATTGCCCCTGCATGACGAATGTCTTCGCTCATTGCTTCAGCATCATCAAGACATAACTCCAAATGCTCTGGTGCAACCTGATTAATCAAATCAACAGCTTCTGCACGGTCTTTTACTAATACTAAAGCCCCACGATTTTCAATCGATGTACGTGCAATATCAGCTTTTGGCAATTCACTTAAGTGTTTTTCAATTGCAGACTCTACAGCTTCTAGCAATGCTTCATCTGGAGTAATGAAAATAGCTTGAGCCACTGTGTCATGTTCAGCTTGAGATAATACATCCATCGCTAACCATTCAGCATTATTCACACCTTCTGCGTATACTAAAATTTCAGAAGGCCCAGCAATCATATCGATACCAACCTGACCAAATACAGCACGTTTTGCTGCTGCCACAAATCGGTTTCCAGGACCCGTAATTTTATCAACACGTGGAACAGTTTGAGTACCATAAGCTAAAGCAGCAACAGCTTGTGCCCCACCAATGGTAAATACTCGGCTAACACCTGCTAGATAGGCGGCAGCTAAAACGAGTGGATTTAGTTCACCATTTGGGGCTGGCACAACCATAATAATTTCAGGTACACCGGCCACATGTGCTGGTACCGCATTCATAAGTACAGATGAAGGATAAGATGCAAGTCCGCCTGGTACATAAATACCAACACGGTCAAGTGGAGTCACTTTTTGTCCCAAGGTATTACCCAAATCATCTACATAAGTCCAGCTATCTTGTTTTTGAGCCTCATGAAATGTACGAATACGATCAGCCGCGAGTTGTAGGGCCTCACGAATCTCTTGGTTTAAACCATCAAAAGCAGCTTTAAGTTGTTGTTGAGACAATTCTAGATCGGAAAATTGATGCGCTGGATGTCGATCGAACTGTTGAGTAAGTTTTAAAACATGATCATCACCATGCTGACGAACATCAGCAATAATTTGATCTACTGTTTGAACTAAATTAGGATCATTAACAGTTTCGAAAGCTAAAAGCTCGGCAAAAACCTGTTTGAAGTTCTGATCTTGAGTCGATAAACGTCGCATCAATTTACCCACAAGGCGAAAAAGAAAAACCAAGTTTACTCTTTTTCTAGACTCTTGTGGGCATCATATCTACAACTATCGCAAAAGCATGATAGGAAATTACTTTTAACGTGATTGAACAGCCTGTTCAAGTTGGGAAATGATTGGGTTCAATAAAACCTGTTTACGCTTAAAGCTCGCTTTATTGACAATAAGACGTGAAGATACTTTGCAAATTTCTTCTAATGGTTCAAGACCATTTGCTCGCAAAGTATTTCCGGTATCCACGACGTCAACAATATAATCACCTAAACCAACGAGTGGTGCCAACTCCATAGAACCATAAAGCTTAATAACATCCACCTGCTCACCTAAGCTTGCATAGTATTGACGTGTTAGATTGACGTACTTAGTCGCAATTTTTAGACGACCTTTTGGACGTTCCATTCCTACTTTACCAGCAGTCATTAATTTACATTTCGCAATCTGCAGGTCTAATAACTCATAAACATGCTGAGCACCATGTTCCATAAGCACGTCTTTACCGGCTACACCTAAGTCAGCTGCACCATTCTCAACATAAGTTGGCACATCAGACGCACGTAAAATCAAAATACGAACTTGCTTATGAGTGGTAGGAAAAATCAACTTACGCGATTTTTCCGGGTCTTCAAGCAGATTAATACCTGCTGTAGCAAGTAAAGGTAAAGTTTCTTTTAAAATACGTCCTTTACTCAGTGCCAAAGTCAAACCATGATCAAAATTACCCATTACGTTAAAATTAGGATCATCGTTTCTTACGTCATTCATTAACTTACTCGCTTAATTTTGGCACCTAAACCTTGAAGTTTTTCTTCGACATGCTCATAACCACGGTCAATATGGTAGATACGGTCAATTAACGTATCACCTTCAGCAACTAAAGCTGCTAAAACCAAAGAGAATGAAGCACGTAAATCTGTTGCCATTACAGGTGCTGCCTGTAATTTTTCAACACCAGTCACAACAGCATCATGACCTTCAACCTGAATATTAGCACCCATACGTGACAATTCAGGAACGTGCATGAAACGATTTTCAAAAATGGTTTCAGAAATCGTTGCAAAGCCACGACCAATTGCATTTACAGCCATAATTTGTGCTTGCATATCAGTCGGGAATTCAGGATGCGGCAACGTTCTAAAGCTTACTGCTTTAGGACGCTTACCCAACATATCCAATTCAATCCAGTCGTCGCCACGGGTCACTTCAGCACCCATTTCTTCAAACTTGTCTAAAACAGATTCAAGTAATGAAGGATCTGTATGTGTTGTTTTTACACGACCACCAGTAATAGCCGCTGCAGCCAAGTAAGAACCTGTTTCAATACGGTCTGCAACAACTGCATATTCACAACCATGTAGACTTTCAACACCAGTAACAACGAGTGTATCGGTATCTATACCTTCAATTTTTGCGCCCATTTTAATAAGCATTTGGGCAAGGTCAGTAATTTCTGGTTCACGCGCAGCATTACGAATTGTAGTTACGCCATCCGCTAAAGCAGCCGCCATTAAAATATTCTCAGTACCGCCGACAGTGACCATATCGAAGACTACTTCACCGCCTTTAAGTCGACCATCTACAGTCGCATGGACATAACCATTTTCGACTTCGATATGAGCACCTAACGCTTCTAAGGCTTTTAAGTGTTGATCTACTGGTCGAGAGCCAATTGCACATCCGCCAGGTAATGAAACTTTGGCATTTCCGTAACGCGCTAATAATGGTCCTAAAACCAAAATAGATGCACGCATCGTTTTTACCAGTTCATAAGGCGCGAACTGATTATCTAAAGTAGAGGTATCAGCTTTGACAGTATCGTTCTCATAACTGATCGTGACACCTAAACCACCAATTAATTTCACCAAAGTATTTACATCTTTAAGATTTGGAACATTGGTTAATGTAATTGGAGAGTCAGCAAGAATCATTGCCGCAAGTAATGGTAAAGCCGCATTTTTAGCACCAGAAATGCGTACTTCCCCTTCGAGCTTAACACCGCCCGTAATTAAAAATTTATCCATTAATATTTAAGCTCCGAAAAGGCTTGCTTTGCGCCATTCATCTTTGGTCATCGCACGAATTGTTACGGCATGAACTTCGCCACTTGCAATATAAGTATTTAATGGTGCATAAACTGCTTGTTGACGGGCAACAGTACGCTTACCTTCAAATTGATCATCCACAATACGGAGGTCAAATTTTCCAGCCTGTCCGCTCACCGCTACTTCCGCTTCAGGAAAAGCTTCTTTTAAAATTTGAGTGAGCTGTTCACTATTCATTGCAAAGACCTCTGGCACAACCTACGGTGTAAAACGAAGTATTTTACTATAACTTTTTCAAAGAATTCAGTACGTGTTTATATTTTATCAATAAAAAAGAGGCTATATTTCAAGCCTCTCTCAATTATTAAAAACTTATTAAATAGAAACAGCAACTTGTGAATACGTACATTGCATTTTCCGATATTTTAACAATTGTTTTTTTAGTTTTTCAGTCAGTTTTTTAATTGAAGTATACATATCATCTGCGGTTGCTTGAGCAAATAGTTCAATTCCAGGTAACCGGACTATTGCTTCGGCCACATGATTAGAACTACCTTTATGCGATCGCTTATCAATCTGATGATCTTTAGTTAATTTAATCTGCATACTATTCACCTGATCAAGATGTTTTGTTAACTGATTAAATTTTGCTTTAATATTTTCTTCTATAGCTGGTGTAATTGCTAAATGATGTCCACGAATCGTTATTTGCATAATTCTATCCCTCACCTTTTTGGGTTATATAAAGAAGAACTAAAACGATTTAATGCAATCTAAAAAAGATGATTTGGGACAATTAAATCATTCTAGCTACTCCTTTTGGTGAAATTGAAATTTCATTATTTCGTCATAATGAATATCTAGAATAGTCATACTTCAAAATCTAGATCAAGACTTTTCTTTCGGATGACGATGGAATATGTAACGATTCTCGATATTTTGCTACAGTCCTTCTAGCCACTTCTATCCCTTCATCTTTTAACAAAGCAGCAATTGCATTATCAGACAATGGCTTACGTGGATTTTCATTGGATACCAACTTTTTAATCATAGCCCGAATGGCGGTAGAGGAAGCCTCCCCTCCTGCTGTTGTTCCCACGTGACTAGAAAAGAAGTATTTCAACTCAAAAAGTCCACGTGGTGTTAGCATATACTTATTTGTTGTGACCCGAGAAACTGTAGACTCATGTAATTCCACTTCCTCAGCAACGTCCCGTAGTACCAACGGTTTCATTGCTTCAGGACCTATTTCAAGAAATGCTTTTTGATGCTCAACAATACAAGTCGCAACTTTTAATAAAGTTTTATGGCGCTCATCAATGCTCTTTATAAAATTCTTGGCTTCAAGCATCTGATTACGCAGATATAAATTATCATCACTCTGATCTGCCCTACGAATCATACTCGAATAAAAAGAATTAATTCTTAGTTTTGGCATCACATCAGGATTTAACTGAACTTGCCAATGTAAATCCTTTTTAGCAACCACCACATCAGGAATTTGATATTCTGATTCTTGCTTTTCAAAATCCATACCTGGGTAAGGCTTTAATGTCTTTAGTAAATCAACTGCAAACTTTAACTGATCTTTAGAAAGACCTGTTTGCTTTAATAATTTATTGAGATCGTTCGCAATCAATAATTCATAATATTGAAGTAGATTTTTAGCTTCTTTTAGATATTTAGTTTCTTTAGGCAAAAACTCTAACTGAACTTTTAAACATTCGGCAAGATTACGAGCACCAATACCAATTGGATCAAGCCGTTGTATATGCTTTAAAACAACTAAAACTTCATCTTCCTCAACGTCTTCCTCAATATCCATATCATTTAATAGATGTTGTACAGCTAAGATTATCTCTTCTATCTCAGCATCTAAAAATCCCTTATCATCTAAAGCATCTACAATACAATAAGCAATCAACTGATCTATTTTTGAAAAGTGCAATAAATTGACTTGTTCTAACATATGCTCTTTAAGTGTCATCTGAACTTGACGGTTATCCTCACGCTCTTCAAATTCAGGTGTAGCCAGAGCGGTAGACTGATGGGTATAAATATCATCCCACTCAGTATCAACAGGTAAATCATCAGGTAAATGGTTTGCATTTAACTCTGTAGTAAGATCATCTGCCTCTTTTTTTTCTAAAGTGGATAAACTTTCTGCTATTGATTCATCTTCCACTTTTTCAAGTAATGGATTACTATCTAATTGAATTTGAATTTCTTGCTCTAATTCTAAACTTGAGAGCTGCAATAAACGGATTGCCTGCTGCAATTGAGGTGTTAACGATAAAGAGTTCGCAACTTTCAATCCAACAGATAATTTCATATATTTCTCTTTCCAAAAAACAAGCAAAAATCATGCCTACTCATTATTTATAGCATATAGTAATGGTTTATCCTATATATTGACTCAGCATTTCATGAGAAAAGCAGTAATTTAATCTTCTAAAATAATATTAAAGTCATTTTGAGTTATATCTAATGATCGATTGAGGATAATCAAAAAAGATTATTGCTTCATGAATTAAATTTTCACTTTATTTCTCGCAATAAAAAACACCCCCACTCTTTAGAATGGGGGTGTTTAGAATAATGAGCTGGCGATGACTTACTCTCACATGGGTAACCCCACACTACCATCAGCGCTAAGAGGTTTCACTTCTGAGTTCGGGAAGGGATCAGGTGGTTCACTCTTGCTATGGTCGCCAGCACAACTGTTTATGGATACTTGCTTTGGTCTTATTGACTGCCGAAGCGTTTTCCAAATCTTTACAGACTGGGCTGATTGAATCTGATTGTGTTCATTTTATCTAGTGGAATAACTAAATCAAGTTGCTTTGTAGATTTATGAATCGATTGATGCTTTATATACAACTGCTTGGGTGTTGTATAGTCAAGCCTCACGAGCAATTAGTATTGGTCAGCTTCACATATCACTATGCTTCCACATCCAACCTATCAACGTCCTAGTCTCGAACGGCTCTTTAGAGGAATAAATTCCTAGGGAAATCTTATCTTGAGGTAGGCTTCCCGCTTAGATGCTTTCAGCGGTTATCCCTTCCGAACATAGCTACCCGGCGATGCGACTGGCGTCACAACCGGTACACCAGAGGTTCGTCCACTCTGGTCCTCTCGTACTAGGAGCAGATCCTCTCAAATTTCCAGCGCCCACGGTAGATAGGGACCGAACTGTCTCACGACGTTCTAAACCCAGCTCGCGTACCTCTTTAAATGGCGAACAGCCATACCCTTGGGACCTGCTTCAGCCCCAGGATGAGATGAGCCGACATCGAGGTGCCAAACACCGCCGTCGATATGAACTCTTGGGCGGTATCAGCCTGTTATCCCCAGAGTACCTTTTATCCGTTGAGCGATGGCCCTTCCATACAGAACCACCGGATCACTAAGACCTACTTTCGTACCTGCTCGACTTGTGGGTCTCGCAGTTAAGCGCGCTTTTGCCTTTATACTCTACGCGTGATTTCCGACCACGCTGAGCGCACCTTCGTACTCCTCCGTTACTCTTTAGGAGGAGACCGCCCCAGTCAAACTACCCACCAGACACGGTCCTCGTCCCGGATAACGGGACAGAGTTAGAACCTCAACATTACCAGGGTGGTATTTCAAGGACGGCTCCATTGGAACTAGCGTTCCAACTTCAAAGCCTCCCACCTATCCTACACAAGTAAGGTCAAAGTTCAGTGTCAAGCTGCAGTAAAGGTTCACGGGGTCTTTCCGTCTAGCCGCGGGTACACTGCATCTTCACAGCGATTTCGATTTCACTGAGCCTCTGCTGGAGACAGCGCCGCCATCATTATGCCATTCGTGCAGGTCGGAACTTACCCGACAAGGAATTTCGCTACCTTAGGACCGTTATAGTTACGGCCGCCGTTTACTGGGGCTTCGATCAAGAGCTTCGCTTACGCTAACCCCATCAATTAACCTTCCAGCACCGGGCAGGCATCACACCCTATACGTCCACTTTCGTGTTTGCAGAGTGCTATGTTTTTAATAAACAGTTGCAGCGGCCTGGTTTCTGCGGCTGTCATCAGCTCAGGAAGCAAGTTCCATCACCAACAACAGCGTACCTTCTCCCGAAGTTACGGTACCATTTTGCCTAGTTCCTTCAGCAGAGTTCTCTCAAGCGCCTTGGTCTACTCGACCTGACCACCTGTGTCGGTTTCGGGTACGATTCCTGTGTAACTGAAGCTTAGAGACTTTTCCTGGAAGCATGGTATCAGCCACTTCGCTGTACAAGTACAGCTTGCTATCGGATCTCAGTATAGAGTACCCCGGATTTGCCTAAGATACATACCTACATCCTTCCACCTGGACAACCAACGCCAGGCTGACTTAACCTTCTCCGTCCTCTCATCGCATTACACAGAAGTATTGGAATATTAACCAATTTCCCATCGACTACGCCTTTCGGCCTCGCCTTAGGGGTCGACTCACCCAGCCCCGATTAACGTTGGACTGGAACCCTTGGTCTTTCGGCGAACGGGTTTTTCACCCGTTTTGTCGTTACTCACGTCAGCATTCGCACTTCTGATACCTCCAGCATACTTCTCAATACACCTTCATCGGCTTACAGAACGCTCCCCTACCACTTGACTAATGTCAAATCCGCAGCTTCGGCACATAGTTTTAGCCCCGTTACATCTTCCGCGCAGGCCGACTCGACTAGTGAGCTATTACGCTTTCTTTAAAGGGTGGCTGCTTCTAAGCCAACCTCCTAGCTGTCTATGCCTTCCCACATCGTTTCCCACTTAACTATGATTTTGGGGCCTTAGCTGGCGGTCTGGATTGTTTTCCTCTTGACTACGGACGTTAGCACCCGCAGTCTGTCTCCCGGATAGTACTCATAGGTATTCGGAGTTTGCATCGGTTTGGTAAGTCGGGATGACCCCCTAGCCGAAACAGTGCTCTACCCCCTATGGTATTCGTCCGAGGCGCTACCTAAATAGCTTTCGGGGAGAACCAGCTATCACCAGGCTTGATTAGCCTTTCACCCCTATCCACAAGTCATCCCCTGGCTTTTCAACGACAGTGGGTTCGGTCCTCCAGTTAGTGTTACCCAACCTTCAACCTGCTCATGGATAGATCGCCTGGTTTCGGGTCTATACCCAGCAACTAAACGCCCTATTAAGACTCGATTTCTCTACGGCTCCCCTATACGGTTAACCTCGCTACTGAATATAAGTCGCTGACCCATTATACAAAAGGTACGCAGTCACACCACGAAGGTGCTCCCACTGCTTGTATGCATGCGGTTTCAGGATCTATTTCACTCCCCTCACAGGGGTTCTTTTCGCCTTTCCCTCACGGTACTGGTTCACTATCGGTCAGTCAGGAGTATTTAGCCTTGGAGGATGGTCCCCCCATATTCAGACAAGGTTTCACGTGCCTCGCCCTACTCGTCATCATTATGTGTGCCCTTTCGTGTACGGGAATATCACCCTCTACGTTCGCACTTCCCAGAGCGTTCCACTAAAACACACATAACTTAATGGGCTGATCCCCGTTCGCTCGCCGCTACTGAGGGAATCTCAATTGATTTCTTTTCCTAAGGGTACTGAGATGTTTCACTTCCCCTCGTTCGCCTTGCAACACTATGTATTCATGTTGCAATACCTACCTTAAAGTAGGTGGGTTCCCCCATTCAGACATCTCCGGATCAAAGGATATTTGCCGCCTCCCCGGAGCTTTTCGCAGGCTATCACGTCTTTCATCGCCTCTGACTGCCAAGGCATCCACCACATGCACTTAATTACTTGACTATACAACCCCAAACAGTCGACGTTACCTACAAGTTAGTAACTTCAACATTTCAGTTTAGAGTACTGTGTATTTAAACACTGTACAGCTTCAATCTAAATTCATATACCAAAACGCTTGATTCAGTTAATTTGCTAGTTCTCAATTCATTCAGATTAATTGCTTAATCTAAACTCTTGAGTGAACAATTTATTTCAGACTCAATTTTGCCAATCTGTTAATGAATAAACATGCCTTCGTCAGGTCATGCTTAATACCGTGATACTTAAATCACAGAAGTTAATAAACCAAGACCGAAATCTCTATTTACTAATTTCTGTAATCCGAACTTATCTTAAGTTCTGGTGGAGACTAGGAGAGTCGAACTCCTGACCTCCTGCGTGCAAAGCAGGCGCTCTACCAACTAAGCTAAGTCCCCAGCTTACATCATCAGTCATGTATCTTTTATCTATAACTTTAACCAGTCAAAGTCATGGTGGGTCTGACAAGACTTGAACTTGTGACCCCACGCTTATCAAGCGTGTGCTCTAACCAACTGAGCTACAGACCCTCAGATACATCTATGAAGAACAACTTGTTGTGGATTCTTACCAATCGTCAATCTTTCGTTAAGGAGGTGATCCAGCCGCAGGTTCCCCTACGGCTACCTTGTTACGACTTCACCCCAGTCATCGGCCACACCGTGGTAACCGCCCTCTTTGCAGTTAGGCTAGCTACTTCTGGTGCAACAAACTCCCATGGTGTGACGGGCGGTGTGTACAAGGCCCGGGAACGTATTCACCGCGGCATTCTGATCCGCGATTACTAGCGATTCCGACTTCATGGAGTCGAGTTGCAGACTCCAATCCGGACTACGATCGGCTTTTTGAGATTAGCATCACATCGCTGTGTAGCAACCCTTTGTACCGACCATTGTAGCACGTGTGTAGCCCTGGCCGTAAGGGCCATGATGACTTGACGTCGTCCCCGCCTTCCTCCAGTTTGTCACTGGCAGTATCCTTAAAGTTCCCGACATTACTCGCTGGCAAATAAGGAAAAGGGTTGCGCTCGTTGCGGGACTTAACCCAACATCTCACGACACGAGCTGACGACAGCCATGCAGCACCTGTATGTAAGTTCCCGAAGGCACCAATCCATCTCTGGAAAGTTCTTACTATGTCAAGGCCAGGTAAGGTTCTTCGCGTTGCATCGAATTAAACCACATGCTCCACCGCTTGTGCGGGCCCCCGTCAATTCATTTGAGTTTTAGTCTTGCGACCGTACTCCCCAGGCGGTCTACTTATCGCGTTAGCTGCGCCACTAAAGCCTCAAAGGCCCCAACGGCTAGTAGACATCGTTTACGGCATGGACTACCAGGGTATCTAATCCTGTTTGCTCCCCATGCTTTCGCACCTCAGCGTCAGTGTTAGGCCAGATGGCTGCCTTCGCCATCGGTATTCCTCCAGATCTCTACGCATTTCACCGCTACACCTGGAATTCTACCATCCTCTCCCACACTCTAGCTAACCAGTATCGAATGCAATTCCCAAGTTAAGCTCGGGGATTTCACATTTGACTTAATTAGCCGCCTACGCGCGCTTTACGCCCAGTAAATCCGATTAACGCTTGCACCCTCTGTATTACCGCGGCTGCTGGCACAGAGTTAGCCGGTGCTTATTCTGCGAGTAACGTCCACTATCTCTAGGTATTATCTAAAGTAGCCTCCTCCTCGCTTAAAGTGCTTTACAACCATAAGGCCTTCTTCACACACGCGGCATGGCTGGATCAGGCTTGCGCCCATTGTCCAATATTCCCCACTGCTGCCTCCCGTAGGAGTCTGGGCCGTGTCTCAGTCCCAGTGTGGCGGATCATCCTCTCAGACCCGCTACAGATCGTCGCCTTGGTAGGCCTTTACCCCACCAACTAGCTAATCCGACTTAGGCTCATCTATTAGCGCAAGGTCCGAAGATCCCCTGCTTTCTCCCGTAGGACGTATGCGGTATTAGCATCCCTTTCGAGATGTTGTCCCCCACTAATAGGCAGATTCCTAAGCATTACTCACCCGTCCGCCGCTAGGTCCGGTAGCAAGCTACCTTCCCCCGCTCGACTTGCATGTGTTAAGCCTGCCGCCAGCGTTCAATCTGAGCCATGATCAAACTCTTCAGTTAAAATCATTTTGCACCTTATTTATAGACAAGGTGCCAATTCTGGCTCATCAATTACTGACTTAAATTTCGCTCAAATAAACTTCGAGTAATTTAAACCAATCAATCAATGAAAATTATTTCGATTAATCAATCAGTAAAAATCCACACAAGTTGTTCTTCAATTCTCTTAATGAT
>NZ_JAKTHZ010000046.1:0-95644 GCF_027854645.1 Acinetobacter sp. AOR41_HL | reverse complement strand
TTATGCAGTTACTTTCGCAACAACACCAGCACCTACAGTACGACCACCTTCACGGATCGCAAAACGTAGACCTGGGTCCATTGCGATTGGGTGGATTAATTCTACTGACATTTCAACGTTGTCACCTGGCATTACCATTTCAACGCCTTCTTTCAACTGGATCGCACCAGTTACGTCAGTTGTACGGAAGTAGAACTGTGGACGGTAACCATTTAAGAATGGAGTGTGACGACCACCTTCTTCTTTAGAAAGTACGTATACTTCTGCGTCGAATTTAGTGTGCGGCTTGATTGTACCTGGTTTAGCAAGTACTTGACCACGTTGTACGTCTTCACGCTTAGTACCACGAAGTAATACACCACAGTTCTCGCCTGCACGGCCTTCGTCAAGAAGTTTACGGAACATTTCTACGCCAGTTACAGTTGTTTTAACTGTATCTTTAATACCAACGATCTCTACTTCTTCACCAACTTTAACGATACCAGATTCTACACGGCCTGTTACTACTGTACCACGACCAGAAATTGAGAATACGTCTTCGATTGGCATTAAGAATGCTTTGTCGATAGCACGTTCTGGTTCTGGGATGTAAGAGTCAAGAGCTGCTACAAGAGCAAGAACTGATTCTTCACCGTAAGGACCTGCTTCACCGTTAAGAGCAGCAAGAGCTGAACCACGGATTACTGGAGTGTCATCACCTGGGAAGTCGTAAGTAGAAAGAAGTTCACGAACTTCCATTTCTACTAATTCAAGTAATTCTTCGTCGTCAACAAGGTCGCATTTGTTTAAGAATACGATGATGTAAGGTACACCAACCTGACGAGAAAGAAGGATGTGTTCACGAGTTTGTGGCATTGGACCGTCAGTCGCAGCACATACAAGGATCGCGCCGTCCATCTGAGCAGCACCAGTGATCATGTTTTTAACGTAATCGGCGTGGCCCGGGCAGTCAACGTGTGCGTAGTGACGAATTGGAGAATCGTATTCTACGTGTGAAGTATTAATTGTAATACCACGTGCTTTTTCTTCAGGTGCTGAGTCGATTTGCGAGTAATCTTTCGCTTCACCGCCGTAAGTTTTTGCACAAATAGTTGCAATCGCAGCAGTTAAAGTTGTTTTACCATGGTCAACGTGACCGATTGTACCCACGTTTACGTGTGGTTTATTACGTTCAAACTTGGCTTTAGCCATGATGATCTTCCTCGTTTACGTCGAACCAACTACAAATGGCGCTGAACTAACTCAGCTTATCGACATATCGCCTAAAAAACAGACACCCAATACTTGAAAAGCAGACTATATAGCCTGCTTTCTGAAAACTTTGTGGAAATCCACTCAAACTTTAATATCTGGAGCTCTTATCGAGATTTGAACTCGAGACCTCTCCCTTACCAAGGGAGTGCTCTACCACTGAGCTATAAGAGCGACTATCCTTCGATGGAGCGGGAGACGAGGATCGAACTCGCGACATGCAGCTTGGAAGGCTGCCGCTCTACCAACTGAGCTACTCCCGCAACGTTGGTAATAACCACTTCATTCGAAGTTTAGGATGGTGGTGAGAGAAGGATTCGAACCTTCGAAGCTTTCGCAACAGAGTTACAGTCTGCCCCCTTTGGCCGCTCGGGAATCTCACCAATATCGCACTTATCTACAGTGCTGTTCTTTACTCATTCAACTTAACACTTTAAAATGGTGCCGGCACACGGATTCGAACTGTGGACCTACTGATTACAAGTCAGTTGCTCTACCAACTGAGCTATGCCGGCGTTTCTTAGTGTTTCGTACGTTTCGTATCGGAACGGTGTGCAGTTTAGCAAAACTTCCAAACGATGCAAGCGGTTTTTTTAAAAAAACCGCTAAAAACTCATAAAATCAATCCGTTTGATGATAATTCAACCGCTTTGATCACTGCGCGAGCTTTTATTTGGGTTTCATTCCACTCAGATTCTGGATTTGAGTCAGCAACAAGCCCTGCTCCAGCTTGCACATACACTTTTTTATCACGGATAACACAAGTACGGATTGCAATCGACATATCCATTTCACCATGCCAACCTAAATATCCCACTGCTCCACCAAAGACACCTCGTTTTACGGGCTCTACTTCATCAATAATTTCCATTGCGCGTATTTTTGGGGCACCGGATAAGGTTCCTGCCGGGAAGGTTGCCTTAAATACATCAAGTGCATCGATATCATCACGCACTTCACCTTGCACATTTGAAACAATATGCATGACATGTGAATAGCGCTCAATTACCATTTGATCCGTTACTTGGACCTTACCAATTTTTGATACACGCCCTACATCATTTCGACCAAGGTCAATCAGCATCAAATGTTCAGCAATCTCTTTTTCGTCAGAAAGCAAATCTTTTTCTAGTGCAATATCTTCTTCTTTAGTTTTACCGCGTGGTCTGGTTCCCGCTAACGGCCGAACCGTAGCAATACCATTTTCTAAACGAGATAAAATTTCTGGCGAAGAACCTACTATATGAAATGGTTTTTTATCAGTAATCGTTTGGCCTTGAACTAAAAATAGATAAGGTGAAGGATTTAGATGACGTAATGCACGGTAAACCTGTAAAGCTTCTCCATCAAATTCGGAAACCATGCGTTGCCCTGGAACAACCTGCATCACATCGCCAGCACGAATGTATTCTTTAACTTTTTCTACTGTCTCTAAAAATTTTGCTTTACCAGTGATCGATTCAAAATGTGGAGGTGTATGCGGCTTCGCTTGCAAACTAACTGGTGTTGCCAACAGTTGTTCTAATTGATCTAATTTTTGTTGAGCATCATTATAGGCGTTACTCTGCTCTGCATCCGCATGAACAATTAAAAATAACGTATCTTTAAGATTGTCAAAAACAATAACCGTCTTTGAAAGCATCAACCATAAATCTGGAAGCGTAATTGGATCGGCTGTAGGAACATTCTTTAAACGTGGCTCGATATAACGGACTGCGTCATAGCCCAAATAACCTACTAATCCGCCTGTAAAGCTTGGTAAATCTGGTAATAGATCGGCTGGGGGTACTTTAAATTGTTTTTGGAATTCACGAATGTATTGAAATGGATCTAGACAATCTTGTTGTGTGATTGATCCATCAGCATGCTGTATAGATAAAACACCAGCATTGCAGGAAAAAACTGTTGATTCACCCAATCCAATCATAGAATAGCGAGCCCAGTTCTCTCCACCTTCAACTGATTCAAACAAGTAAGCTTGTGTTTGATCTTTAAAGCGGGCAAAAACCGATAATGGAGTTTCAGTATCTGCTAATCGTTGACGATAGACTGGGATAGTATTGTAACCAGCAGTTTTAAGTTGCTCAAATTGCGCTAATGTTGTCATGAATCTTCTCTAATATGGTTTCGATTTAAAAGTGTGTTTTTCTAGATTCGAGTTAGACACGCCATCGAAAAACCATACGCTTATTCATTCTTATCTCCATTTTCTTCATTAGACAATTAACTCAGCAAGACTATCAACAACTTGCTGAGGTTGGCAATCATAGATATTTTCTCCATGATTATAGCCATAGCTAACCACAATACAATCAATTCCGGCACGGCGGGCAGCTTCAATATCATTACTTGAGTCACCAATCATTAAAGACTGTGAAGCAGATGTTTTTAGGCTTTCCATGCAATGTAATAATGGTAGTGGATGCGGCTTTCTTTCAGGTAAACTATCTCCTCCAAGCACAACTTGAAAATAAGGAGAAAGCTCTAAGGCATCCAACAGTCCCTGAGCAAGCTTGACGGGCTTATTGGTAACACATGCCATTTTTATATTCAAAGTTTGGCAATGTTTCAAAAATTCAGGTACGCCTGGGTAAATTTGAGTATTTACACACAGCTCTGCACCATATATGTCTATAAACTTTTGCAATAAAACCTGATGTTGTTCAGCATCCAATTTTCCAAATATATGAAGCAGAACACTTTCACAAAGTTTTGAAGCCCCTTTGCCTACCCATTCCCGTATTTGTGCTTCTGTTACTAATGGCCAACTGAGTGATTGCAGACTTAAGTTCATAGACCGATATAAATCGGCAGCAGAATCAACCAAGGTTCCATCCAGATCAAATAAAATTAAATCGCGCTTACTTAGTTGTGCAACAGACATTTTCTTCTACTCAAAATTAAAAAGGCATGCGTTTAGCATGCCTTGATTGTAAAAGCACCAACGAATTATTTAAAGAATAACCATGCCAATACAGCCAAAATCACTAAAATAATAATAGTAATTAAACCAATAGATGCATTCTTTTGCTGCTCTTTTTCTTCAGCTACACGAGAAATAGGCTCTTCAATAGCAACCGGAGTTTGCTCAGGCTGAGCATGAATATTCACTCCTTCAGGAATCGGTGCAGGTTTTGGAATAGAAATATTCTGCGGCATACCATCGTGGCGAACTTCCACCTCTGCAGCACGCTCTGCAAGGCTTGGCATGCCTTGATCACTTAAATCTTGTGTTGGTGCAGCTTGTACTGGCTCTGCTTCAATTTCAGGTAAATCATTATTTTCTTGAGCAGGCGCTAGTACTGAAAATTTAAAACTTGCAAATTGAACAATATCGCCATCATGCAGCTGCTTTTCTTGCTCAATACGAATATCGTTTACAAATGTACCATTTGATGAATTAAGGTCTTGCACCCATAACAATTGGTCCTTTAAAAGCAATGCCGCATGGCGACGCGAAATTTCAGCGGCCTGTAATAGCAAATCAGCATCTTGATGACGTCCCACCAACATATCACGATCAATACTAATTTCTTGACCAGTAAATTCACCAGTAATTGCTTGCAGTTTCCAAGTCATGCCTATGTCCTATTCATTTTTTATCAATCATAACATGCTACTACGGTGCCGTGCTTGGACGCAGTGTCGTTGTTGTTACTGTATTTTTAGTTCGATTCACTTCCGGATCAGGTAACTGCAAGGTCTGTTTCTGAACAGCAGGCTCTACCGCCACAGGTGTGGTTATGGTCGTGCTTTTTCCACCTGATGGAACCTGTTGATAATTTTTGGATTGAGTTCCAATACTTGGAGGTGTCATTTTTTGATTGTAAACATCATCAACCTGCTCAGGTAATTTTGCGAAATTACCATTTTTATCCATAGCCAATTGCAAACTATAAAGCTGATTATAGCGCTGCTGAGATAAACGGCGAACATCATTCGCATCGCCTACAATTGTTGGATGAATAAAGACAAGTAGATTACGTTTTACATTACTTCTATTATCCGATCGGAATAATCGCCCAACATAAGGGATACTACTCAATCCAGGTATACCTTGTCTTGAAAGTGATGTGTCATCTGATACCAAACCACCCAGCACTACAGTCTGCCCATGTTCCGCCAAAACAGCTGTTTTAATAGCACGTTTACTTGTCACCAAGTCAGCAGCTTGCCCACGACTATCCTGAACAGCAGAGACCTCTTGCTCTACTTCCAGACGCACCGTACCGCCTTCACCAATATGTGGAATAACTTTTAATGTTACACCGACATCTTTGCGTTCCACAGTAGTATATGGATTAATACCCGTACTATTGGTAGTGACTGATCCTGTGACAAATGGAACGTTTTGACCTACAACAATATAAGCTTCTTCATTATCCATCGTCACAATGGATGGCGTTGAAAGTAAGTTTGATTTTGTATTGGTTTTGAGAGCTTGAATTAATGCACCATACGCCTTACGAGAGTTATCAAAATTACCCAATCCTAAAGTTGCACCATTACCTTTATTAGCTCCATTAGCGATAGCAGATGCAGCTCCAGCCGTACCACCCGATAAATAACCAGCAGCAATAGAAGATAAACTCGCCCCTACATTACTAAAGCTAAGTAAACCAATTCCACTAGATAAATCGCCGAGTGCCCATTGAATTCCAAGTTGATCTGCATCATCTCCAGAGACTTCAATAATTGCGGCCTCGATAAGCACTTGTTGACGACGGACGTCTAGTTGTTGAATTGCAGATTCAATTTCACGCATTAATTGGGGATCAGCTTTAACCACCAATGAGTTCTGAGCATTATCTGCAATGATACTTACACCATTTTGACTAAAGCTAGAGATATTGTTCTGATTACTATTGTTTGAATTACCATTTAGGTTGATTGATGGGGTAGATATTGAACTACCATTTGAACCCGACGTGTTTGAACTAGAATTTTGGTTATTCCCAATCAAACCATTAATCGAATTTGATGAATTAGATGAGTTCTTATTGTTGCCAGAAGAAGATACTGCTTGACCAGTGACTAGTCCTTGTAAAATTTCTGATAAATTTTTAGCACTCGCATATTTTAGTCTAAAAACTTTTAAGCCACCCAAACGATCAGCAGAAGGCACATCCAGCATTTCAATCATATGACGAATGCGCTTACGTGTTTCTGGATCACCTTTTACTAAAATACGGTTTGTTCGGTTGTCTGCAATAATACGAATACGAGCACCGCTAAAATCTTTAGATGCACCTGTTGCGCTCATTGCTTCAAGTTGTGTGATGATTTCTTCTGCTTGGCTCGACTGAAGATTGATCGCTTCAATATCGTTTTGCCCAGTCCCGTCTAAGTTACGAATAATATTTTCAAGCTGATAGATATTTGCGGCACGGTCCGAAACAATCAGTGCATTGGTCCCTGCAATCGCAGCCATATGCGCAAACTGGGGCATTAAAGGGCGAAGTGCTGGAATTAAGTCATTTGGATTAGTATTTTCAAGCCAAATCACTCGTGTAACGATTTGATCTCCACGAACCCTATTTCTAGCATCATAAGGAATTCCTGAGTTTTTAACGTTGCTATCCGGCACAAGCTTAATCGTATTACCAGAAGGAATTGCAACAACCCCATTTACATTTAAAACCCCAAGAAATAGGTCATAAACTTCATCTTTATTTAATGGCTTATTAGAAATGACCGTGACATTACCACGTACTCTTGGATCTACAGCGAAGTTCTTTCCTGTAATGTCTGCAACTTCATTAATAAAGGCAGTTAAGTCAGCATCACGTAAATTGATCTTCCATGTTTGGGCATAGGCACTGCTACTCACTGTCGCAATCAATGGGGCTGCTGCAAGTAATGCCCAAAGTGGACGTTGATGATTCAATAAAGCCATAACTCGCGATATTTCCTAACTCTTATGGTGACGTGTTATCACTAAAAATTTTGTTGTATGGTCATCACTTGATCACCACGTTTTATTTCTATTTTTACTTGTCCTGCTCGACGAGCTTGTTCAAGTAATTGCACATCCGTTTGCCCTTGCCCAACCGTTTGACCATTCAAAGAGACAATTCGATCGCCAGGCCTTAAACCTAACTTATTTCTAAGCGCAGTCGGTGTACGTTCTGTAACTTCATAACCTTCACTTGAGTTGCCACTGACCCCCATATCTTTGAGGTACTGCTCTCGGTTACCTTGCATCTGCTGAATCGCTTGCCCTAGGGCTTGTTGAGTCGTATTTACAGGTGCCGCAGGTTGAGAAGGTGTAGTAGGTTGTTGTTGTGAAGCATCTGGCGTCATCGGTTGATATAACCCATTTG
Organism: Acinetobacter sp. AOR41_HL; assembly: GCF_027854645.1. NCBI lineage: Bacteria > Pseudomonadati > Pseudomonadota > Gammaproteobacteria > Moraxellales > Moraxellaceae > Acinetobacter > Acinetobacter sp. AOR41_HL. Next base: position 88,070 of record NZ_JAKTHZ010000046.1, on the reverse strand, counting down.
GCAAACCTTTAAACTCAAGTTCTCGGGTACTGCCATTTCCTTGACGTAACACCACATGATCCCAATAAACTTCTGCCAGTTGGTAAGAAGTAGAACCAATGGTTTCACCAACCCGATAACGCTCAGCAATATTATCAACTTTAATAACAGCCGAAGAGAAGCGGTTTGGATAACCCACCATTACGCCTTGTAATTCTAGATTCACACTTTCCTGAGCCGCATTGGCAGAAGGTTCATTAAAAAGTGAAAAAGTACTAATGTTTGGTATTTGTGGCTGCTGAGAACCGAGCTCTACCCGATCAAACTGCATCATTTGTGGAGGAGCAATCACCAACCAAAAAAATGAAGCCAATTTCCAACACAACCATAAAATTAAAATGGCTAAGACGACTACACTGAGTCGATCTAATTTTTGCCATTGTAATTGCTGTAATTTATCAAGCCATGCTTTCATTAGTTACCACCTTGTAGTAATGGTTGGCGAGAACTAATGACAAAAGTGTCTAAACCAGCTTTTCCGTCATAAGAAGGAACGTTAAGCAATAAACGCTGCGTGAGTTGAACATCAAGCATCATATTGGCATCAAGTAAAAGATTCGCCATTTTTTGATTTCGCTGATCACGGATGTCAACTTGTAGCTGTCCATTGTGGTCAGCCAACTGCCCAGTTAAAGAAGGCATGTTCATACGATCTTGACGATCACCAATATTATAAACCAGCGCTCCACCACCCCAATGTAACTGACCATCAACCGCTGCAAAGCCTTGCTCTTTTTTATAATTAAATTGGATATCTTTAAGTTGAATACTATTTACAGGCCATTGCCAGTTCACAATCTGCTTCAGTGTTTCTGGAGCAACTTGACCATTCATATTTCGTACAATTACTTTTTTGCCAAAACCATATGCCATGATTCCCGCTAATTGTGTATTACCGCTATGAATATCAACATCTGCAGCAAAGCGTAATAAAAGTAAATCTAGAGGTCTCGTTTTCCAGTGAATGGTTCCCCGTAAAGCACCACGATGCCAGTCTGCTTGCCCCTGCCAGATGTTGCCACTTACATTATGGACAGTTTGATTATTTTTTGAAAATTTAGAGATAAGCCAAGTCGCCGGAATCTGTAAAATAATAAAAATTAAAAATGCAATGAGGGCAAAAAACCACCACTTCCATTGCTTAGACTTTTTCTTCATTCAGCCTTACCAACATGCAAATTATCGTCCTTATATGAGAGTTCCTCTCTAGTCTGACATTATGCATACTTTTTCAACATCGCCAATTCACTTCATATAAAAAAACCAAGCAATCAGGCTTGGCGTCTTCTTAAAGACTATAAGTTGTACGTATGACAAAATCATGAAAATTGACGATTGATCTCACTAAATGCAAATTTAGTCTCAACAATGTATTTATTCAGGAATTTAAACACTTTATTGAATACTTTATTTTTTAAATAAAAGTTTTAATTCTTTTTAAAATAAAAAAGCCAAGCTAAATCGCTTGGCTTTTTAAGAAGCAATACAATTAGATTAAGAAATCTTCAAGTTTTGCACCCTTTTCGATTTCAGCAACTAACCAGCGTGGTTGTTTACCGCGACCAGTCCAAGTCTCTTCAGAGTTGTTTTTGTTACGGTAGCGTGGTTCTACAGATTTACGTGTTGTTTTCTTACGTTTTTGAGCACCAAACTCAAGAAGTTGTTCAACACTAAAACCTACATTTTCAGCAATCTCGATAATTTGATTATATGCATCTTCAATTGCTTGATCTTTTTTGCTTGCAATTAAAGCTTCTGCTTCTTCTTGTAAGCGTTTTAACTCTTCAACAGATAATTCACTAATATCCGGTTTCATTAATAAATACTCCAGTCTTACAGACAATTCAAATAATACAGACAAAATTTAAAAACATTAAATCATAACCAATAGTATTTATAATCTATTCAATAAGCAATAGTTTGAAAGACGAGTTCGTCAGAATAATGCTATAAATTTACTTTTTAATTACATTAATAATTATAATTGAAATATATTTTCTTAATATTTATTTAAGCTAAATGTATTAAGTCATGCCCTACTGATTTTTCTAATTCAATAATTTTACTTTTTACTTCATTTGGTATTTCACATTTTAAACCCGTAGATTTATCTACACAAACCATTACTGCTTCAGCTGTAGCAACGATTTGCTGCTGCGTTTCACTCCATAATATATAAGCCATACGGAATGCGCTATTGCGCATCTCTTCTACACGAACCCCTACTTTCAATACATCTGGATAAAACACAGGTTTTAAATATTTGCACTGACTTGAAGCAACAACAGTATATATATTTGGGGTCAATATATTTACATTTTCCATATATAAAATACGTGAGCTTTCAATATATCTATAATATTGTACATTATTGACATGACCAAAAGCATCCATATCTCCCCATGCTACTTTCTGGTCGTATATTACAGGGTAGACAGACAGTTCTTTCATTTTTACCTCATATTTTAAATTTTAAAAAATTCGCATCATTTTCAAAGATTAGGTTTAACTGTTTGATTAACTCATCATCTTCTTTTAAGGTTGATTTAATACGTAAATAGCTCATTAAAATATTATCTGGGTATAAACTTAATAATATTTCCGCTTCAGCTTGACGCTCCGTTGCCATGTAAACATGCCATTTTGCAAATGTTAAAACCGGCAAATTCATATATTGAGATTCGAATTGATTAATCTTTTCCTCAACATCTGCATAGTCAGGAACCTGCTTAAGCAATTGTTGCTGAAACCATAAGTAAAATACGTCTGGATCAAATTGCTCTTTGAGTAAATGCAAGGTTAATGCTTCATGCTGAATACTCATTTCTGGCATACGTGCCAAAAGTTTTAGCCATAGCAATTTACTACTATAAGGTCTCGTTTGAATTTCAGACTCTAAATCTAGATAGCGCTGTTGCAGTGCATGTAAATCGTCTACCGAAGCTTGATCGAATTGTTGAAGAAGCTGTTGCAACCATAAATCACGATGCTCAGCATCCAATAATCCATACTTCATTGAACGCAAATATACCCATGGTTGCTGTAAAGCAAGCTGCCCCCATAACGCGGTTAATCGTTGTTGATATGCAGTCTCGATCTCTTCAAGCCAAGGTGATAATTGATGTTGATATAGAAACTCAAGATGAGTTAATGCACGTTCAGCTTCATTTTGAGCTAGAAATATTTCAATACGCTGTAACTCGGCTAATTCAAAAGCCATTGGTGGGGATTGATCTAAAGCATCTAATGCTTTTTGATAATCTCCACTTAAAACCAAAAACTTGGCATCAATAATATTTTTTAAAAGGCCCGACTGATTAAAAACGCGTTCGATAAATACGCGTTGGTCTTCGGCAGCTTCTAATAGCCAGACAATACCTAATTGCTCATAAGGATGAAGGTTTTTAAATTGAAAAATATTTTCTCTTTTCCTCTGTTCACGCGAGGAATAACGTTTAATCCAAAGCCATATTAACTGAGCAATAAAACTCATCACAACAAAGGTAAGGACTAAGCCCCACACATTTGTTTGCAGTTGCAATTGACGCCAGTAGATATAGACGTAACCCATACCGTAGCCATAACTCAATAAAGCTAAAGCCGCAAAAAGTACTAAGCTAATGAGCAGGTAAACCCATAGGAGATGTTTCATATGTCCTCCTTATGAGCCTAATAGACCAAGAGTTGATAATTTAGGCACAGGCACGATAGATAAGTGAGCCACTTTAGCAATACGGTTTTTCAATTGTTGACTGGTGGCGTCTGGCAGTTCATTTAGTTTTTGCATTACTGATTGCAGCTCATTTTGATACTCTGCCATCTTTCCTTGATTTAGTGCCTGCTCAGCAATTAAGAGTCTTAATTGCACTTCCTTAAATACAACACTTCGATTCATTAAATTAATAGACCGCGTTTCTACTTTTTCAATACGGAACCATTTTTTCCACCAAGACACTGCCTCGGATTGATCCATTTCAAGTTTAGGTTGAGCTAATGCTTGTTGAATATTCTTATCAATAGTTTGCAGTAAGTCATCAATCAATTGATGACGCTGATTTTGAGCAATTACGTATTGCTGTATTGCCTGTTTATCCTGTTCAATCGCCTGATTTAAACTGTGTTGTAATGCCGGGGCAATTTCATATTGTGGTAAGGATTGTTGTAGCTGAGTTAAATGATCTACCGCAAAAATAAACTGTTGTTGATCTATCGCAAACTGAATTAAATCTAATTTTTGTTTAATGACTACCGTTGGCGTAATACCAGTATGAATGATTTCATGATTTGTTAAAGGTGCTGTTTGAACGTCACTACTCGACTGAGTCTGTGTTTGTCTTTTTAATGCCACCAATTGATCATTTAAATTAGCATACTGCTGCTCCGATTGCAGTAAGCTCTGCTGAAGCTCAGGAACAGTACGAGAAATTTGCCACATATCGTAACTGAGCTTAGCCAACCAAGCGATGCTCAGCAAAATGATGATAGAAACAAGTTTTCTCATACGAATCCTTATAATGCCTGAATGTGATGAATCATCCCCGAAGGCGATAAATTTTCAAGTTGAATAATGTGAAAATAGGCCTGTTGTTGATCGCGATATTTTTTTACAAGTTGAAAAAGACGTGGCCCTAAAACCAAATATACACAATCAGGTTGTACATTATTTTTTAAACAAAGCTCTAACCAATATTTCCAGCTTGCCTCACTGGTAATTAAGACAAGCCATTTTTCTAAATTATAATTTGAATTTTGTGTCAGATGTTTGAACTTTGAATATGAAACTTCTGGGCACTGTCGATAATATAAGACAAAATTCAAAATCTGAATGCCTTGCTGCTGCAAAGTTTCCATCATAAATTGACGGCCACCTTCACCTCTCCAAAAAGCCACACTACCCGTCTGTCGCATATTATGAAGAATAGGAAGATTGAGCATGCCTTCAGACGTTTCAACCTCTGGAACATGTGCTTCAACTCCATATTCATAAAGACGATGTGCCGTAGCCTGTCCAACCGCAATCCACTGAATATGTTTTAAGTCGTCTAGCTTTAAACCACTTTGCTTTAAATATTGCATCCCCACATCAACAGCAGTGGGGCTCACAACTACAATCGCTTGTGCGCCAGATAACTGCTGATAGAGTTGAGCGAGTGATTCTGAAAAAGGTTGAGCAACCAGCTCTAAAAGAGGTAAAGACTCGACCTGAAACCCCTTATTTTGCAAAGCTTGAGTTAATTCAGCCGCACGTGAATCAGGTCGAGTATTAATAAACAGCATAACGTTAGTAAAGGGCCTTTAATAAATCGCCAGCGCCTTGTTCAAGTAAGTTTCGAGCAAGGTTTTCACCTAATTGCTGAGCATTGTGTGCTTCATCTGTGAGTTCAGCACGCAGTAATGTTTGCCCATCAGGACTTCCGACGCGACCTTCAATATGAATTTTGCCGTCTTGTAAGGTTGCATAGCCCGCAATCGGTACCTGACAACCACCTTCAAGATAGGCATTAAATGCACGCTCAGCACGCACACAAACATCAGTCTCTGTATGTAAAAGAGGTTGAATTAAAGCCAATACTTCTTGGTCATCTGCACGACATTCCAAACCAAGAGCGCCCTGCCCAACCGCAGGCAAACTTACACTTGGCTCGATACAGTGACGAATGCGTTCTTCTAACCCTAAACGTTTTAAACCAGCGCTCGCCAAAATAATCGCATCGTATTGACCATCATCTAACTTACTTAGGCGAGTTCCAACATTTCCACGTAAATCAATAATTTGTAGATCTGGGCGTTGTTTTAAAATTTGTGATTTACGACGTAAGCTTGATGTACCAACTTTTGCTCCTTGCGGCAAGTCAGCAAAATTTTCAAAATGATTTGAAACGAAAGCATCTAATGGATCTTCACGTTCGCAAATGACGGCTAAAGTTAAACCTTCTGGTAATGCCATTGGAACATCTTTCATTGAATGCACAGCAAGGTCCGCACGACCATCTAAAAGTGCTGCTTCCAACTCTTTAACGAACAACCCTTTACCACCAATTTTTGCTAAAGGTGTATCTAAAATTTTATCGCCCTGCGTGACAAACTTAACCAACTCCACCGTTAAATCTGGGTGAAGCTCCTGTAAACGGGCACGAATATGTTCTGCCTGCCAAAGAGCAAGTGGGCTTTGTCGTGTAGCAATTTTCAAGGTTTTCATAAATTCAAGCATGGGCTGGTCAAACAATACACCCTAAACTTAACTTGATCCCTTAAAATTGCAAGTAAAATCTCACTGACAAAATAGGATGCTGACTCATTAAAGTTGGTGTATTCGCTCTCTAAGAGTAGATAAATGACGGCGGCTTACAGAAAGTCTTTCATCCAAGCCACGTAATCGAACCTGATACTGACCTGAACTCACAAGCTCTAAACCATCTAAATAAGCAAATGAGACCAAAGCATTTCGATGAATACGGATAAACTGATCTGCAAATTCAGTTTCAAGTTCTTTTAGCGTTTCATCAATCAAGACACTGCCATTTTTATGTCGTACCGTGACATATTTCTGATCTGCCAAAAAATAATAGATATTTTCAACAGGAATTAACTCAACACCGCGATAGGTTTTAGCAGCAATTTGATGTCTTTGGGTTTTTAAATCCTGCAAAAGCGTAGGATTAGGTAAGGCACTGAGCTGCGCTTGAGTAAGTTGAGTTAATTGCTTAAAAACCTGCTCAAGTTCTTGAGGGTCAATCGGTTTAAGAAGATAAGCTTGTGCCTGTGATTTAAATGCTTCTAGAGCATGTTGATCATAGGCTGTGCAAAATACGATAGCAGGTCGAGGATTAAGCTGACTTAATTGCTCCGCACAGACGAGACCATTCATACCCGGCATTTGGATATCAAGTAAAATCACATCCGGTTGATGAAGCCGTGCCTGTTCCAAGGCATCTTGGCCATGATGAGCTGTTGCGACAACATCATGTCCCATCTTTGAAACTAAACGTGATAGTCGTTCCACTGCAAGTGGCTCGTCATCACAAATTAGCACCTTCATTCATCCTCCTTGTCACCGTTAACTTGGTCCATTTTTTTATGGTTAACTCTGACTGACTTATTATTTTGATTGGTAGTGATAGCTCATAATAGTGGTATATAAAGTTTCACCCTTATACACCTGGAACCTAACAGAGTTCCCATAATACGCCTTCAAGCGCTGCTTAACATTTTCAAGAGCGATTCCATGCCCTTTCCGTGATTTTATTGTATCGTCTGTATAAGGGTTGGTAATGACTATACTGACCTGATTTTGCAATATTTCAACCAATACCCCAATGGTTGCTTTACCTATCATTGGTTCGACCCCATGAAAAATACTATTCTCTAACAAAGGTTGTAATGTCAATAAAGGAATCGTGACCTGCTTTAATTGCAAAGGTTCAATTTCCATTTTCCAGTCAACTTGTAAACGCTCACCTAAACGTATTTGTTCAATTATTAAATATTGTTTACTAAGCTCAATTTCTTCATACAAGCTTACCAATTTTAATTCTTGAAAACTCGCTCTAAATAAACGTGACAGACTAATCAGCATACTTTCTGCTTTATCTGGGTCTATCGTAATTAAACTCACCACATTATTTAAACTATTAAATAAAAAATGAGGATGAATGCGTGCTTGCATAGCCTGAATACGAGCATTTAATTCTGCATATTGTTGATGCAACCATTGTTCCCGAACATATAAATAGCGCAAACAAAATGCGCCAAGTAATATTCCATAACTTAAATATAATGGGACATGAGTAAAATAAATACTCCAGTCCTGTGCTGTAGCAGTCATCCTTTTCAAAATTCCGAATTGAAAAAAATTAGTTATGATGGTGGTCGCCACCACAATCGCTTGCAACAAGACAAAACCAATGACCAAAGCATATTTTTGCTGAAGCTGACTAAAAAAATTTTGAAAATATTCAACTAAAGCAAAAAAAGACAAAATCACCCAGTTAATAAAAATCATATATTGTAAAAGGCGTGTCCCACTTAATGCGTGCCAAGACTGCGCTTCCGCCAAGGCTAGAACCAATGCCAAAACATTACTTGCAATAATTAATTCTAATAAGTGTTGCCAACGATCAATTTTCGTAAAAAAATAGGAGGAATTTTGATTTCGATATGCTGTAGAAAACAACTTTGTTTGTTGAGCTTCGGCAAGTGATATACTCTTTTTTATTTTACTGAGCCACCATGACCACATCTTCAAATCCCCCTAATTCAGCAGCCCCAAACCAAACCTCAGGTATGTGGGGTGGTCGTTTTTCTGAAGCGACAGACGCTTTTGTAGCAGAATTTACTGCCTCTGTTCAGTTTGACCAACGTTTTTATAAACAAGACATCGCTGGTTCTATTGCGCATGCTACCATGCTTGCGAAAGTTGGCGTACTGACAGAAGCAGAACGAGACGACATTATTGAAGGTTTAAGCACCATTCGCGCAGAAATTGAAGCTGGAAACTTTGAATGGCGTATCGATCTTGAAGATGTTCACATGAACATTGAATCACGTTTGACTCAACGTATCGGCATTACAGGTAAAAAACTTCACACTGGCCGTAGCCGTAACGACCAAGTTGCAACTGATATCCGTCTTTATCTCCGCGACGAAATTGACGACATTTTAGGCTTATTAGAGCGTTTACAAAAAGGTTTGTTGGGCTTAGCTGCCAAAAATGTAAATACTATCATGCCTGGCTTTACACACTTACAAACAGCTCAACCGGTAACTTTCGGCCATCACTTGTTGGCATGGTTTGAAATGTTAGTTCGTGATACTGAACGTCTTCAAGACTGCCGTAAGCGTGTTAACCGTATGCCACTTGGGTCTGCGGCTCTCGCTGGTACAACTTACCCGATTGATCGTGCTTATACAGCAGAGTTACTAGGCTTTGAAGCTGTATCTGAAAACTCTCTTGATGCTGTATCTGACCGTGATTTTGCTATCGAATTTAATGCAGCAGCATCTTTAATCATGATGCATTTATCGCGTATGTCTGAAGAACTTATTCTTTGGACTTCTGCACAGTTTAAATTTGTGAATATTCCTGACCGCTTCTGTACAGGCTCATCAATCATGCCGCAGAAGAAAAACCCAGATGTTCCAGAACTCATCCGTGGTAAATCTGGCCGTGTATTTGGTGACTTAATTAGCTTACTTATACTTATGAAAGGTCAACCACTGGCGTACAACAAAGACAACCAAGAAGATAAAGAACCTTTATTTGATGCCATTGATACCGTCCGTGGTTCACTCATGGCATTTGCTGACATGATCCCTGCATTGGTTCCAAATGTTGAAATCATGCGTGAAGCTGCTCTTCGCGGATTCTCTACAGCAACTGACCTTGCTGACTACTTAGTGAAAAAAGGCGTTGCGTTCCGTGATGCGCATGAAATTGTAGGTAAAGCTGTTGCATTAGGTGTGGCTGAAGAAAAAGATCTATCTGAGTTAACACTTGAGCAATTACAACAATTCTCTGACCTAATTACAGCAGATGTATTTGATAAAGCTTTGACACTAGAAGCTTCGGTAAATGCACGTGATCATATTGGCGGAACTTCACCAAAACAGGTTGAAGCTGCGATTGCCCGTGCCCATAAACGTCTAGAACAGTTATACGCTTAAGGATACAAAATGAGTCGACAAGTATTTTGCCGTAAATACCAAAAGGAAATGGAAGGATTAGACTTCGCTCCGTTTCCTGGTGCCAAAGGCCAAGAATTTTTTGAAAATGTTTCTAAGCAAGCATGGCAAGAATGGCTACAACACCAAACTACGCTGATTAATGAAAAGCGTTTAAACGTGTTTGATCCAGAAGCGAAAAAATTCCTTGAAGAACAACGTGAGAAGTTCTTCAATAATGATGAAAGCGTTGAAAAAGCAGAAGGTTGGAAGCCAGAATAATTCGTTTTTTCTAAGCTCATCATCATTAAAAAGGCGGGTTTATATACATAGACCTGCCTTTTTTTACGTGAAACTTACACAAACATATAAAGCCTTACATAGAGCGCACAGGACTCTACATGACATGAAATAGCTGAGACTTTAATATCAATTCATAGCAAGTAAGACACGATCCCTGTCGTGTTTTCTCTTAATGCACTTGATTTTCTGTCCTGAACTTCCCCCCAAAGTTCGGGACATTTTTTTATCTATTATTTCTAAAAAATAAAAAAAGCCTTGTTTCAAACAAGGCCTTTCGATACTTCAACTCAAGTATTACTTTTCGTGAACTTTTGCTTCAATTTCTTCAATTTTAGTATGGCGAGCATCAAAACCTTTTGCCATGTAAATCACTTGTTCAGCAATGTTACGAGCATGGTCACCAATACGCTCTAAAGAACGTAAAACCCACATCACGTTAATTACACGTGCAATATGACGCGGGTCTTCAATCATATAAGTCATTAAAGTACGTGTTGCTGACTGATATTCACGGTCAATGTCGGCATCGGCTAAAAGTACACGTAATGCTTGATCAGCATCTAAACGCGCAAAAGCATCTAGGGCATCGTGAATCATGACACGTACTTGATTACCAATATGGCGGGTTTCCATGTAACCACGAGGTGATCCACCCTCTTCACATAGATTTTGCGCAATACGGGCAATTTTTGCAGCTTCATCACCAATACGCTCAAGGTCAGTATTGGCTTTGCTCATCGCAATCACCATACGCAAGTCAATCGCTGCTGGATGGCGACGCGCCAGAATCAGTGTCAGGCCTTCATCAATATCACGCTCATATTGATTGACTGCATTATCTTTAAATTGAACATCAATTGCTAAATTCGCATCTGTATCAAGCAAAGAATGAATTGCATTGGCAACCTGTTGTTCGACCAAGCCACCCATGGTCATAAACTTTGTGTTCACATCTTGCAAATCTTCATTAAATTGAGAAGAAATATGATGGCTTAACACCGGATTACTCGGACTCAAGGGAAGCCTCCAACATGATGGCGCAGGGATAAAATGATTGAGCATTAAAACACATCAATCATTAAATTTTTATGACAAAATTAAATTTCAGATAAAAGCATTTTTTATTACTGATACGTTAACCAGCTGTTTAATTCGACCAGATCTTTTTCTCCTAGCTGACCTACAGCCGCTTTTAAACGTAATACATTTAATAAATAGTCATATTGAGCATTAAGATAATCCTGTTTTGCTGAAAAAGCATTACGCTGTGCTAATAAAACATCAACCATACTTTTTAAGCCCTCGTTATAACTTGCTTTTGAGGCTTGAGAGACAAGTGAAGAAGAGTCCATTGCCGCCTTTCTTGCTTCAAGTTTTGCACGGTCGGTATCCACCTGCATAAAAGCGCTTTTCACATCAACATTGGCACGGCGAATGGCCGCATCGAGCTGGGATTGCGCTTTATTTAACTCTATAGTGGCTTTTTTAATAGAGGTTCGGGTCTGTCCTCCATTAAATAAATTCCAGTTCATCTCTACGCCAACCTGATCAAACTTTCCATCAGTCGAAATCAGTGTTTCTGGTGTTTGTTTGGTATAGCCATAACTCGCCACAGCATCTATTTGTGGATAAAGTGCAGCTTTTTCCACACGGCGTTGGTCTTCAGCATATCGCTTTTGTAAACGGGCTTGCTGAATCTTTAGATTTTGTTGTTGGGCTAAGCCAATCCAGTCATCAAGTTGAGCTGGATAAGGCTTTTGAAAAGTAAAATCACTTCGCAGTACTGCAAGCTTATCTTGATAAGGGCCAATATATTCAGAGAGCTGTTCTTGAGCTAAAAGAAGCTGAACATTAGTTGCAATACGGTTGGCTCTGGCATTTTGATACTGGGCATTTGCCTCACTTACATCGCTACGTGCCACCAAACCTTCTTTAAGCTTGGCATTCATCATATTGAGTTGTTCAAGTAAAGCCTTTTCCTCTTGTAAATATGCAGCGGTAAGTGCCTGCTGACGCAGTACATTAAAATAGGCTTCTGCCACATTTAAAACATGATCTTGTTTTTGCAGGCGTAAAGTAATTTCACTAAGAGCAACCGAGGTTTTAACCTGTTTATAACCTTCCCATGCATCCATACGAAAAAGAGGCTGACGAGCAGATAAAGTTGCTTGTTTGGTTGTTGATGTATTACTGACCAAAGCATCGGACAGTCCTTCTTGATCAACACCGGGAAAATTTGAACGCTTTACGGTTTGGCTATTACGATTAATCTTTCCAGATAATGTGACTGTAGGTAATAAAGCACCAGTTGCTAACCCTAAATTGAGCTGATCTGCTTCAAATTGTTGTTGATTCGCTTGCCATGTCGGATCATTTTGCTTTGCGCGCTCATAAGTTTCAACTAAATCTAAAGCAAAACTCGGCGATGCAAAACTCCATAAACTCGCCACAAGCATTAATTTTATTTTCATTGTCTAAATCAACGATAAAACTTGGCTTTAAGACTAAGAAAAATTTGATTTAAACTCAAGCCAGTAAAAGTTTTCATTTTTATGTATTTTCAGGCTTTGATAACATCAAAATACAAATGAAAATCAAAAACATGCCTAGCCAGCCCACCCATGATACATGTTCACCCACCAACACAATCGCAAAAATCGCAGCAACTAAAGGCTCAGATAAAGTTAACGTAGTCGCTTTGCTCGCATTTACAGTCTTTAGCCCAAAGCCGAAAAGTAAATAACCGAGGAACATAGGAATTAGCATCATATAGCCAGCCACAAGTAAATTTGTTGAGCTCTCTAATAAACCGCCCCCTGTAAGCAACAAAGTAGGAAGTAAAATAACTGCTCCGCCACCCATAATCATGCCCATTGCAGCTTTAGCAGCAATACCTCGGTCTATTAATCTTTTTGCAGCCCATGAATAAAGCGAATAAGTTGTAGCAGCAACAAGCCCCAGAAAAATACCGAAGAACTTATCCCATTCATTTGTAATATCTTGTGCTGTGTGGCTTTCACCCATAGATAATAAACTTACTCCCACAACACCAAACACAAAACTCAGGAACCATGTTTTAGATAAAACTTTACGGTCAAAGAATCGCTCTAAAACTGCTGCAATGAGTGGAGCTGAACCAATTGAAACCACAGTACCAATCGTAATTCCGGCATAATGCATAGAAGAATAAAAAGCTAAGGGATATATCCCAACTGCTGCAATGCCCAAAAGAGTAATAGGAATATTACGCCTAATAAATTGCCGGTTTTCCCGTATAGCTCGTGATGCAACCAGAGCTTGTAAAAGGCCTCCACCGCCCATCGCTACAGCACCAATTGCCAGTGGTCCAAGTGTTGGGGCAAATGCTGCCGCAGTTCCTGTTGTCCCCCACAAAACAGAGGCAACTAAAATTGCAATTATGCCACCATAACTACTATTTTTAATAAGGCTAATCATGTTGGCATTCTCGATCTAAAATATCTTCTGCCATTTGCCTCGCTAATTGAAGTTGACGGCTACTACCTTCTAGACCAGCTCTTGCCATAGAACCTTCTAAAAGAAAAGAAAGTTGTGAGGCGATATAGCTAATACGCTGTGAGTCTGGTATTAATTTTTTTAAATGCTCAGCAACAATAGCCTCAACTTGTTCTTTATGCTGCCTTACAGCATTTCGTCCTGCACTATTTGCAGGAAACTCAGCAGCAGCATTTAAAAGTCCACATCCCCTAAAACCCTTTTCATAAGCAAACTCGGCATGATCTTGATAGGCATCAAATACGGCCAAAATAGCTTCTTTAGCTGTTTTTGTTTTTTCTAAACGGTTTTGATAAAGGTCTAACCACTCTTGATGTCGTGCAGCAATGTAGGCATCAACAAGATCTCCTTTTGAAGAAAAATTATTGTAAAGCGACATCTTGGCTACATCTGCTTTAGCCGTAACCGAGTTAATGCCAGTTGCAGTAATGCCATCGTTATAAAATAGTGTTGCCGCTGCATCGAGAATTTTCTGTCTTGCTGTTTTATCATTCATGGTATTAAATTAAGTAGACCGATCTACCTAATAATAAAGATTTCTAACAGTGATGCAATCTTTTTAAGCGTTATAATTTGAGCAATATTAATTTTGATAAAAATATAAAGATGAAAAAAATTCTAATGATGAGTATGTGCAGTGCACTACTTTTAGCTGGATGTAGTAAAACATCAGAGCAAGATCAGGCTGTATCTAAAGAGCAAAAATCAACTGCACAAAAGTCCACCGAACAGCGAGACAGTAGCTGCTTACAAATTATGGCTGCTATGCAGAAAATTAATCAAAACAGTAAAATAGAAGACCTAAATCAAATTAATGAAAAACTTAAAACCTGTGTTCCCTCTTTAAAAAATAATGAGCAACTGAAGCTGATTAATGCTTCAACCGCTATGTATCAGCATTTTCTAAAACAAGAACATAATGAAAAAACAGCAAAAGCGTTTGAAGCTTTTGGATATGCCATTTTAGAACAAGAACCATTAGATGCTAAAAAAACAATGAAAACCAAGAAAAAGTTATTCGATCAGCTTGGTACTCGTGATCAATACCTGATTCAACACGAGGGCCAAGCCTATATTGAACTACTCTATCAAGGTGAGGGCATGTTTACTTATCGCCGTCAGCCGAACTATTTAGTTGATGTTTTTGCTAAAGCCCTACCCACTGACCAAAAAGAGTTTTTAACTCGCATGGCAAAAGACAATAAAGATATTTTCTATGACGATGGTGCGTTGGCTATCTCATGGAAAGATCTTAGTGAGCGTGCATTATTTTGGGAAAAATTTATTCAAAAATATCCAAAGAGTTATTTTATTAGTGATGCAAAATTATTATTTAATGAGTACCGATATTTTATTTTCTTTGGGCTAGATAATACGCCTGTATCCGATGAGTTTGCTCCAAACACATGGATTGATAAAGATGCTCTACAACAAATTCGTTTCTTATCTACACAAAAACAATCCAGCTTAGCAAAACCCGCTCAATAATTTCTGAAGTTTATTGCCACTCCTGTGGATGAGCGTAATACACAATTCAAGACAGATTTAATTGATGAAAATGGGCAAAAAAAATCAACTTACCAGATTGTGCATGAACAGCTTGAGCAATTATTAGAATTAGAGTCACCCTGGAATACCAAAAGTTATCGTGACTGCCACATGGATGCGGTTTGTATAGATACAAATTGACAATGCCAGCCAACCTAAAACATGTTAGTCTTTAAATCGCTTGACGGAGCGCGAGTAATAGCTCGCTGAGATTGTGTAAATTCCGTGTTATCGCAACACAAGTTTGATCACAAGTACCGTTGAACCTGATCAGGTTAAGACCTGCGTAGGAATCAAGCCATCTGAAAACTTAAAGCCCTCAATTTATCTAGTTCAAGATAAATCCGCCATCGTTTTTGGTCGTGCTTGATTCGTTGATGTTATTCATAAGGATCATGTGATGAACCAATTAACGAATCTCTCTTCTGCTGAAATTTCAGCACAACATGAACAAGATGCAAAAGACTTAACCCGCATCTTACCCGCTTCTAAAAAAGTTTATATTGAAGGCTCTCGCCCTGATATTCAGGTTCCAATGCGAGAAATTTCTTTAACCGATACCCCTACTGGTCTTGGCGGTGAACATAACCCTCCTGTTATGGTTTATGACACTTCAGGTGTTTATACTGACCCTACTGTTCAAATCGATTTAAACAAAGGTTTACCTTCAGTTCGCCAAAAATGGATTGAAGAGCGTAACGATACTGACGTTCTTTCTGGCCTAACTTCAAAGTTTGGTCAGGAGCGTTTAAAAGATATTCGTACTGCAGATATTCGCTTTGCACATATTCAAAACCCACGCCGCGCTAAAGCAGGCAAAAATGTCACTCAAATGCACTATGCCAAGCAAGGTATTATTACGCCTGAAATGGAATATATTGCGATTCGTGAAAATCAGCGTCAACGCGAAGCTGTGGATATGCGCCAGCACCCAGGTCAAAACTTTGGTGCGAAAAACTTAAAAGAAATTACACCTGAGTTTGTTCGCCAAGAAGTTGCCGAAGGCCGCGCTATTATTCCTGCCAACATTAACCACCCAGAACTTGAGCCAATGATTATTGGCCGTAATTTCTTGGTTAAGATCAATGCCAATATTGGTAACTCTGCGCTTGGCTCTTCAATTGATGAAGAAGTTGCGAAAATGACATGGGCAACCCGTTGGGGTGCTGACACCATTATGGACTTGTCTACAGGTAAAAACATTCATGAAACACGTGAATGGATTATTCGTAACTCACCTGTTCCAATCGGTACCGTGCCAATTTATCAAGCCCTTGAAAAAGTTGATGGTGTTGCTGAGAACCTGACTTGGGAAATCTTTAAAGACACACTTATTGAACAAGCTGAACAAGGCGTTGACTACTTCACCATTCACGCAGGTGTATTGCTTCGCTATGTGCCACTTACAGCAAACCGTTTAACGGGTATTGTGTCTCGTGGTGGTTCAATCATGGCGCAGTGGTGTCTTGCTCATCATGAAGAGAACTTCTTATACACACACTTCGACGAAATTTGTGAAATTATGAAAGCTTATGACGTGTCATTTAGCTTAGGTGATGGCTTACGTCCGGGTTGTATTCAAGATGCAAATGACGAAGCGCAGTTCAGTGAACTTAAAACATTGGGTGAGCTTACACACCGTGCATGGGAACATGATGTTCAGGTCATGATTGAAGGCCCGGGTCACGTACCAATGCACATGATTAAAGAGAACATGGACTTGCAGTTAGAGGTATGTAAAGAAGCACCATTCTATACACTTGGGCCTTTAACTACAGACATCTCTCCGGGCTATGATCACATTACTTCTGCGATTGGCGCAGCTATGATTGGCTGGTATGGCACAGCAATGCTTTGCTATGTGACACCTAAAGAACATTTAGGTTTGCCAAACAAGAAAGATGTAAAAGACGGAATTATTACCTACAAAATCGCAGCACACGCAGCCGATCTTGCCAAAGGCCATCCGGGTGCACAGGTTCGTGATAATGCCTTGTCTAAAGCACGTTTCGAATTCCGTTGGGATGATCAGTTCAACCTAAGCCTAGACCCAGATACAGCACGCAGCATGCATGACGAGACTTTACCCAAAGAAGCGCATAAATCTGCTCACTTTTGCTCAATGTGTGGTCCAAAATTCTGTTCGATGAAAATCACCCAGAATGTACGTGACTATGCCAACAATCTCACCAATAGCGATTCAGAGGTTGAAGAAGGCCTCAAAGCAATGAAAGAGGTTTACCAAGAGCAAGGACAAAAACTGTATCATAAAGTGTAAATATTCAAAAAAAACACTTGCCTAGCCATGATTCTCGGTTAGGATGAAATAAATAGATTTCGTCCTGATCGAATCATGAGTATTGTCGAGCATCCAAGTTATACATCTAAAGATGTCGAAGTAACATCACGTGAACTTCTGTTCAGTGGTTTTATTCAAGTTGAAAAAGTCAGCCTTCGACATCGTCTATTTAATCAATCTGAATATACTCCTGTATTGCAGCGCGAACTTGTGCATCGACCTGAAGCGGCTGGCGTTCTACTCTACAATGACCAAAAACAACAGTTTGCCCTAATTGAACAGTTTCGTGTTGGTGCTTTAGATGACTCTCAATCGCCGTGGCAACTCGAAATTATTGCAGGCGTGTTAGATGGCAATGAGTCACCAGAAAGTTGCATTCGACGTGAAAGCCTTGAAGAATCAGGTTGTGAAGTTCAGGATTTAGAGCATCTATTTAGTTTTTACCCATCAGCAGGCGCCTGTTCAGAATTATTTCATCTATATGTCGCCGAAACCGAATTACCCGCTGTAGGCGGTGTTTTTGGAGTAGATGATGAGGGTGAAAATATTCAGCTGCATTTGTTTAGTTATAGCGAAATTCAAACACTACTCGACAGCGGACGTTTAAGAAATGCCCCTGTTATTATGGCATTACAATGGCTGGCTCAACACAGCAAAACGATAATAAATCCGAAGAGGTAGGACGGTGACTTTCCAAGTCTCAACACTTTCACAAAAAAATCATGTCATCATACAAATTACCGATACACATTTATTGGAGTATCCACAGCTAGAATTTGTGGGGATGAATCCTGAAGAAAGTTTCCATGCCATTATCCAGCAGATATTGAAACAACATCCAGAAGCGGACGCGATTATTCATACCGGAGACCTCGCACAAGCCCCAACCCCTATTACCTACAAGCGTTATATCAACTTTATGCAAACCTTGGGTTTGCCTTTTTTCCACACGCTCGGTAATCATGACAATGTGGACCACTTTCCACTGCATAACGAAAATCATCAGGAACCTGTGGTGGTCGGCTTAGGGAATTGGCGCATCATTATGCTCAACAGTGCCGTAAAGGGAAAAGTAGATGGTCATTTGTCATTGGAACAATTAGAAAATTTAGAAAACTTACTTGAGCAATTTGCAGATCATCCAGTTCTGCTAGCTTGCCATCATCACCCATTTGCCATGAAATCAAAATGGATTGATCATCACAAACTACAAAACTCAAATGCACTACTGGATACGTTAAGCCCATTTAAAAATGTAAAAGCTTTAGTTTGTGGACACGTACATCAAGACTCTCTTAACATTTGGCAAGGTATCGAATTTTTCTCAACACCTTCCACAAGCGTACAATTTAAACCGTTTAGTAACGATTTTGCACTCGATCAAAATGCACCAGGTTACCGTTACATTCGTCTGAATAATGATGGTACTTTTGAAACAAAAGTGTTTCGACTTGAAAATTTCGAAACCCATATAAACACTGATATTTCAGGATATTAGTCCTAAATTGAATACCTCTATGAGGAATTATGACTAGGGCAAACACGTTTTGAAATTATTTACGGGATAGAATGACTATCATCTTGCAGGAAAAATCTATATGATGACGACCCGATGGAAAAATCCATCGATGGTTTTCTATAAAAACACTTGCATATCACCATATTTTTTGCGTATAGATAATACGTGTATGATGAGGAATGCCCTATTATGGCGAATGACAACCACAACCAAGTTTTGGATGAACATACAGAAGTTGTAGTAGAAGGTGATAAAGCTTCTGCAAAACGTGCACGTAAAGTGAAACCTAAAACTTCTGACGTAGGCTCAACTGCAAGTTTATTTGGTATTGCACCTTATCAACCTAAGAAAAATGAAGAGTACATGTCTGAAGGACAGCTCGAGCATTTCCGACAAATTCTGCAAGCATGGAAAGCTGAATTAATGTCTGAAGTTGATCGTACTTTAAATACGATGCAAGATGAATCAACTGCATTGCCAGACGTAAATGACCGTGCTACCCAAGAAGAAGAATTTGCAATTGAATTACGTACACGTGACCGTGAACGTAAATTAATTCGTAAAATCGAACAATCTCTTGAAGCGATTAAAAACGAAGACTACGGTTTCTGTGAAACTTGTGGTATCGAAATCGGCTTACGTCGTTTAGAAGCACGTCCAACTGCAACGTTATGTATTGACTGCAAAACCTTGGCAGAAATTAAAGAGAAGCAAAATAACGGTTAATTGTGACGGTTAAGAATTCTCTAGCCGAGTTCGACTCGGCTTTTGCGCAGCAGTTAAATCGCTTGCCAGAAAAGCATAGCTTTTCTCTTGCGCAGCCGCGGAACAATGTTCCACTTAATCGCTGCTCATACTCAGGCCGGTTTGCGCCCTCGCCAACCGGCCCTTTACATTTCGGATCACTGATTACTGCTGTTGCCAGTTACTGTGATGCTAGAGCTCACAAAGGGCGATGGTTTGTTCGTGTTGAAGATACTGACATTCCACGCATCTATCCCGGTAGTGAAGACCATATACTCGCATCAATTGAAGCTTTTCAGTTCGATCCTGATGCAGAGATCATCTTTCAAAAAGACCGCCTAAATATTTATGAAAGCGTATTAGACCAACTTAAAAAAGAAGGTTTAGTTTACGCATGTCAGTGTACCCGTAAAATGCTCGGTTCAAATGCAATCTATGCAGGTACTTGCCGTGATTTGCATCTCGATTTTCAAGATCAAGCGATTCGCGTAAAAGTTCAGGATCAGCAGATCTGTTTCGATGATCGATTGCAAGGACTTCATTGTTCTAATCTACAACATGACCTTGGTGACTTTGTTCTTAAACGCCGTGATGGCATTATTAACTACCAACTTGCTGTTGTCGTGGATGATTATCTACAAGGTATTACACACGTTGTTCGTGGTGCAGACCTTTTAGATAACACTGAACGCCAAATCTGGCTGGGTCAGCTCCTCGGTTACCCTAAACTAAGCTATATGCATCTTCCTCTGGCTATGAATGATCAGGGGCAAAAGCTTTCTAAACAAAATCTTGCTCAAGCACTCGATTTAACTAAAGCTCCTCAATTACTACAACACGCCATACAAGCCCTAGGTCAACCCAAGGTTGATTTAGATCGCCCTGAAGTGATGCTCAAGCAAGCTGTAGCGCAGTGGAATGTGGATTTAATTCCTCACGGACAAGAGCTTGGCGGAATATATTTATAAATAAAAAAAGCCCGATTCGATATTGGGCTTTTCATAACAACTGAAATAGTTTAGAAGTTCGATTCTTCTCTTTCAGGGTTTACTTCTTGAGTTGATGCATCAATCTTTAAGATCAAGCTAATCATCGCAGCACACATCATTAAAGACGTACCACCATAACTAATAAATGGCAGTGTTAAACCCTTGGTTGGCATTAAGCCCATGTTCATACCCGCATTTACCAAAATCTGGAGTAAGAAAATAATACTAATACCGTAAGCCAAATAGCCCGCGCGAAGATAATGATGTTTCAAGGCACGGTGTCCAATTTTGATACAACAAGCCAACATCAAGAAAGATAAGCCAATGACAATCGAAATACCAAAGAAGCCAAACTCTTCGCCTAACACGGCCAACATAAAGTCAGTATGCGCTTCTGGTAAATAAGATAGCTTTTGAACACTATGCCCTAAGCCTGTTCCAAACCATTCACCACGGCCAAAGGCCATGAGTGCATTTGATAACTGATAACCCACACCTAATGGATCTGCCCATGGGTCGGTAAACGAAATCAAACGCTGGAAACGGTAAGGCTCAAACAAGATCAAAAACACGATACCGGTGACAATCGCACCAAGCATAATTAAGAACTGTGTTGGCGGCGCACCAGCTAAAAAGAACACACCGACCATCATCATGACAATAACGATCGTCGCACCCAAGTCAGGCTCGGCAATAATTAAACCGACCGTAATCGCCATCACACCACTTAAACGCAGTAAACCTTTCCAGTGTGTACGAACTTCTTTAGCACGGCGTACCACGTAGTCTGCCGTAAAGATTGCCATCATGACTTTGGCAACCTCTGTAGGCTGTAAGGTAAAGCCACCGATTTTAATCCAACGTGTAGAACCATTGACTTCCGAACCTACCGCCAAAGCAGCAAGTAACAGAACCATGGTTAACAACCACAGCGGAAACGTATTTTTAAACCATGTATTGAGTGAGATTCGGTAGGTCAAATACGCCACGACCCCAGCAACTGCAATAGATATCGCATGGCGGATGACATAGTGAAACGGGTTCTCATGCATATATTCTGCATAAGGCATCGAAGCAGATGCTACCATCACCGAACCGATACATAACAATGCAACGACACAGAAAATCAAGACATTACGTGGCGTCACTTCCGCTGGCCATTTCGGCAATATCCGTTCATACCAATGATTGATTTTCTGGATTGTGGTCTGAGCTAAGCCTGCCATACTACATTCCTAATCATATTTTCTTTAAACCAACGAATTGACGCAGGCAACAAACTGCTGACCACGGTCATTATAACTTTTAAACATATCAAAACTTGCACATGCTGGTGATAGCAATACCACATCTTCAGCTTGTGTTTCACGTTGACATAGCTCGACAGCTTCTTTAAGTGTTGCCGCATGTAAAATTTTAGTTGCACCTTGAATGGCCTGCTCGATGACAGGCGCATCTTCACCAATCAATACCACAACTTTGGCATACTTTTCGATAGAAGAACGTAAAGGAGTAAAGTCTTGACCTTTACCCTGCCCACCTAAAATTAGGGCAACCTTACCTTTTTTCACTTCAATCGCAGCACCTAAACCATCAATTGCTGCAAGTGTAGCGCCAACATTGGTTCCTTTTGAGTCATTGTAATAACGTACATCATGTACGGTCTTTACATACTCACAGCGGTGCTCTAAACCGTTAAAGTGTTTTAAAGTTTCAAGCATAGATTCCATAGGTAAGCCAATTGCTTCACCCAATGCTAAACACGCTAAAGCATTGGCTACGTTGTGCATACCTTGAATATATAAGTCTGAGCTTTTAATTAAACGCTGCAAGCCACGAGCAAGCCAAAGTGTACCGTCAGCATCTCTTAAAACGCCGTACTGGTTTAAGTCAGGTGCATTTAGACCAAAGCTTTGCATTGGCGTTGTATCAGGTACAAGAGGACGGCTTAAAGCGTCATCACGGTTAAATACAACTTTCTTGACACCTTGGAAAATACGGTGCTTTGCTTGGTGATACCCCAGCATATTGCCATGACGATCTAAGTGATCTTCACTCATGTTCAGTACCACAGCTACTTCAGCATTTAAGTGAGATGTGGTTTCTAACTGGAAGCTTGATAACTCAAGTACCAATAACTTTGGTTGATCTTTAAGTAAATCTAGAGCTGGGCGACCAAGGTTACCACCAACGGCAACTTTCTTACCTGCATCTTTAGCCATTAAGCCCATTAAAGTAGTAACACTACTCTTCGCGTTAGAGCCTGTAATCGCAACAATCGGTACATCAGTTGCACGGCGAAGTAGCTGAATATCACCTACTACAGAAATACCTTTAGCAATAGCAGCCTGAATTTCTGGTAATTGTGGTGCAAGGCCTGGGCTTAAAATAATTTCTTCTGCTTGTAGTAATAATTCTTGATCGAGTTTACCAAAACTGGTCTTCACGTCTGCAGGAATTTGATCATGTCCGGGAGGTGTGGGGCGGGAATCCGTTACTGCAACTTGGTAGCCTTGTTCATGCAGGAAATTTACAGCAGAAACACCTGATATACCCAAGCCTGCTACAACTTTTAACCCACCACGTTGTATTAACATTTTTGCCCCACAATTTATCAATCGACAGAATGGCAAAAATGTTAGCACTTTGCTGTTTTGAATACTTTTTCAGTTTGACTTTTATTCTACTTTTTTTGTGTCAGTGCGTAAAAAAGCCATCATTCGATGGCTTTTTATACAGAAAAATTAACGCCACTTCACCGTTTGTACTGGAGCGGACTTTTGAGTAGGTGCATCATCAGTAGAACAGCCACAATTGCCACCACAACCGGCAGCCTGTTTAGGCTTCAACCATGACGCCAAACGCTGCCAACCCAAGCGTTGACACTGGATTGATAATGCAAGAAATACTGAAGCGGACGTTTGAGGAAATACCTTTTTAAAGACAACAATGGCACTCCACAACACCAATACAGCAACAATAAGGTAATCAAACATAAGCGCCTCCTATTAACCCCAAATGCGTGATGCAATTTGGTAGGTTAAAAATGACATGAGATAAGCCAAACCAAATAGATAAGCCGTCATGACTGCCACATGTTTCCATGAACCTGTCTCACGGCGTACCGTTGCCAAGGTTGCTAAACAATGTGGTGCATAAATAAACCAGACCAATAAAGATAGCCCTGTAGCCAATGACCAACCAGTGCCGTTTGCACTAATCAAATGAGCAAGCCCCTGTGCAACAGCATTATCATCGGCACCAGATAACGCATATACCGTACCTAATGCGGCAACCACAACCTCACGAGCAGCCATTGCGGGAATGAGAGCCACCACGATTTGCCAGTTAAAGCCAAGCGGTGCGAATAAAGGCTGAATAAAGTGCCCTGCCATACCCGCAAAACTATAATCAATTGCTGGTAGCGTTGCGCCTTCGGGTGGTTGAGGGAAAGTACACAAGAACCAAAGAATAATGGTCAATGCAACAATAATCCCACCAACACGACGCAAGAAAATCTTTGCGCGTTCCATCAACCCAATAGCAATACTTTTTGGATCAGGAAAACGATAACTTGGTAATTCCATTAACAAGGCATGCTGTGATTTGTCTTTACGCAAAAACTTCATCACAAAGGCAACACAAAGTGCACTTAAAATACCTGCCATGTATAAACCAAACAGCACCAAACCTTGTAAGTTAAAGATGCCTAAAACAGTTTGACTTGGAATAAATGCACCAATTAACAAGGCATAGACAGGCAAACGTGCCGAACATGTCATGAGGGGTGCAACCATGATCGTGGTAAAACGGTCACGTGAATCACTGATACTTCGGGTTGCCATAATGCCAGGAATCGCACAGGCAAAACTTGATAATAATGGAATGAAAGAGCGACCACTCAAGCCGGCTTTAAACATTAATTTATCGAGCAAGAACGCTGCACGCGGTAAATAACCTGATTCTTCGAGTACCAAAATAAAGAAGAAGAGAATCAAAATTTGTGGCAAGAAAGCCAGTACTGTGCCCGCTCCTGCCAGAACACCGTCTACGACTAAACTGCGTAGCACAGGTTGATGGATGGCTCCATTTAACCACTCACCTAACCATGGGATTACCCCATCTTCAATTGCAGCTTTAAAAGGTTCAGCCCAAGCAAATACTGCCTGAAAGACAATAAACATCATTACTGCCAAGCTGAGTAAACCCAACACAGGATGTAAGAAAATTCGATCTAGAAAGTCAGTACGCTTATCATCATGATCAACAAAATTAACCACATCTTTAAAAATCGTTTCGATTTTCTGATGATGCCCACCACTTAAACCACTCAGTTCAGTATGAGGTACGGTATATTTTTCTTGATCGAGCGCATGCAATAAATTTTCAATACCTGAATTACGTACGGCAACCGTTTCAACAACAGGAACACCTAAACGCTCAGAGAGTTTCTGTGTATTGATTTGAATACCGCGACGACGCGCTTCATCCATCATGTTCAATACAACCAGAATTGGGCGCCCTAATTCAATAATTTCAAGCACCAAACCCAAATGCAGTTTTAAGTTCGTCGCATCGACAATACATAAAAAAGCATCTTGCTGCCCTTCTTCGGCAATTTTGCCTTGGCAGACATCACGGGTAATTTCTTCATCTGGGCTAGTTGCCTGCAGACTATAGGTACCCGGTAAATCTAGTACACGAACTGCACGGCCTGAAGGTAATTGAAAGTTACCGACTTTACGCTCTACAGTTACACCCGCATAGTTAGCAACTTTTTGTCTTGTTCCAGTTAAATGGTTAAACAGCGAAGTTTTACCGCAGTTCGGATTTCCCACAAGGGCAATACGTAGCGCATTACTCATGCGGGTACTCCTTCTAACTGAATCTCGATTTTTTCCGCTTCCGCCTTACGTAAAGCGAAACGAGTAAAGCCAATTTGGATTAAGATCGGATCACCACCAAAAATACCTTTGGTAATCACCTCTACTCGAGTACCTGGTACAAAGCCCAAGCTTTCCAAACGAATTGCGACCAAATCTTGTTGCTCGGATGTTTGTGTCATCCGATCTACTTTGGTGATGGTAGCCGCTTGCTTCACTTTCAACGCTGATAAACGCACCGCATCCGATCCTAAACCTTTTTTACTAGTATACATATAAATGAGAATAATTACCAAATAAGGTTAAATTTCAATTCTCACCTACTTTAATCGACAAATCTTAAAGTTTCTTTTAAAGTACAGTGGTTTAGAGGACATTGTTTATGATAAATAAGAAACCGCGTATTCCAAGCCCTGTTCAAATTCCTGAACATTTGAGCTTTTTACAAGGTTTTCGCGACTATTTAGTTGCACAAACAGTAAGTCCACATACTCGTAATGCTTATTTATCTGACCTGATTCAATGTGCTGAACTTCATAAAAAAAATAGCTTGCCGAAATGGTCGAGTGATGACATTTCTGATGTTCTCATTGAACTCACTAAAATAGGAAAAAGTCCACGCTCAATTGCACGTTGTTTATCTGCCCTACGCCAGTTTTACAAATTTTTACGTGAACAAAAATTACGAAGCGATAACCCGGTAGCGACACATCACTCACCCAAAATTGGCCGAGCTTTACCCAAAGATTTATCAGAAGAAGATGTCGAAGCACTGATTCAAGCGCCTGACATTACAACAGCTTTGGGGTTACGTGATCGAGCGATGTTTGAAGTTCTTTATGCATGTGGTTTACGTGTTTCCGAGCTAATCAACTTGCGCTTGGAGCTAATCAATTTAAAACAAGGCTATTTACGTATTACTGGTAAAGGCAATAAAGAACGTTTAGTACCATTAGGCCAATATGCTTGTGACTGGGTAGAACGCTACTTAAATGATGCACGTCCACAACTTTATAAAACTTCCACTGACTATTTATTTTTAACTCAACATGGCGGAATCATGAGCCGTCAGAATTTTTGGTATGCAATTAAACGATATGCACTACAAGCCAATATTCAGGCTGAGCTGTCGCCTCATACCTTACGTCATGCCTTTGCAACACACTTGCTCAATCACGGCGCTGACTTGCGCGTAGTACAAATGTTACTGGGCCATAGTGACTTATCTACCACCCAAATCTATACCCATGTAGCACAAGTAAGAATGCAACAATTACATGAAAAACATCACCCTAGAGGTTAAAAATTTTTAAACGAATTATATGAAATACACCGAACAATCATTTGATTTCGTTCACAAAGGTTAAGAAAGTTTTAACAATACACACTAGATTTTTTGTTATGCTTAGCAGCTTCTGACTATAAATACTGATGAAATAAGGGTTATCTATGTCCTTTACCCGATCTCAAATTTTTCTTGCCTGTGCTTTGGCTTCTAGCTTGTTGTTCAGTGCTTGTTCTAAAGAAAACAAACCACAAAAAGAAGATGCGCTCACAGCGACCGCACCTGCTACTGGGGAAGCTTCAACCATCATTGAACGCAATGCTAAACAGCGTTTAATCGAAACTTTGCAAAAACAATTTAAGAATGCAAACATCAACGTCAAAATTTTAGATATCAAACCGACTGAAGTACCTAATTTATATTGGGTAAACCTTGAAGGTATGACTTCTGTTTATACGACAAGTGATGGTAAGTACCTTATTCAAGGTGATGTCATCCGTTTAGGCGGTAAAGAACTGCATAATATTGGCGACAACCTTCAAGCATCAGAAAACAAAAAGCACCTTGCTGCTTTAAAAAATGAAGATTTGATTGTTTACCCAGCTAAAGGTGGTAAAGCTAAACATGTAATTTATGTGTTTACCGATGCAAGTTGTCCTTATTGCCACAAATTACATGAGCATTTAGCCGAGATTAATGAGAAAGGCATTGAGGTTCGTTACATTGCGTGGCCACGCGGCGAACAATTTATGCCAACGATGGAAGCCGTTTGGTGTAGTGCAGACCGTAAAGCTGCATTTAATCAAGCTGTACAAGGCATTAATATTCCACCTGCTCAATGTAAAAATCCTGTTCGCGAACAATATCAACTTGGTTTAAACATGGGTGTGAATGGTACTCCAGCCATCTACAACGTCGATGGACAATATCTCGGTGGCTACTTAACACCAGATGAGTTAGTTAAACGTCTGGATAAATAATATTCTCAATTTTGATGAATAGTTCACCAGTTATCTTGTACACAAAGCGCTGCTCTTATTGCAGCGCTTTGTTTTTTCAACAAATAGTTCTTTACATGCCAGTGTTTAAAGACTGATCTACTCTGCTTTTCCGAACATCGCACTCTAATTGATTGAACAGGCACGAAAAGCGCTAGAGTCTGGCGTTTTTTTTAGCTATGATCTAGCTTCAATTAAATGATTCAATGATGATATGGAGTGTGACGTGAAACCAGTTCGCCTGGCAATACTCGGTCTAGGTACCGTAGGTGGAGGAGCCCTTAAACTACTACAAGAAAATGCCGCTGAAATTAAACGTCGCACCGGTCGAGAAATTCAAATTACCCACGTTGGAACACGTCGCCCTCGTCCAGATCTCGAATTGGAAGGGATTAAACAAAGCGCAGACTTACTTGATATCGTTCGTCAACCCGATGTAGATGTGGTTGTAGAAGTGATGGGTGGTATTCACCCTGCTTATGAAGTCATTATGGAAGCGATCAAACACGGCAAACAAGTTGTTACTGCAAACAAAGCTTTACTCGCTGAACATGGCAATGAACTATTTAAAGCAGCAGAAGACAACGCTGTCCAAATTGCTTATGAAGCAGCAGTTGCTGGCGGCATTCCAATTATTAAAGTGATTCGTGAAGGCCTTGCTGCAAACCATATTGAATGGCTAGCAGGCATCATTAATGGTACTGGCAACTTCATTCTGACTGAAATGCGTGAGAAAGGTCGTGCATTTGATGATGTATTAAAAGAAGCCCAAGAACTCGGTTATGCAGAAGCAGACCCAACTTTTGACGTTGAAGGTGTTGATGCTGCGCATAAACTTACAATTTTAGCGTCTTGTGCGTTCGGTATTCCTCTGCAGTTCGATAAAGTCTATACCGAAGGTATCAGCAAAATCACTGCGCAAGATGTGAAATATGCCGAAGAACTTGGTTTCCGCATTAAACATTTAGGTATTGCACGTCGTGCTGAACATGGTATTGAGTTACGTGTTCACCCAACGCTTATTCCAGATGAGCAGCTTATTGCCAACGTAAACGGCGTTAAAAATGCTGTCTTAGTTCAAGCCAATGCCGTTGGCCCAACGCTGTACTACGGCGCTGGTGCTGGTGCTGGTCCAACAGCTTCTGCGGTCGTTGCCGATGTGATTGATATTGTTCGTGACATCTCTTATACAGAAGATGGTGCAGGTACAATTCCTCAACTGGCTTTCGAAGCATTAACAAATATGCCAATTTTAAGCCGTGAACAAATGACTACAGGTTATTACATCCGCTTAAATGCTGAAGATCAAACTGGTGTACTTGCAGATGTAACAACCATCTTAAGCCGTGCTGGAATCAGTATTGATGCCATCATGCAACAATCACGCTTAAAAGACCTCATTCCAATCGTAATTTTGACCGATCCAATCGTTGAATCAAAAATGGATGACGCTCTTGCGCAAATTCAAGCATTACCTGCAATTCGTGGCGAAATCGTAAGAATTCGTTTAGAATCGCTCGATAGTTAATCAGGTTGAGGGAAAGATTCCCTCTCCCGCTTCACCTCATAATTGGAACACCATCATGTCTAATGCCAATCGTTATACTGGTCTTGTAGATCGTTATCGTGACCGTTTGCCAGTTTCGGCAACTACTCGTGCTATCTCTTTGGGTGAAGGCAACACCCCTCTCATTAAACTTGAGAATATTCCACGTATTATTGGCAAAGATGTTGAAATTTATGTGAAATATGAGGGCTTAAACCCGACTGGTTCATTTAAAGACCGTGGTATGACCATGGCTGTAACCAAAGCGGTTGAAGAAGGTTCTAAAGCAATTATCTGTGCATCTACAGGTAACACTTCTGCTGCCGCTGCCGCATACGCTGCGCGTGCTGGTATCAAAGCATTTGTTTTGATTCCAGAAGGCAAAATCGCGATGGGTAAAATGGCTCAAGCCATGATGTATGGTGCGATCACTATGCAAATCCGTGGTAACTTCGATGATGGTATGCGTCTAGTAAAAGAAGTGGCTGATCAAGCTCCTGTAACGATTGTAAACTCAATCAACCCTTACCGTTTGCAAGGTCAAAAGACGATTGCTTATGAAATCGTTGAAGCTTTAGGCCGTGCACCTGACTATCACTGCTTGCCAGTAGGTAACGCAGGTAACATTACAGCTCACTGGATGGGTTATACAGAAGCTGTAGCAAACCAACCTGCTGATCAGTTCGAACAAGTGATTTATGATGCTGCGACCGATCAATTTACCGGTCCTAAACCAGAAGGCTTACCAACAATGGTAGGTTACCAAGCTTCTGGTGCAGCTCCATTCTTACGTGGTGCTCCAGTTGAAAGCCCTGAAACAGTTGCAACTGCAATCCGTATTGGTAACCCACAAAGCTGGAACCATGCAAAAGCTGTAGTACGTGACTCTAAAGGCTGGTTTGATGAACTCCAAGACAGCGAAATTTTAGAAGCTCAACGCTTACTTTCTATGTATGAAGGTGTATTTGTTGAGCCAGCGTCTGCTGCTTCTATCGGTGGTGCGATCCGTGACATTAAAGCGGGTAAAATTGCTGAAGGTTCTGTCATCGTATGTACAGTAACTGGTAATGGCTTGAAAGACCCTGATACTGCAATCAAACAATGTGCTGATGCAGTGATGTTGTCAATTGATGCAACAATGGATCAAGTAAAAGATTCGATTTTATCTAATATGTAAAATCTGAATTTTTATAAAAAACGGCTGTATTAAACAGCCGTTTTTTTATGCTATTTAAAATGGCATAAAAAAAGGCTTCTTAATAGAAGCGTTTTTAAAATATTTAACTTAAATACGTTTTGGCAAATTACTCAACCAACCTAACAAGTTAGTTGCATCGTTATTACGCGCCTGTGTACTTGGTTCACCAAGCAATACAATGACTGCTGGACGTGAGTTCACAGTAGTATGCATAACAACACAACGGCCTGCTTCATTAATATAGCCGGTCTTAGATAAGTTGATATTCCAACCACCATTACGCACTAAAGCATTGGTATTGTTTGACTTGAGTACACGGTAACCTAAATTAAAGTCGTAAGTTGGTGTTGTTGAGAATTGACGGATCAAACCATACTGAGACGCTGTACTCGCCAAAATTCCCAAGTCACGCGCCGAAGAGACATTACGTGGATCTAAACCGGTTGATTCGTAATAATGAGTGGCATTCATACCCAAAGAACGTGCTTTAGCATTCATCGCTGCTACGAATGCAGGACGACCGCCCGGATAAGTACGCGCTAAAGCTGCTGCCGCTGGGTTTTCTGACTTCATTAAAGCAAACAGAAGAACTTCTGCACGGTTCATCTTGTCGCCCACACGTAAGGTAGAGCTTGAGTTCTTACCATTTGCACCGGCAAAATCGATTTGCTCAAGTGTAATTTCTTCTGACATGTTTAAACGCGCATCTGCGGTTACAACTGCTGTCATTAATTTGGTAATAGACGCAATCGGTACTGACGCGTTGGTGTTTTTACTATAAAGGACCTCACCCGTTTGCGCATCCATTACAAGTGCAGCACGTGCACTAACACTCGGCTGGGCATTATAGCCCACGGTATCACGGATTGGAGCAACTCTAGGTGTAGAGCTAATAACTTTCGGTGCATTACTGCCACGTAAAGTTGTAGTAACAGACGTTGAACCTTGCGGAGTCGGCTCATCATCTTCATCATTTAAAAGTTGACTAGCATCCGCTGCAGACCAATTTAAACTTGCAGTACCAGTACTCCCTGAGGACGGGTTATTGACGAGTTCTGCAAAGCTTGTTGAACTCAAACTAAGCAAAATAGACATGCTTAGCACATGCATTAAAGACTTTTTAGAATTTTTCACGGCACAATACTCGACTCAGGGTGACACACATTTGCGCTTACTATCATTATGCCTTACATTTGAGATATAAGGTATAAAGCTTTACCGACACAATTGTGCACAACTATTCGCTCACTATAGAAGAATAGGATTGCTAATTTTGTCATTCCATTGCAAGCTTATTTTGCTTTATGTAACAAAAAACTTGTTTTTTGAAAGAAAGGAGGTCTTCTTGATTACAGTTTTAGTTGTCGATGACCATGAACTGGTACGTACGGGTATTTGCCGTATGTTAGAAGATCATGCAGATGTTGAGGTAATTGGACAAGCCGAATCTGGGGAAGAAGCTATTGCTATCGTTCGCCAGCAACATCCGCAAGTCGTACTACTTGATGTCAACATGCCAGGCATCGGTGGTGTAGAAACAACTCGTCGTTTATTACAAACAGCTCCAGAGACGAAAGTCATTGCTGTAAGTGGCCTCGCCGAAGAGCCTTACCCATCTTTATTATTAAAAGCCGGTGCAAAAGGCTATATCACCAAAGGAGCCCCAATTGCCGAGATGGTTCGTGCAATTAATAAGGTCATGCAGGGTGGTAAATATTTTAGTGCCGATATTGCCGAGCAACTGGCAAGCTCTTATTTATCTGATACTCAACAATCTCCTTTTGATTCGTTATCGGAGCGGGAAATGCAAGTTGCGATGATGGTCGTTAACTGTATTAGCGCGCAAGAAATTGCCGATAAACTTTTTGTAAGTGTGAAAACTGTAAATACTTACCGTTACCGTATTTTTGAAAAGTTAGGAATTGATAGTGATGTAAAACTCACACATCTTGCGATTCGTTACGGTCTGATCAAACCATAATCAGACTTACATGCACTCTCCTTTAAATTCATCCCTGTCCCATACGATTTTTCGTTTGGGCACTTGGTATGGTTTATACCGTCTTATTATTGCGGTTAGCCTGAATATTATTTTGGTTTTAACCAATGCTCAAACCGACAATAGTTTGCAGCAACCCTCTTTATATTTTTACACTTTACTAAGCTATTCAATTGTAAGTCTTGTGCAATTGTTATGCTTTAAATTTATTGCTATCCAAACTACTCGGCAGCTTATTTTATTTTTTATTGTCGACATTATTTGTTTAAGCCTCCTTTCATTTTCTGCTGGGGAGCCTAATTTACAAATTAGTTTGCTGTATGTGATTGCAATCTTTACTTCGGCGATTTTGCTCAGTGCAAGAGTGTCTTTAGTTATTACCTTACTTGCGGTTATTGCGGTTATTTACCAACGCTTCGTGGGTAGTTTATTTGACTACAACAATCTAAACACAATCGGTAATAGCGCTTTATTAGCTTTTTTATTTTTCGTTGTTCACGGGATTGGACAAATTGCAGTGCAGCGCTTTAAATTACTTGAAGCACTCACCTTTCACCAGTCAATCGAGCTTTACCAGCTTCAAAATATTAACCGTTATATTTTAGAGCAAATTGAACAAGGCTATTTAGTTTTAGACGAAAATTACGACATTGTTGTTAGCAATCCCGCTGCTTGTTCATTGCTTGGTATTCCTCCCCAGTTTGCCAATGAAAAATATCCTTTGGCTAAATGGCATCCCGATTTATTTGAAATATTGAAGTTTGGCGACTTAAAAGAAAATGACCGATTTATTTTTGAGTCTCGGCTATCAGCTTATTCCATTAATATTAAAGTGCAGCATCTTTTAGTGCCGCAACAAGCTCTGACACTACTCATTTTACAAGATGCCCAACAAATTAATCAGCAAGCACAGCAACTCAAACTTGCCGCTTTAGGGCAACTCTCGGCAAGTATTGCACATGAAATCCGCAATCCTCTGGCTGCAATTGTTCAAGCAAATGAGTTACTTAAAGATAGTGATCTCGAACAACAAAATACTTTACGCCATATGATTGGCAAGCAAACTAAACGCATTGATAGTATTGTTCAGGACACCTTAGGACTTGCTCGTAGCGAAAGAACACACCCTATTCAGATTGACTTAAACAATTTTATAAATACGCTACTCGATGAAGATTTATCTGACGTTAAGCACTCAATTCAACTCAAAATTTCTGATCGTTCTTTAAAATTTTTATTTGACGAAAAACAACTAAGACAAGTCATGATCAATTTAGTGCGAAATGCTTTACGACATAATGCACCCGACTCACCGAATGTCATGATCAACATTCATTCACAAACAAATAAAATTTATATTGATGTGATCGATTACGGTGAAGGTGTTTCAAAACGTGATATATCTCAATTATTTAAACCATTTTTTAGTACCGAAATTAATGGAACTGGTTTAGGATTATACTTGTCTCATAGTTTTTGTGAGGCAAACCATGCAAAGCTCACCTATGTAGAGCAAAAACAAGGGGCATGCTTCAGAATAGAATGCCCAATAATATATTGATTTTTTATTAGGTTTTTGGGGAAATGGCAGAACAGCAACCACTCGTTTTGCTTGTAGACGATGAGGAAGATTTGTGCCTTTTAATGCAAATGACACTTGCACGAATGGGGATTAAAACACATCTTGCTTATCGGGTTGAACAGGCCAAACAACTCTTCACACAGTTTCATTACGATGCATGTTTAACCGATCTAAACTTACCCGATGGGAGTGGATTAGACTTAGTCAAACATGTCTCTCAAAATTATACCAACACTCCCATTGCGGTTTTAACTGCTTACGGCAATATGGATATTGCAATTGCAGCATTAAAAGCAGGCGCTTTTGATTTTGTAAGCAAACCGGTCAACCAAGTACATCTAGATCAATTATTACAGAAAGCCTTAAATCGGCAAAAAATAGAGCATGATTTTGCAGAGAGTGCTCTAGAAAACAAATTATTAATCGGCCGCTCTCAGCCTATTCAACAACTACGCATCGCAATTAAAAAAATTGCGCGCTCACAAGCACCTGTATTTGTTACTGGCGAGTCTGGAACAGGTAAAGAAGTGGTTGCCAACCTAGTTCATCGGCTGAGTAACCGTAGTGAAGGGCCTTTTATTGCGATTAACTGTGGCGCTATTCCAACTGAACTGATGGAAAGCGAGCTGTTCGGACATAAAAAAGGCAGTTTTACAGGGGCAACGCAAGACAAACAGGGCCTCATTTTATCTGCTCATGGTGGCAGTTTATTTTTAGATGAAATTGCCGAATTACCACTTAGTATGCAGGTTAAATTACTACGCGCAGTACAAGAAAAAAAGATTCGTCCTGTCGGTTCTGATCAGGAAATTGATGTTGATTTTCGGGTGATTAGCGCGAGTCATCAAGACTTAGATTTGTTGGTTCGACAAGGCAAATTTCGTCAGGATTTATTCTTCCGTATCCATGTTATGGATCTCATGTTACCGCCTTTACGCGAACGTGGTGAAGATGTCTTGTTACTTGCGAATCACTTTATTCAGAAAATTTGTATGGAGTGGGAAACCCCACTTAAACAATTAACCGAGGGCGCTGAAACTTATCTGCTACAACAACACTTTCCCGGCAATGTTCGCGAATTAAGAAATATGATTGAGCGAGCAATTACTTTAAGTGACGATGCCAATATTGATGTACCACATTTGCACCCTGCCCCTTTAAGAGCAAATATTTCTAATTCAATCGCAACGGTATCTCAAAGCTTTCAGAATCCTGTAGCTACGCCACAGATTGTAAAAAAATTACCAAGTGAGGGTCTAGAGCGTTATTTAGAGAGTATTGAAAAAGATATTCTGCTCAATGCACTCAATATGACCCATTGGAATCGAACCTTAGCAGCTAAAAAATTAGGAATGACTTTCCGTTCTTTACGCTACCGTTTGAAGAAATTTGGGTTAGATACTGAAACTGAACAGGAAGTATAAAGCTTACTTCCTTTTTAGAAGTAGGTCGGCAACACGCTCTAAATAAACTTCGTCTTTCATTTCTGGAGGCAAGGGATAGGTCTGGTTAGGCTGAATACCTTGACCTTCGATCATATTACCATTTGGCGTGTAGTAATGTGAGACCGTCATTTGCAAGGCTGCCCCACTTGGCAAAGGGAAAAGTTTCTGTACAACGCCCTTTCCATAACTTTTTTCACCCATGACCCAAGCACGTTGATGCTCTTTCATTGCAGCAGTAAAAACTTCTGCTGCCGAGGCAGATCGGTGATTAATTAAAATACCAACTTTTATATTTTGAAAATCATTTCCAGGTAAGGCCTGAAATTGCTGATTACCTTCTGAACGACTTTTTGTAGAAACAATAATGCCATGATTTAAAAATAAATCGGCTGACTCAACAGCAGCAGATAGCAGCCCGCCTGGGTTATTTCTTAAATCAATTAATACAGCTTTTAAACGCGAAGAACTATTTTCTTCAATTAAACGTTTAATCTCATTGGCGGTATCTTGCTGGAATACTCTAATTTTTAGTACCAATACCTGATTATGTAACATGACAGGTTCGATATCAGTTTCAATCTTTTTATTACGGACTAAACTGATTGGGGTATTTGACTCTTCTGTCTGTACTTGCAGCGTTGAGCCTATTGAACCATACAACAAACCAAGCACCTGATCTTGGGTTAGATTTTTAAGTTCCTGATTATCTATCTTTAAAATGGTCTGTCCATTTCTCAAGCCTAGTTTATATGAATCAGAACCTGCCTTCAGGTCACGAATCATCCATTTATGGACATGTGCTTCTGGGCTTAATGCAAAATCAACCGAAGCAAGATCACCTTCGGTGTATTGAATGAGTTGACGGTATTCTTCAGCTGACAAATAGCGTGAGTAACGGTCTAGACCACTAACAAGACCTTTAATTGCTTGTAAAAATAAAGCATCGTCCGATTTTTCATCGACATAGTTATCGCGAACAATCCCGTAAATTTGTACAAACTGCTGAATCGACTCAATAGGGACTTCTGCATAACTTTCTTCTGATTCTGGTGAATCAGCATGCTGAGGCGATAATTTTTCTTTTACAACAGGAGCAGCAAGAGCAAACTGGCTGCAACACATCAATACACTACCCAAAAAAGCTTTATATATATTGTGTTGCAGCATTTAGTCACCTATCGCTTATGCAGAGAATGTAATCAGATTACGACCTTGCATTTCCGCAGGTACAGGAATCTGCATTAGATGAAGGATAGTCGGTGCAACATCTGCAAGTACACCACCTTCTGCGATAGTCGCTTGTGTTGGACCAACATAAATAAATGGTACAAGCTCTGTTGTATGTTGAGTATGAACTTGGCCACTTTCGTAGTCCTGCATTTGCTCAACATTACCATGGTCAGCAGTAATAAGCATATGACCTTTCTTGGCCATCACAGCTTCGTATACACGACCTAAACATGTATCAACTGCTTCAACCGCCTTAACCGCGGCATCAAATACGCCTGTATGGCCGACCATATCACCATTGGCATAATTCACAACAAGTAAATCGTACTCACCCGAGTTAATTGCCTTAACGAGTTCATCAGTTACTTCATAAGCACTCATTTCAGGCTTTAGATCATATGTCGCAACGTTTGGTGATGGAATTAGAATACGCTTCTCACCAGGGTATTCATCTTCTCGACCACCACTAAAGAAGAAAGTCACATGCGCATATTTTTCTGTTTCAGCAATACGTAATTGCGTTTTGCCAAGAGAAGATAAATATTCACCAAGTGAGTTTTTCAACTCTTCAGGCATATATGCCACAGGTGCATCAATGCTGGCCTGATAACGTGTCAACATGACAAATTTAGAAAGGTTCGGTACAACTTTACGCTCAAAACCTGCGAAGTCCTTTTCAACAAACGCACGTGTAATTTCACGAGCACGGTCAGCACGGAAGTTCATGAAAACAACGCTATCGCCATCTTGAACTTTAGCCACATCACCAATACGAGTTGCTTTTACAAACTCATCATTTTCATTGGCTGCATATGCAAGTTCTAAACCTTCAACAGCAGTATTTGCTGTACGAACTGCTTCACCTTCGGTCAATAGGCGGTAAGCCTGTTCTACACGGTCCCAACGATTATCGCGATCCATTGCAAAATAGCGGCCAATCATAGTTGCAATACGGCCCTTGCCTTCATATTGAGCAAATAGAGCGTCTAATTTTTCTAGTGAAGATTGTGCACTACGTGGAGGAGTATCACGACCATCAAGGAATGCATGAAGATAAACTTTTGCACCACGTTTTAATGCGAGTTCACACATCGCCACAATGTGGTCTTCATGCGAGTGAACGCCACCTTCTGAGAGCAAGCCCATAATATGAACTGCACCACCAGCAGCTTTGGCTTTTTCAACAGCATCAATTAATACTTCATGTTTGAAAAAGTCACCAGTACGGATGTCTTTAGTAATACGGGTAAAATCTTGATACAACACACGTCCAGCGCCAAGATTCATATGGCCAACTTCAGAATTACCCATTTGTCCATCAGGTAAACCTACATCTTCACCAGAACCAGAAATAAGACTATTCGGATGCTTTGCTTTCATTGCAGTTAAATTCGGGGTTTTTGCTGCAAGAAAAGCATTATCTTCAATCGCTTCACGGTGTCCAACACCATCCATAATGACCAGAACGTGAGGGATCTTGCCAGCAGTTGCATCCGTCATAATCAATTTCTCTTTTGTCTACAATTTCATCGCAATATCTTACCGAATTTTCGGTGAAGACTCTATTTTTTCCTATGGCTTTCACCAATGCATCTCATTGAGAAAGCCATTTATATTCTTTCGAATTAGCGAGCACGGTAAAGTAAGTAACTACCGGCACCAAACATTAAAATAATAGGTACAAGTACAAACCACGCTGGTGAAGGCGCGTATACCAAACTTGCGTAACCCAAGAAATCTTGTAAGTAATAAAAGCCTAAACCGATAAAGAGTGCGATCACCAAACGAAAGCCCATTGACTGTTGACGCAGTGGACCAAAAATAAAAGAACAAGCCACTAATACAAGCGTAATCAATGAAAATGGAGAAGCAACTTTTTGCCAGAAAGCCAATTGGTAAGTTTTAGGAACTTGGCTATATTCATCCATATAGCGCATAAAACTAATGAGCTGACTTGGAGATAAGTCTTCAGGGTCTAAAGTCACCATATGTACATATTTAGGTTGTAGAGCCAATCCTAAAGACTGCTGATCATGATTATTTAGTATCGAATTACCATCTGTAAGAATGTCTGTCTGACTGGCTTTTTGTAAAGACCATTGACCGTCTTTAATAAACTTTCCTTGCTCTGCATTAATTACAGACTGCAAGTGATATTCTTTATCAAAGTCGACAACCTGAATATCTCTTAAGTTTCCTTGCGAGTTCGCATAGTCAATATAAATAAAGCGTTGCCCTTCTCTTGACCAATAGCCTTTTACTTCGCCTAGAGCAGCAACTGAACGATGACTTTTGATACTTTGTGCTTTCTCATTGGTATAGGGAACAACCCATTCACTTAACGCAAAAGATAAAACAATCAGTAGCAAAGCTGAACGCATTACCCAGCCCACAATACGCCATAAACTGATCCCAACCGAGCGCATCACGATGAGTTCACTGTTGGATGCTAAAGCGCCCAATCCAATTACCGCACCAATTAAGGCTGAAATAGGCAAAATTTCATATAGATAACGAGGAGCACCCCATAACACATAGATAAAAGCTTGCCATGCATTATAGTCAGGCTTTAACTCACCCAGTTCACCTAAATAGGTAAACAAGACTTGCAAAACAGATAAGACAATGGTGGTACCAAACATTGCAAGCGCAGTGGTTTTCGTCACATATTTGGCGACTATTCGACGTGCTAACATTATAATTTCACTCGCTTGATCTGTTTCTTGATTTTCGGCCCTAATTTCTGTTTACGAGAAAATAAGGCAGCTGCAATTGCATAAACCAATAAAGCCGCTGGATACGCCCAAATATCGAGCTCACCTTTACTAATACGAGTCTTAATCGCAATCATAAGTACAATCAAGCTCGCAAAAATAAAAATAGATGGAATGAGACGATAATAACGACCTTGTCGAGGACTCACCTCAGACAACGCAACCGACATCATAAGAGCAACAATAATGGTAAACGGACCGAATAAACGCCAACCTAATTCACTTCTAATGACTGGATCATTTGTTTTAGCCAATAGTTTAGAGGTTGGAAGTGCTTCTACGTCACTACTCTCAAACTTGACGTCTTTATCGTTCTCAAGTCTTAAACGATAAGACTGAAACTCTGCTTGCGTATATTTAGGTTGTCCCGGATATATTTCATAACGGCGCCCTTGAACCAGATCGACGACATTGGCAGTATCATTGGCAACCTCAACACGTGTTGCCTCTTTGGCCAAAATCATGACATCTGGTTTGCCTTCTTTGGCAGCCCGCTGGTAAAAGAAAATATCTTTGAGGTTTTTACGGTCTTCCGACAGTGAACCTGCATAAATCGTATAAGGTCCTGAAGAAATAAACTCTCTTGGTCGAACCAAGTCAAAGCCTGTCCGTACAGCTTGGGTCGTTGTTAATTTTTCAAATTCACGTAGTCCCCACGGCGTCATCCACAGCATAAGCACAGACTGACAAACCATATAAACCAGTGTCATTGGAATGAGTAAGCGTGCCAATTGATGACGGCTTACCCCGCTACCATTCAAGACAGCCATTTCATGGTCAACATATAAACGACCAAACACCAACATTAAACCAATAAAAAATCCCAGTGGTAAAATGAGGGTTAAAAATTCAGGTAAACGGTATCCAATGATGCTAAATAAAATACTTGCATCTAAACGCCCCTGTGCCGCCACACCAAAGTATTTGATCAGACGACCACCCATCATGATTAGGGTCAATAATGCGATGACCACCAATGAGGTAGAGACAACTTGCTTGACGAGATAACGCCGAATAATCAAATTAATACTTCCAAAAGGCTAAACGGGACGAACGCTAGTTTACCCGAATGTTAAAAATATAAAACCGCACATTGCAACGCTATGCTTGAAAGTGTTTCAATGTTTTAATCCAACATAACTTTCTATAGGCAATCACGGCAGCCATGAAATTTACAACTTATACAACTTTTCCTGAACAAACATCTAATGAATCTTTGTGGGTTTTAGTTGATTCAGAACAGCTACAAAGCAACCTCAATACATATCAAATCAATAACCTAGAAAGTATTCTTACGGCGACTCAATATAAAGCTAACTTCAATGAGACACTGCCATTATTTGGTCAGCTTAGCACTCAACCTCACAGCCAACTACTTGGTTTAGGAAAAGCAGCTGAACTTCAAGCAGTTAAGTTAGCTAAATTGGCACAAACCATTATCAAATCGACACAAAATAAATTTAAGCATATCGCAGTTGATATTGCTGCATTACCTGTCGAATACCATTATTTATTTGCATTAAGCTTAACTCAAGCAGCTTATGGTTATGATGAGTTTAAATCGAAAAAAAATGAATTTGTGTTACAACAAGTTGATTTAATTAGTCCACACACAAGCCTTGATGAAAATCAACTTGCTTTAGTACATGCCGTACAATCTGGTCAATCTTTTGCGCGTGACTTAGGTAACCGTCCAGGTAATATCTGTTTCCCTGAATATTTGGCTGAACAGGCTTTAGCTTTGGCAGCAGAATTCCCTGATTTACTCAAAGTGACTGTCTTAAATGAGCAGCAAATGGCTGACTTAGGCATGTATGCTTTCCTTGCTGTGAGTAAAGGATCTGAGCGTCCGGGCCGTATTGTCACTCTTGAATACCAAGCACAGCTTGAACAAGCCCCTGTCGTACTTGTCGGCAAAGGCGTTACTTTTGATACAGGCGGTATTTCTTTAAAACCAGGCCTTGGCATGGATGAAATGAAGTTCGATATGTGTGGTGCAGCCTCTGTACTTGGTACGATTCGCGCACTATGTGAAGCACGCCTTCCAATTCATGTGGTAGGTGCGATTGCAGCAGCAGAAAATATGCCTTCGGGTAAAGCGACCCGCCCAGGCGATATCGTAACGACCATGAGCGGCCAAACTGTTGAAATTTTAAATACTGACGCTGAAGGCCGTTTAGTTCTTTGCGATACGTTAACGTATATCAAACGTTTCAATCCGGCAGTTGTGATTGATATCGCAACATTAACTGGTGCTTGTGTAGTGGCATTAGGTAAAGTGTTAAGCGGTTTATTCTCTCCTGACGATGCTTTAGCAACTGAGCTACAACAAGCTGGTGAGCAGTCATTCGACCGTGTATGGCGCATGCCAGTGATTGATGATTATCAAGAACTCTTGGACTCACCTTTTGCAGATATCGCTAACATTGGTGGACCACACGGTGGTGCAATTACAGCGGCCTGCTTCCTTGAGCGTTTTACTCGTGACTATCGTTGGGCTCATCTAGATGTAGCAGGAACAGCTTGGTTATCAGGTACAGCAAAAGGTGCAACTGGCCGTCCAGTACCACTACTTATGCAATTCTTGGCTAACCGTGTAAATACGAATGGCTAAAGTTAGCTTTTATCTGTTTGAAACCAGTGAAGAACGGCAAGTCGATAGTGCTTGCCGTTTATGTCGAAAGATCTTGCTGAAACATTCAAATATCTGGTGGTATTGCCCAGATGTACAGTTACAACAAACACTTGATGAAAAATTGTGGAGCTTTGATCCGACCAGTTTCATTGCACATGGGATTGATCAGGCAGACGCAGCAGTATGTATTTCGGCTAAACAACCTTCTGAACAAGGCTGGTTGGTATTTAATTTTAACAATCATGCACTTGAACAAGTGAATCATTTTAGCCACATTATAGAAATTGTTGAAAATAATGAAGCAGCCAAGCAAATTGGCCGAGAAAAATTTAAAATGTATCGTCGTTTAGGTATAGAACCTCGAACCTTTAAATTATAACGCGCTAAAATGTAGATACTGTTGAGCAAAGGAGAACTGTGGTGGCATTAAATGTCGGGCAAGATTTTAAAAAAAGATGGTTAAATGCGCCTGAAGCTGTCCGTCATGCCTATCAACAGGATTTGGCACGTATTTGTGATTTATTAGAGCCTCAGACGCCTATTCAACTTTGGGTACTCAATGATGAGAAGGCACAGCTAGAATCACAGCAAAACATTGAACAAGCTTATGCTGACTTAAAAGCAGAGTTAATCGAACAGGCACGTATTCGTCGTCAGCTTGCTTTAGAAAAGTCTCTTGCAGATAAGCGCGCAATGGAAGCAGCCTATGCTGCTGAATTACAAGCAGACGAAGTTCGTAAATTTAGTGAACAAACTCAAGCTCTACAAGCTTTCCGCAGTCATTTAGAACAAGAAGTTGCTGAACACACTGCGCGTTATCAGAAAAATCCTGAAACACCAGCAGTGAACTACTCTTCTGGCGTAAAACTTAGCATTACCGATGATCAAATCTTATCTGAGCTTGAAAGTTTACGTATTCGTTTAGAGCTTGAAGCTGAGAGCTTAATTGAACAGTCTGTTACGGCTTTCCGAGCTAAGCTAAATTCGGCAGCTCAAGAAGAAATTGAATATATTTTAAAAAATTCTAAGTTTTCTGATGAAAAAATAGAAAAGTAAAGTTTATACAACGTTCCTTGTCATAAAAATGACATTTAATTGTCACAAAATAGTCATGCATAATATTCTTTTAGTTCAAATAATTATTAGAATAATGCATATGTATTTATGAAAATTAATGAGGGTAAAAATGGACATTCCACATCAGATTTCAATGCAACTTGAGCAGCTTAATCAGGGTGAGCAATGGACATTTTCAGCACAAGAACTTTATATGAGTCATAACGACTTTAATTCACTTTCAATTTTACTCACACGAGCGTCAGAAAAAGGTGAGTTTTCAATTACACGCACCCAGCATAATAAACCATGGGTTGGCACACACTCGGTTACTCTGACCAAACATTAATTTCAAAAATAAAAAACCGGAACATATGTCCGGTTTTTTATTTTAGCGATTTAAAACTTTATTTTAAAAAGCCATTTTCAGCTAAGAAAGCCATACTAATATTTGACTCGGTTTTTTGTTCAGCAGCTTTATCACCCAGTAATAAACGCTCAATATAACGTGCTAATACATCGACTTCTAGGTTAACTTTGCTACCGACTTGCCAGGTTCCAATATTGGTACGTTCTGCTGTGTGCGGAATTAAGTTCAAACTTAAAATATTACCGCGTAAATGATTAATGGTTAAACTAATACCATCTACTGTCACAGAACCTTTCTCTGCTAAGTATTTAGCAAGTTCTACAGGTGCTGTCACTTCATAATAAATTGAGCGAGCATCTTCACGGACTACGGTAATTTCACCTACACCATCAACATGACCACTTACAATGTGTCCACCAAAACGGGTTGTTGGCAGCATCGCCTTTTCCACATTGACACGTTGACCCACTTTCCAGTTACTTAAAGTGGTACGGTTTAAACTTTCGCGAGAAACATCAGCTGCGTACCAGTTGTCTCCCCACTCAATAACGGTGAGACAGATCCCATTGGTTGCAATTGAGTCACCTAAATGTACATCCGACATATCCAAATCGGTTTGAATACGTAAACGCACATCGCCACCTACACTTTGCAGGCTTTCTACTTTACCTAAACTTTCAATAATGCCTGTAAACATGGCTCAATCTCCAAATCTTTTACACTGCTTAAATTGCAGCGCTTACCAAAGTGCGAGCTGCGTACTGTTACCTGAAGTATCTACACCACCTAGCTCGGCAAAGTGGTAAAGCTGGCCTAACAATTGACGTAACGGCGGCCCTGGTTTGGCATGAGTATCTGTAATCACAATAAACTCAAGCACACGTGCGCGCTCTGACTGACGTTGTTTACTTACGCGATAACGTGGAACATCTTGAGTCAATAAAGTGACTTTTCCACGCTCCAGATTGGCCATCAGTAAGTCTTTTGGCTCAATATTACCATCGGTCGAATAACTGGTCAGAATATAACGTGCATTGATGGTTGAAAGTAATTTTTCATACGCATCTTTTGCATGTTTAGAAGAGTTATAAGGACTTGGACGTTCTTTACGCCATGCACGGTCAATACCACTCTTATAGCCTTTCGTATCTGGCGGTGGTAAATCGACTTGATCCCATAACGTCAATGCATTTAGAACATGGTAGTTACTACTATAAGCATGCTGGTTATAAGGTGGATCAAGATAGGCTACATCTACTTCAAAACCGCTCATCTGGTTTGCTAAATGCTGAGCATCTACACACCACATTTCAGCAGCAGGGCGTTTACG
This sequence comes from Acinetobacter sp. AOR41_HL, assembly GCF_027854645.1. Lineage (NCBI taxonomy): Bacteria > Pseudomonadati > Pseudomonadota > Gammaproteobacteria > Moraxellales > Moraxellaceae > Acinetobacter > Acinetobacter sp. AOR41_HL. The sequence goes on along the minus strand of NZ_JAKTHZ010000046.1, from coordinate 43,104 downwards.
GTCACCAATCTCACAAAAACGGCTCGGTGTGAGCCACAGCAATGATTCAATTCGTTCTAAGGCCGTTTGTGTACGTCCGCCCCACCCTTGGTGGAAGCTTTTAAATACACCACTGGTATTACTCACAAAACTTGCCGAATAGAGTAATGGCGCAAGCAAGGCACTCATTTCTACATCATTAATTGCGCCTTGTGCCTGCCATGTTGCAATCTGCTGGCGAATCGCATCAATGCGCATACCATTACGACGCTTAAAGAACAAACGGTCACGAGATGGATCATAGACATCATCATTACGAGGGCAAAGGTTATGCGTTACCCAACCTTTAACCTCAGGTAAACGGTTTAAATAATCAATCGCTTTCTGGTAGCCACCAAGCTCTTTAAACGCGGGTGCATCGACACAAGCTAAAATCGCATGATTTAAAGCATGGCTATAAGGTTCCCAGTCATTTGCAATGACTCGGTAACCGTTTTGACGTGCCAAGCGAGACACCACACCACTACCTGCGAAGAAGTCGGCAAAAATCGGAGGATTCTTTTTCTTGCTGTTCAGCGTCCCTGTAATTTCCAGAGCTTCTAAAATCAAGTGGAGCAATCGGCGCTTGTTACCCAAGTATGGTACAAGCTGATGAAAAAGATATTCGTCTGTCGTGCGGGCTGCATGACGACGTTTGTGGTAAACCGAAGGCTCTGAATTCATACTTTCTCTTGCGTAGGGATTAACCTTAAGCGTATATCTTGATCAAGTTGTATTACATCAAGAAGTTTAAAACGAAGTTGCTGTGCCATATATTCAAAATCTGCGTTGAACATGGCTCTTGCACTTTGCCCCAATAAAGTCGGGGCAACATAACTGATCATTTCATCTACCAAACCTTCTTGCAAAAAGACGGTAGACAATGTTGCGCCAGCTTCAACCAGCACATCATAAATTTGGTATTGCTTAGATAAGGCCTGTAATAGTGTTTTTAAAGGCTGAATTTCTAATTGTATCACGCCTAAGTCAGCAAGTTCCTGACGATATGGCCCCATCACCATGACAGTTTCAGGATTTTCTAAAATTTTAGCAGTGAGCGGTAAACGCCCTCTTCGATCTAGAATTACCCGTTTTGGCTGCGCAACTGTTTCGATATCAAGATTATGGAGTGACCGTACATTAAGCTGACAGTCATCAGCAATCACAGTATCAATACCTGTAATCACGGCACCTGAAATCGCACGCCAATGTTGGACATCTTGACGAGCAGCAGAACCAGTAATCCACTTCGACTCACCCGATGCCATTGCAGTACGCCCATCTAAACTAGAAGCAACTTTTAAACGCACATATGGCATGCCCGTAGACATCGCTTTTAAAAAGCCTTGATTAAGTTGAGCTGCCAAATCTTCACAAATCCCGATTTCTACTTCAATACCGGCATTTTTTAAGATCTGAACACCTTTACCTGCAACAAGCGGATTGGGATCGGGACACGCTACCACCACTTTTTTAACCTGTGCTTTAACCAATGCTTCAGCACACGGCGGGGTTCGTCCATAATGAGCACACGGCTCAAGCGTCACATAAGCAGTTGCGCCTTGTGCTTGTTCACCCGCCTGACGCAGCGCAAAAACTTCAGCATGAGGTTGACCAGCTTTCGGATGAAAACCTTCACCAATCACTTGATTGTCTTTGACAATAACACAACCGACATTTGGATTTGGTTTTGTCGAATAGAGTCCTCGTTTGGCAAGTTCAATGGCTTGCTGCATCCAGTACTGATCTTGTTTCAACTCAGACATATAAATCTCAAATGATTAATGTTCACGTTGTTGCATTTGCTCAATTTGACGGCGAAACGCTTCAACATCCTGAAAGTCTTGATAAACCGAAGCAAAACGAACATAGGCAACATGATCAAGTGCAAATAAAGATTGCATGACAATTTCACCAATAGTTCTAGACTTAACATCACGTTCACCTAAACGGCGAATCTGCAATTGAATATCACTCAGAACCGTTTCGATCTGCTCTTGTGTCACTGGACGCTTTTGTAAAGCATGCATAAGTGAACGACGTAGCTTGGCTTCATCGAACGGTTCATTCTTTCCATTCGATTTGATCACACGGGGCATCACCACTTCATAGCTTTCAAAAGTGGTAAAACGTTCACCGCAAACTACACACTCACGACGTCGACGAATCTGACAGCCTTCTGCGGCTAGCCGAGAATCGATGACTTTACTATCTGCGGCGTTGCAAAATGGACAATGCATAGCGGACTTAATAGGGTCAATTACTTTGACCTAGTGTAGCAAAATTTCTACGCTTACTGAACCAGCATTCTATGAGACAAAAAAACAGCCCTGAGCCAGATCAAAGCATCGCTTTGATCACAGCCCAAGACTGTTTTTAGTACAGCAAATATATTATGAATTATTCAATACGTTCGCCATGTTGGCTTAAATCCAGACCCATACGTTCATCATCGGCATTAACACGCAGACCAATCACCACATCAATTACTTTAAGAATAATGAAGGTTGCAATACCGCTGTAAACCATAGTTGCAAGTACACCTTCAACTTGTACCCACAATTGACCTGCAAATGTTGGTGCTAAAGTCACACTAGCTGCTTTAATGATTTCATCACTGTAGAACACGCCAGTTAAAATCGCGCCGACAATACCACCTACTGCATGTAAACCAAAGGCATCTAATGCATCATCCGCTTTGAGTAAACGTTTAAGTGCTGTAATACCCCAGAAGCAGACTACACCACCGATTAAGCCCATCACTAGAGCTCCGCCTACGCCGACGAAACCTGCTGCTGGTGTAATCACAACCAAACCAGCCACAGCACCAGATGCACCACCTAATACAGAAGCTTTACCACGAATCATACGTTCTACAACTAACCAAGAGAAGGCAGCAGCAGCGGCAGCAACTTGAGTCACTAAAATTGCCATACTTGCACGAGCACCAGCGCCTAAGGCACTACCACCATTGAAGCCGAACCAACCAACCCAAAGTAAGCTTGCACCGATTACAGTTAAAGTTAAGTTATGCGGTGCCATAGATTCACGGCCAAGGCCAATACGTTTACCAAGCATGTAAGCTGCGACTAAACCAGCAACACCAGAGTTGATATGTACAACTGTACCACCAGCAAAATCTAATGCGCCTGCTTTAAATAACCAACCATCTGTTGCCCAGACCCAGTGAGTAATTGGCGCATAAACCACAAGTACCCAAATTGTAATAAAGGCCATGAAAGCTGAATATTTCATACGGTCAGCAATCGAACCACTCAAAATTGCGACAGTAATGATGGCAAAAGTCATTTGGAAAATAACAAATAAGCTTTCAGGAATTGTTCCACTTAGTGCGTTAAAACCTACGCCATTGAGCATAGCTTTAGACAAGTCACCAAAGTATGCACCTGTGCCAGAGAACGCGAGTGAATAACCAGCAATCACCCAAAGCAAACTTACCAAAATTGCAGCAGAAAGGCTGAACATCATGGTACTTAATACGTTTTTCTTACGGACCATACCGCCGTAGAACAATGCCAAACCAGGAATCGTCATCAACAGTACTAAAGCTGTTGAAACTAAAATCCAAGATGTATCGCCTGTATCGAGTTTTGGTGTCGGTGCTGGAGCTGCCGGAGTTGCGGCTGCTGGTGTTGCTGCAGTTGTTGCAGGTGCTGCAGACGTTGATGTTGCTGTAACCTCAGATGTCGGTGTTGTTACAGTCTCTTCTGCCCAAGCGGCAGTACCACCCAAAAGTGCGCCTGTTAGACTCAGCGCCATAAGCATTTTTTTCATTCGTGTCCCCCAACCTCATTTGCGAGCTATTTATTGCTCAGCAAGCTTTGTGCCAATTTAGACAGCATCTGGTCCTGTTTCACCCGTACGGATACGGATGACTTGTTCCAGGTTAGTCACAAAAATCTTACCGTCGCCGATTTTCCCAGTGCTTGCCACACGAGTAATTGACTCAATTACTGCGTCGACCATTTCATCGCTAATCGCAATTTCGATTTTTACTTTAGGTAAGAAATCAACCACATACTCCGCGCCGCGGTAAAGTTCTGTATGCCCTTTTTGACGACCAAAACCTTTAACTTCAGTTACGGTAATCCCTTGTACACCAATGTCAGAGAGTGCTTCACGCACATCATCTAATTTAAACGGTTTTACAATTGCAGTTACAAGCTTCATGTTTGTTTCCTTCGGCTTCTTTTCACCAGTAAGGTTTTATGTTCAATTTTCATGCCAATATTTCAAAGGTTGGAGGAGATGAATCTTTTGCATGAGCTTTCTTTATAACCTATTTAGTTATCAAGATGTAGATGAGCTACTAAAAATAAAATGAATTTGCAGTCCTGTTTTTATTTCATTTTATCGTTATCCAATATGGAAAAGCCAAGAAGCCTATATACGAGGTTCAAGCAGTGTTAAACTGGCAAGCATAAGGTAATACAACAGTTTGGATATCTCATGCTAGAAACTCTATTACAGGCTATTTTGGAACAAATTGACGAGCCTAAAAAAGATTTAGAAAAAAACTTACGTGCATTATTAAATGAAACTGTCGAGAAATTAGACCTCGTGTCTAAACAAGAAATCGAAAGACAAAAAACTGCACTTCATTTAGCCAACCAACGTTTAGAAGAGCTACAAAAACAAGTAAGTCTATTAGAAGAAACTTTAAAGAATAAAAAATAAGCACCAATGTAGCGCACTTATACTTTACAACGATTAAAAATTAAGCACCACAATGGAACAAGAAGATGTCTTTTTCTAAAATTTATACTCGGGGACTTTTAGGCTTACATGCGCCTCTCATTGAAGTAGAGGTACATGTGAGTCAAGGCTTACCTTCTCTAACGATCGTAGGGCTTGCTGAAGCAGCAGTCAGGGAGAGTAAGGACAGGGTTCGCTCAGCCATTATTAATAGTGGATTTCAGTTTCCGACTAAACGGCTGACTATTAATCTTGCTCCCGCAGATTTGCCCAAAGATGGTTCACGTTTAGATTTACCGATTGCATTAGGGATATTAATTGCCTCAGGTCAGCTTCCAGAGAACTGCACTGAAGACTTTGAATTTATTGGAGAGTTAGCACTAGATGGTCATGTAAGACCTATTTCAGGTGCTTTAACTTTGGCAATGGCCTGCCAACAAGCCCAGCATAAAATTGTTTTACCCCAAGATAATAGTCAAGATATTAGTCATTTACCAAATCTTGAGTGTTATCCGGTTAGTCATTTAAAAGAAGTTTGTGAACACTTTTTAGGAAATACCAAGCTATCTCAGGTGCAATCATCTTCCCGCTCAAATGACATACCGTATAAATTTGACCTTGCTGATGTAAAAGGTCAGCTACGTCCACGTCGTGCACTGGAAATTGCAGCTGCTGGAGGGCACTCCCTGCTCTTTAAAGGACCACCGGGTACAGGTAAGACTTTACTCGCCTCACGTCTTCCTTCAATTTTACCACCACTTTCTACTCAAGAAACGCTTGAAGTTGCGAGTATTTATTCGATTTCAAATACACCGCATATTTTTGGACAGCGCCCTTTTCGTGCACCCCACCATACAGCCTCAGCAATTGCACTAGTTGGGGGCGGCTCGCATCCTAAACCGGGTGAAATTACCTTATCTCACTTAGGGGTTCTCTTTTTAGATGAATTACCCGAGTTTGATCGCAAAGTATTAGAAGTCTTACGCCAGCCGCTTGAGTCAAAAGAAATTATCATTTCACGGGCAGCCCGGCAAATTACCTATCCTGCCAACTTTCAGCTTATAGCAGCAATGAACCCCTGCCCATGTGGTTACGCATTTAATCAAGACAGTCGTTGTCAGTGTTCACCCGAAAGTATTAAGCGCTATCAAAATCGTATATCGGGACCATTACTTGACCGCATCGATTTACATATCGATGTACCGCCATTAAAAGCTCAGGAACTACAAGACCCAACACCTGCTGAGGATTCGACAACTGTGCGACAACGTGTGATTTATGCTTATGAACAACAAATAAAAAGGCAGAATTGTTTAAATCAAGCGCTTTCACCAAAACAATTAGAACAATTCGCTGTCCTAGATGACACTTCACAGCGAATGATTGAAATGGCACAGCAACGTTTAAATCTATCAGCTCGTGCTTATCATCGTGTTTTACGGGTTGCTCGTACCATTGCCGATTTGTCTCAAAGTGAGATGATTCAAAGTCCTCACCTTACAGAAGCTCTCTCCTATCGAGGCAATCATTCTTAAAATAAAACAGCGGATTATGTGTCCGCTATTCATTTATTTCTATTAAAAATATTGTTTAAGTTTTCAATTAAAGTCGTAATTTCTTTCTCTGATAAAGCTGCAAAACCAAAGCGAATACTACGATTAGGGTGTTCTTCCTGTTTAAACTTATGTTCTGTATCAATGTTGAGTTCTTTTAACTTTATGAGCTGTTCTTGGGTAAATGTTTTCTGAAATTTCACCCACAAAGCCATTCCACCTGCAGGTGGTTGTATTTGAATACTTTGAGCAAAAACTCGTTGAAACTCAGCTAAGGCATGATCGCGACGTAACTGATAAATCTTTTTCATTTTACGTATGTGTCGTTTGATCTCTCCTCTCTGCATTAAATCCGCTAAAGCGAGTTCCGTAATATTATTGCCCTGCCGGTCAATCAATAAAACATCTTCAGTAATGGAGTGAATGATGGGTGGAGCTGCCACGATGTAGCCTAACCGAATACCAGGTGCAAAAACTTTAGACAATGAGCCCACATGAATGACTAACTCAGAGTGAGGTAAGCTCGCTAAGGGTGGCATAGGCCGACTGTCATAGTGGAATTCATGGTCATAGTCATCTTCAATAATGTAAAACCCCCATTTTTTTGAAAGCTCTAAGAGTTGAAGACGACGACTCATTGGCATGGTAACGGTTGTAGGGTACTGATGATGTGGCGTTGTATAAATGGCAGCAACAGAATGTTCTTGTAAAATCCGTTCCAAATCTTCAATAACAATACCTTGCCCATCTAATTTGACAGTAACAACCTGAAAACCATTTGACTGAAATGCCTTAAAAGCAGATGGGTAATACAGCTCTTCAACGACAATGACGCCTTGGCGGTTTGGTAACGCGCGCGATGCAAGAAAAATTCCCATCTGGCTTCCACGTACAACACAGATCTCATCTTCGGCAACATTCATAAAACGTTCCATCGATAGCATTTGTTGCAAGGCTTGTCTTAACTCAATCATTCCTCTTGGGTCACCATATCCCATGTACTGATTTTGCGTAATTTTAATGAGTGCATGCCGATAGGCCCTCGAAAATAATTCGTATGGAATAAGCCTCGGATCTGGCACACCATCATTATGTGGACGTTGAATCACTTCTTGAATAATTGGCTTCTCATTAACTTTTAGCTCAGATACTGACTCTATTTGAAGCTGTTTTTCTGGCAAAACATCTGCCACAAATGTGCCTTTTCGAGGGCGAGTCACTAGCCATCCTTGTGCCTCTAATTCCTCATATGCCGCTTGTACCGTTTTCCGATTAATTCCTAGTTCTTTTGACAAGCTACGAGACCCCGGTAGCATAGTTCCCTGTACTAAACGCCCATTTAAAATTTCTTGGCTAATCAAGTTAGTAAGCTTTAAAAAAACTGTTTTTTCTTCTCTCTCATCGATACGAAAATGTACTTGCCAAGGTCTTAACATATTCGCCCCATCTGGACCATATAACTTATAGAAACTGGATGTATTGATTCATCCAGTTATTTTCTATTCTGCCTTCACCTACTTAATTTGGTCAACTGGACTGGAGAAGAGATGAAGACTGCTTCTGTAAACAAACAAGAGCTGATGCAACATGCACAGCAAGACATGCAAAAGTGGATTAGCGACTCAAATTTAACTGATCGGCAAAAGCTTGCACTTACTTGTCGTATTTTATTTGATCATGGTCATGATGCTGGTTTAGCGGGACAAATTACTTGCCGTAGTGAAAATAAAGAAACTTTTATTACTCAGCGTTTCGGATTAGGTTTTGATGAAATTACTGCTTCAAACTTACTTGAAGTAAATCAAGATCTAGAACCCATCAATCAAGAAGGAATGGCAAACTCAGCCAACCGTTTTCACACTTGGATTTATAAAGAACATCCAGAGGTGAATTGCATTATTCACACACATCCCACCCATGTAGCTGCTTTATCTATGCTACAGATTCCACTCATGATTTCTCAAATGGACGTCTGTGCACTTTACGAGGACTGCTCATTTGTAGGTCATTGGCCAGGTGTTCCTGTGGGTAATGAAGAAGGCATTTTGATTTCCTCTGCTCTGGGTAAAAACCGCGCTGTTTTGTTGTCTCACCACGGCCAACTGGTCACAGGAAAAACCATTGAAGAAGCATGTAACTTGGCTCTTTTAATTGAACGCGCAGCCCAACTGCAACTACTGGCAATGTCTGCCGGGCAAATTCAGCCTATCCCTCACAGTCTAGCAACAGAAGCACATGACTGGGTATCTACCGATAAACGCAACAAAGTGAACTTTGCTTACTACGCACGTAAAGCTTTGAAAAACCATTCTGACTGTATTTAAAAAGAGACTTCGACCATGAAACTAAACGGCATTATTGGCTACCCTGTTACTCCATTTTCTGATGACAACACCATTAATCTTCCTGTTCTAAAACAAATGCTGAATTTGCTTATTGAAAATGGTTGCGATGCAATTGCACCTTTAGGCAGTACAGGCGAAAGCGCTTATCTTGAATGGGATGAATGGTGCTTAGTCGCAAAAACTTCAATTGAAAGCATTAATAAGCGCGTGCCTGTCATTATTGGAATTTCAGAACTCACCAATGATCAAGCCATCAAAAAAGCCCAGATCGCGCAAAGCTATGGTGCAGATGCACTTATGGTGATTCCTGTATCTTATTGGAAACTAACTGATCAAGAGATTTTTGAATATTATCAAGCGATTGCTCAGGCCACGAGTTTACCGATTATGGTGTATAACAACCCTGCAACCAGTGGCGTTGATATGTCTCCAGAGTTAATTGTGCGTATGTTTAACAACATCGCAAATATCACGATGGTAAAAGAAAGCAGCGGCGATATTCAGCGCATGCATAAAATTTATGAACTATCAAAAGGTGAACTTCCGTTTTATAACGGTTGTAATCCTCTAGCTTTAGAGGCCTTATGTGCGGGAGCAAGCGGTTGGTGTACAGCAGCACCAAACTTGCTAGGTCAACAACCTCAACAGCTTATTCAACACGTCAAAAATGGTGAATTAGAGCAAGCTCAGAAGTCATTTTACCAACAACTTCCTGTCCTACGTTTTATTGTAACTGGTGGTTTGCCTAAAACAATTAAAGCAGGTTTACAGTTAAAAGGTATTTCTGCGGGGTCACCACGTCAGCCTTTGTCTAAAGCCACGAATATTGAGCTTAATCAGTTAAAACAACTACTTTCTGAAATAGAAAACTAATAAAAAAGCGGGTTGATTTTCCCGCTTTTTTACAACATAAACTTAGAAAGTTTTAGTTAAACTAAATACTAGGCCAGCGTCATAAGGCTTTTTCTGAGCATCAGTCATACCAGAAGTACTCACATCGGTACCCACTACGTCTAATTCAGCCAAAATACCTAAAATGTTACGGTTTACACCAACTTTATAATCAATATAGCTGTCGTCTGTACCAGGGCCGCCCGCAACTACGGCTAAAGCCTCTTTATTTTTGAATTTGTTATAACCAACTGATGCAAGTCCAGTAAATCCAGTGTTTGCAATTGGTGCCGAATAACCTACGTTAAAATACCAGAACTGTTTAGAGTTCGCCCAGTAGTCATTTGAATAGTTAACGCCCACACTGAGCGCATCGCCTTTAAATAAAGAATCGGCAAACGTTAACTTACCGTAAACTTCATTAAAATCTAATCCATTTTTGCCATCGTAACCAATACCGTTACGGTCAAAACTATGCCCCGAACCAATATAACCATAATGGATCACACCTACATCATAAGTTGGCGCAAGCTTATCGGATAACTTTAACGTATTGGTATAACCCAAAGCGATATCTGTTTCAGTTGAGTTACCTGTTACACCAAAATCAACACTTGAACCCCAAAGCGATAAATAAGCACCTGATTTATGAGAAAAAGTAAAACCACCTTGAATGGCAGGGTTATTTGAAGATTGTGTAACACCACGGAAACGATAATCTGTGGTTGCTGCTACGCTACCTGTTGTCGTGATTCCATAGAAAGATGGAGCACTTTCAGCCATAACCATGGTTGAACCTGCTGTGAGTACGCCGACTGCTACTGCTTTAAGTGCAAATTTCATCATTTTGATCTCCCCCACAATGAACGCACGATTTAATTGAATTAAACAAATTTTGTTACTTAAGCTTTAGCAATTGCTGTGCCAAGTCCATATTTGGTATCGCTGGGCTGCATAAGTTTTGAAATCAAATTCTTTTTAAAATGAAAATATTGCCTAACGCTCATAGAAATATATTTATAAAAAACAAATATATAGAATAGATTTATTACAAATCTAAAAATACTCAACATAGAAAAACCCCTTATCGGAAATTAGTAACCGAGGTAAGAAGTATTCCTTTGATACGCGTAAATTTTCTATTTAGATCTAAAGTTGAGATATAAAAAGTATGTAAATTATTGAAGGCGGTAGATGAAATGATCTGTGATTGAGCATTTTTGCTTACTTCATTTCTGTATTTATTTCTGAGTTAAAGTCGATGAACTATTTTGGGTCTTTTTTAGGCACCCATATAAATAAAAAAAGTACTGCACAGAATTTATGCAAAATATCGCACTAGATTTGATCAGTTCAATTAAATTCTATTGGCTTATTATAACAATCGGTTCATATACAGTACTTCTAAAAATAATGTTATACAGTAACACTTTATAAGTAGGCTTAAAATAAATCGTTGAAAAAATCAACTCAAAGCAAGGTTAAAAAGTAAACATATCCAGCAAAAAAGGATAAAAAATGAACACAAGAATCACGTATTTTTTGAAGTTTGACTATAAAATAAATGGTAAAAATCAACTAAAAAATAAATTACTTTTTTTATTTTAAACAATACATTAAGTATAAAAGGCTATGAGTAAATTTACTAAATAACCGGTAGCACATTAATCAATTTCTGCATAGCATATATAAAATAAAATCAACAAAAATATATCTTTTTTATAGATTACTTATACAATTGATGGAAATCCTAGGCCCTGAACTATAACAAGGCACAGGATTTATCGTTTTTATGAGGTTCTTTAAATATGCTAAATGCACAAAAACTTACATTAGCAGTTCTCATTTCTGCGGCAATAATTTCCTCAGCTCAGGCAAGCGAGCAAAGTGAGGCAAAAGGATTTGTTGAAGATGCGAACGGTTCTATTCTCTTCCGTACAGGTTATCTAACTCGCGACAAAAAACAAGGCGCGAAAGATACTAGTTCATTTGCTCAATCGGCAATTGTAAATCTTGAATCTGGCTTTACCCCTGGTATTGTTGGTTTCGGTGTAGGCGTTGTTGGTGACGGTTCATTTAAAATCGGTGAAAATAATAATGCCGGTAACCAAATGATTCCTAAGCACAATGATGGTTCAGCTTACGATCATTGGGGCCGTGGTGGCGGTAGCGTTAAAGCTCGTTTCTCAAATACGACTGTACGTTATGGTACTCAAGTACTCGATTTACCAGTTTTAGCAAGTAACACTGGCCGTATGGTTCCTGAATATTTTACAGGTACTTTATTAACAAGCCATGAAATCAAGAACCTTGAATTAGTAGCTGGTAAATTCACTAAAGACCAAATGTCTGATCAAATTAATACCGATGCCGATGCGTCTGGCAGAGGTCTTGATCGTGCAATCGTTTGGGGCGGTAAATATAAGTTTAATGACAACTTAAATGCATCTTACTATGGCTTAGACAGCAAAAATGCACTTGAACGTCATTACGCTAATGTGAACTTTAAACAGCCTTTAACAAATGACAGCTCATTAACTTATGACTTTAGTGGCTACCATACTAAGTTTGATGCAAATGCACATACTTATTCAGCGACTGGAGCTGTAGCACCAAATTATGGTAACACTGGTGTAGCTGGTGAAGAAAAGACCAACAACATTTGGGCAATTTCAGGAACTTATGCTACTGGTCCACATAGTGTGATGCTTGCTTACCAACAAAATACTGGTAATGTTGGTTATGACTATGGTCAAAATGCTGATGGTTTCCAAAGTATTTATTTACCAAACTCTTATATGTCTGATTTCATCGGTAACCACGAGAAATCTGCACAAATTCAATACAACGTTGATTTCGGTAAATTAGGTGTATTACCTGGCTTGAACTGGACAACTGCATTTGTATACGGCTGGGACATCAAAGTTCGTAATGTAACTGACGATGCTCAAGAGCGTGAATTCTTTAACCAAGTGAAATACACAGTTCAAAGTGGTTTTGCTAAAGATGCAAGCCTTCGTATTCGTAACTCTTACTACCGTGCGAGCGATGCTTACCAATCTAATGCGTACATCGGTGATACAAACGAATGGCGTATCTTCCTTGATATCCCTGTGAAATTATTCTAATTCATAGATCTATCAAGCATAAAAAAACCTACCTCTGGTAACACAGGTAGGTTTTTTATTGAGTCTAGAATATCAATTGAGACACACTAGACTCATAAAATCAGAACTTATTTTTTTGCAGCTTCGATTGCTTTCAATACTTCAGCTTTAGCAACGTCCGCACCTTCCCAACCGCTGATTTTTACCCATTTGCCTGGTTCTAAATCTTTATAGTGGCTGAAGAAATGCTCAACTTGGCTAATCAACAATGGAGGAAGATCTGTATATTCCTTCACGTCTTTGTAAAGTGGAGATAATTTCTCATGTGGAACCGCGATTAATTTCGCGTCGATACCACCGTCATCTTCCATGTTTAATTTACCCACTGGACGGCAACGAATTACAGAGCCAGCAGCAACAGGATGTGGAGTTACAACAAGTACGTCTAATGGGTCGCCATCTTCAGACAAAGTATTTGGTACATAACCATAGTTTGCTGGATAGAACATTGCTGTGCCCATGAAACGGTCTACAAACAATGCATCAGAATCTTTGTCAATTTCATATTTAATTGGCGCTGCATTTGCAGGAATTTCAATGATGACATAGATGTCATTTGGTGCATCTTTACCTGCTGGGATATTGCTGTAACTCATATCAATACTCTTTCGTTATGAAGTCAGATGTAAAATCCACTCGATTATAACGTGGATATCATCAAAATGATGCCGATTATACAATGCGCACACGCGAAAGTTGATATGAATGGTGACAGAATGACACTCAAGTCAACTTAATTGTCACGATCAACAAGAATATTGGGCATAACAATGATAAAAACCAGACAATCGAGCGTAAAGTTGCCCAATTACTCAAGTAACAAATGCCATAAATCACGCGCAAAATAATATATGCCCAGCCCAGTCTCAAAATAAAGTACTCAGGCACCACCATATATTCAGCCATCAGAATAGCTGTTAAAAATAAAGGTAAACTTTCAAAACTGTTTTGTTGTACTGCATTTGCCCGAGCAGCGATCCCCTTTGTATTAGCAAGAAAATCTCTTGGGTTCTGATTATCAGAGGGCTGAAAACCACCCTTAAATTTTGCAATTACGGTAAATGCGTATGGCAGCAAACATGCCACTAAAATAATATAGATAATGCTGCTGATGCCGTGCATAGTGCCATCCATCACTGAAAATACTGTTGATCATGCTATCATAACTCATCGTTTTTACCTGAAATTTTATGCAATCGCATGTCATCACTGATTTATAGGGCTATGTATGCAACAACCTGATCAAAAAGAATTGCTCGAGGTCTTAGAAAAGCAAAAGAAGAACCAGCTTCAGGTAGATCTTATCTTCAAAATTGTATTACCCATTGTCGCTTTTTTACTGAGTGTGATTTGCGCGAATTTCAATTGGCAATCGACACTGGGTACCTTTGTCATTTTGACAATCACTTTTATTGCAGTGGGTGTCAAAAGACTTCCTTTATGGCATTGGCTCATTGTAATTATCGTGTATTGTCTGATAGATAATTACCTTAGTTATGGCCAACTTGACTTGTCTCACTTACGCCTACAACTCGGCACAATGATTGTTTTTGTGGGTATGGTTGGAATCGGCCGTCCTTATGTAGACCGCTGGTTTATGAAAAGCCACTAAATAAAAAAGCGCCCTACGGCGCTTTTTTTAATCACTAACGATTAAGCAGGTTTACGTAGATCTTTACGTAAAATTTTACCTACATTTGATTTTGGTAATTCATCCATAAACTCAACATAACGAGGACGTTTATAACCTGTTAAGTTTTCTTTAGCAAAGTTCAAAATTTCTTCTGTGGTCAAGCTTGGATCTTTTTTCACAATAAAGAGTTTTGGTACTTCACCTGATTTTTCATCTGGAACACCAATTGCAGCAACTTCCAACACTTTTGGATGTTTAGCAATAACTTCTTCAATTTCACTTGGATAAACGTTAAAGCCTGAAACCAAAATCATATCTTTTTTACGGTCTACAATTTTTGTATATCCACGGCTGTCCATTACACCAATGTCACCAGTACGGAAGAAGCCGTCAGGTGTCATCACTTTAGCGGTCTCATCTGGACGGTTCCAATAGCCTTTCATCACTTGAGGACCACGGATGGAGATTTCACCTTGTTCACCTAAAGGTAATTCTTTACCGTCATCATCTAAAATAGCAACTTCTGTTAAAGGTAATGGAATACCAATCGTGCCGCTAAATTCAGTAGAAGCTGGAGGGTTTGCAGTCGCTACCGGAGAAGTTTCTGATAAACCGTAACCTTCAATAATGGTAGTGCCAGTAATTTTCTTCCAAGCTTCTGCTGTAGAAGGTAAAACTGCCATACCACCGCCCATTGCCATTTTTAAATTGCTATGGTCAAGTTGTTTGAACTCTTCATTATTTACCAAGGCATTAAACAATGTATTTACTGCTGGGAAGAAAGAAGGTTGGTATTTACGTAATTCCTTAATCACGGCTGGTAAATCACGCGGGTTCGGAATCAGGATATTTGCCTGTCCTTTGTACATGCCGTACATCGCACAAACCATGAATGCAAAAATATGGTAAAGCGGTAATGCACAAACGATACGATCGCCTTTAGCACCATCATTTGCACCAAATTTACTTTGGAAAATACCGTCACACTGTAAAAGGTTAGCAACCAAATTACGATGCGTCAGCTCAGCACCTTTTGAAACGCCTGTTGTACCACCCGTATATTGAAGCACAGCAGTATCACTTAAAGTTAAAGTCGGGCGTTTATAATTGCTTGGGTTTTCTTTATTTAATGCGCTATTAAATTTAACATGGCCAGGAATATTCCAAGCTGGAATTTGTTTACGCACTTTACGTAAAACAAAGTTCACTAAAGTACCTTTTAGTGTACCTAACATGTCTCCAACAGAAGCAACTACAACATGCTTGACTGGAGTTTTACCTAAAATACTTTGATAAACACTCGCAAAGTTTTCAATAATGACGAGAACTTCAGCACCTGAGTCATTTAACTGATGTTCAAGCTCACGTGCTGTGTATAGCGGGTTAACATTCACTAAAATCAAGCCAGCACGGAAGACTGCCAATGCCACTACCGGGTACTGCAATACGTTTGGCATCATTACTGCAACACGCGTACCTTTTGCTAACCCCAAGTTTTGCAAATAGGTCGCGAACTTACGGCTTGCAAGTTCCAACTCGTTAAATGACATGGCTTTATCCATAAAGATAAAGGCATCACGAGAACCAAATTTTTGGAAATTACGCTCAAAAATATCAACAAGTGAGGTATTTTCTGCAGGCAATGCTACTGTTTCTGGAATCCCTGTCTTTTGGTATTCTGCAAACCAAATCTTTTCCATAATGCCATTATCTCCGATTCGTAATCCTTAGTAATAACTGTTATTCAATGCCCCAGCTATTCTTTAGCTTCTTGGTGCCAGAACATATTTAAAACTTATTGGCACATTCATGACACTTTCGAACAAGATTATGAGACAGAAGTTTTGACAATTTGACCCTGCCAAATTTTTTGCATGGAGTACAAATTATGTACTCCAAATTGCTGCCCTTTTAATCATTATTCCATACCAACAAGTTCAGTTCACTGCTTGAACTTGTTGCCATATATAGCGTATTTATGTTGCCAGACGCTAGCTTTATCTCTGAATCAACAGTTTATTTGCTTTTTGATATCCACGTGGTAAGAGCTGACCTTTCGAAGCACGTTTACCCATGTATTTTTGTAGATCATCACCTTTTAATTTGAGATGTTGTTGACCTGCAACCACCTGAATTATTTCATCTAAGTTCAGGGTTGTCATGGATAAAATTTGCTCTTTGGCTTCAAGTTGTATCAACTTATTACCTTTACCTTTATTTAAATTTGGCAGCTCGGCCAAATCTAAAATTAACAAACGCCCTGCCGAGCTCAGTACAGCTAAATGCGTCATGTTTTGGGCAGAAATGAGTGGTAGAGCTTTTGACTTCTCTGGTACCGTTAAAAATGTCTTACCGGCTTTCGCAGTGGTATCTAATTGCTTAGTTTGAGTTTTAAAACCGTAACCTGCGGAACTTGCAGCAATCAACTCAGACTCATCATCATCTAAATAAACCTGAATAAACGACACACCACTTGCTGGAGAAAGCTTAGAACTTAATGGATCCCCCAAGCCTCTGGCTGAAGGTAAATTGCTAATCGGTAAGGCATAACTACGCCCTGTTTCATCAAGGAAATAAACTCGCTGATTGGTTTTACCGACAGCATGACTTAAATATTGGTCCCCTGCGCGGTAGTTCAGATTTTCAGCATCAACATCTGCACCTTTTGCCGCACGGACCCAGCCAGCTTCAGACAACACAACTGTTACCGTTTCGGCTGGCATTAAATCCTGTTCTTTAATTTGAACCGCTTCAGCACGTGCGACAATTGGAGAACGGCGCTCATCACCGAACTTTTTCGCATCTTCTTTTAGTTCACCAATAATCAGATTTTTTAGAGATTCAGGATTTTCGAGTTGTTCACGAATAATGGCAGCTTTCGCCGAAAGCTCATCTTGTTCATGACGGATTTCCATCTCTTCAAGTTTTGCCAAATGACGTAATTTAAGCTCTAAAATTGCTTCGGCCTGTATCTCATCAATATTGAAGTGTTCCATCAACACTGGTTTAGGCTGATCTTCTTCACGAATAATACGAATGACTGTATCAATATCGAGATAAGCAATTAAAAGACCTGCCAAAATATGTAGGCGCTTTTCAATACGGTTTAAATGATACTGCAAACGACGAGTTACCGTTTTTTTACGGATCTCAATCCATTCCAGTAAAATACGGCGAATCGATTTAACTTGAGGTCGGCCATCTTCGCCAATCATATTTAAATTGACACGATAGCTTGATTCTAAATCGGTGGTCGCAAATAAGTGACTCATCACTGCTTCCGCATCAATACGGTTAGAACGCAGCACAATCACGAGTCGTGTCGGGTTTTCATGATCCGACTCATCACGCACATCAACGACCAATGGCAGCTTTTTAGCCTGCATCTGGTCAGCAATTTGAGTAATCACCTTAGAACCAGATACTTGATATGGCAGCTCAGTAATCACAATTTCATGTTTTTCAACAGAATAAACCGCTCTCATGCGGTAGCTACCACGACCAGTCGTCTGGATTTTAAGTAACTCTTCTGGCGGAGTAATAATTTCAGCTTTGGTTGGTAAGTCTGGAGCCGGAATATATTCAGCTAATTTTTCATCTGAGGTTTGTGGATTACGGATTAAGGCAATCGTTCCTTTTACCACTTCACGCAAATTATGCGGTGGAATATCGGTGGCCATACCCACAGCAATACCAGTTGTACCATTGAGAAGAATATTAGGTACACGTGCAGGTAAAGTGATCGGTTCTTTTAACGAACCATCAAAGTTATCTTGCCATTCGCTGGTGCCCTGACCTAATTCGCTCAGCAACAATTCACTATAGGCTGAGAGTTTGGCTTCAGTATAACGCATCGCAGCAAAAGACTTAGGATCATCTGGTGAACCCCAGTTCCCCTGACCTTCAATTAAAGGATAGCGATAGCTAAATGGCTGGGCCATTAAGACCATGGCTTCATAACAAGCCGAGTCACCATGTGGATGGTATTTACCCAGTACATCACCCACTGTACGCGCTGATTTTTTAGGCTTACCACTATTTTTTAAGCCTAGTTCGCTCATAGCATAGACAATACGGCGCTGTACAGGCTTTAAGCCATCACTGATATGCGGCAATGCACGGTCCATAATGACGTACATGGCATAATTCAAGTAAGCCTGTTCAGTAAATTCGGCTACAGAGCGGTTTTCTGTCGCATGATGCGCAAGGCTGGTCATAGTCAGCTTATCTTCCAAATCAGTCGTTATTTTAAGTGTGTATTATGCTAAGTGGGCTATGTTACAGACACAAGAGGGACTCTGTCACCTGAGCGTCAAATTGTGTCTTATCTCTCTATATTTTTAGTTACTTGCTATAAAGTTAGGCAAAAACTATAGCCCGATCGACTCTAACCTTTTACCTTGAGTCTCTTCACCTAATACCAAAATAACTAAGGCCACAGCAAGTAAAACAACAGTAAACATCATAAAAACGTGATTAAACCCGTTTTTGGCGACCATCATATGTGTCACGACCATTGGCGCGACAATGCCACCAATACGCCCCATTGCCGATGCCCACCCCGAACCAAAGGCCCGAATGTTGGCTGGATATTGTTCTGGTGTGTAGGTATATAACACTCCCCATGCACCCAAATTAAAGAATGACATGAGACAGCCCCAAAACATAATGCTATTTACAGTGTCGGCTTGTCCAAAGAAATATGCCGACAAAGCACAAAAACCGATAAATGCCGCAAGTGTGATTTTTCGACCTAAACGCTCGACAAACCACGCGGCCGCCAAGTAGCCCGGTAACTGCGCCAAAATCATAAGCAATACATATTCAAATGATTTGACAATGTCGTAACCTTGTTTCACCAATAAACTCGGTAACCACGTGAAGATACCGTAATAGGAATAAACAATACCAAACCAGATCAGCCAGAGCATTAGACTTCTGCGAGCAAATTGGCCACTCCAGAGCTGTTTAAATGAAACTTTTTGTCGCATCGCCACAGGCACGACTTCAATATGGTGAACAATTTGCACACCTGCTTTAGCTTCTAGTTTTTGTACAAGTGCATGCGCTTCTTCAATACGACCACGGTTAATCAAATACGGTATCGACTCAGGGACTTTTTTCCAAATCACTAAAATATAAATAAGTGGAAGACCGCCCACAAGAAAGGCAATATGCCAGCCAAATTTAGGAATAATAAAATAAGAAATAAGTGCTGCGACTAGCCAGCCTAATCCCCAAAAGCTTTCAAGCAGAACAATAAACCGTCCACGAACATGAGCAGGAACATATTCACTGACCAATGTAACTGCTACAGGTAACTGTCCACCTAGCCCTAGTCCCACAATGAAACGAAAAATTAATAGCCACTTCAGATCTGGAGCAAAAGCACATAAGGCAGTCGCAATACTATAGATGGCCATAGTCATCGCAAATACAGTTTTTCGGCCAAAACGATCTGCCAAGGCACCAGAACAAACTGCACCTATGGCCATTCCCACAAAGCCAATACTGACAATCCAGCCACTTTCAACTGGCGTTAATGACCAGTCTTTAACAAGGGTCGTCATAATAAAAGCGATAATACCGGTATCCATCGCATCAAACATCCAACCTAAGCCCACTACCCATAAAAGCGTGTAGTGAAATTTGCCAATTGGAAGATTTTGTATACGTGAAACCAGATCCATAGGAACAACTCTACTGGAAAGAATAAGTGGACAAGACCATATATAGAATTGTTATATCATGCCCACATGAAGTTCTGCATGATTAATGTTCGTCGGTTGAAGAAGCCGACTCTGCATCATCATCTTTATAAATAAATTTAGGCATTTCCAAACCAAAATAAATGGCAATTAAACGAAGCGTAAAACCAAATACCAAGGTTGAAATAACAGTAAGTTCTAGACTTAAACCTAAGTCTAGACAGACCCAATAGCAAATAACGGCAACAAAAGAAATACTTGCATAGAGCTCACGGCGGAAAACAAACGGGACATCGTTACATAAGATGTCACGTAAAATACCACCTGAAACTCCCGTTAAAACGCCTGCTACAGCCGACACGACAAAGCCATGTCCCATTTGTAAGGCAATCTGGCAACCAATAATGGTAAATCCAATCAAACCTAAAGCATCGAGTACCAAGAAAATGTTATGTAAATGGCGCATCCATTTGGCAATAACGATAGTAACAAATGCAGCACAACACGTTAAAACTAAATACTCAGGATGTTTTACCCACGTTAAAGGATAGTGTCCAAGGAGTACATCACGTACAGAACCACCACCCAAGGCCGTCACACAGGCAATCAGTACAACACCGAACCAGTCCATACTCCGTCGTCCAGCAGACAATGCACCAGTCATGGCTTCGGCAGTAATCGCAATAATATAAATAACGGTGAGTAACATTGCCCTTTCCTTCAGGCCAAACGGTGGGCGTATTTTAAGATAAAGTTATAGGAATTGTGCACAGCATTGCTTAAATTTTTTTCCTGAACCACAGATACACGGTTGTTTCATGGTGACCTGCATATCGACCGTTGGATCAAGGAAAAACCATTGCTGCTGGTGATATACAAAATGTGAAACTTCATGATGGATTTGAGCACTTTTTCCATCGTGATAATGAGCCTTAAACTCGACCTGTGCATGAGTTTTGTCTAATTTTTCTTTGGCCTGTATGACTTCTAAACCGAGCCATTGATTTTGTTTACTCCATTCGGCAATCCCCTCTTTATCAAGAACAGCTTGCTGACCTAAAGCCGTCGTTTGCACAATATAATCGATTTGTTGCAATGCAAAAGCGCTATAGCGTGAACGCATAAGCTGCTCTGCGGTAAGTGCTTTTGCTGTGCCTAAATGTAAAGGCTCACAACATTCTGAATAGCTACCTTTTCCACATGGACAAGATTGTTGGGTCATTCGATACTTCTCAAATAAAAAATAGCTCAAAGTTGAGCTATTTTATGATGTTTCTAAATTTGGAACGCAATTTAATCTTTCGTTTCATCTTGTTCGATAGAAACAATATGAACTTTCTCGATCTTGTGGCCTTCCATGGTTACAACTTCAAAGCGATAACCATCCGCTTCAACAGTCTCACCATTTTCAGGTAAGCGACCTAAATGGAATAACAAATAACCCGATAAAGTAGAGTACTGTTCACTTTCATCTACCAAATCACGACCGAGTAAAAGCGATACATGGCGAATATCGGTTGAACCTTCAAGTATTAACGAACCATCTTCTAAGCTTTCAGCTGCTGCATCTAGTTCATCTTCATCAGGGAACTCACCCGCAATTGCTTCTAAAATATCAATTGGTGTCGCAATACCTTCAATTGAACCATATTCATTTAGAACAATCGCCATTTGCAAAGGAGCCTGACGTAATTGTTCCATCACCATAAGCACTTGAGCATTTTCATGCACAATGACTGGCTCACGTAAGTACTTTTGAAAATCAACAACGCCTGTTTCAATGAAGCCATTTAGAACTTTATGCGTAAGCGCGATACCTTCAATATTATCAAGTTCACCACGAGCAACAATTAAACGTGAATGTGTCATCGACATTAAACGTTCTTTCAAAACTTCTGGTTCATCATCTAAGTCAATCCATTCAAGCTCAGGTCGTGGAGTCATCACCGACTTTACTGGACGTTCAGATAACCCAAGTACGCCTTGTACAAGCACACTATGGTAAGCACCATTTTCTTCATCAAAGACTTCATCGGCAAAAGCTTGAGTAGCCAATACATCTTCTTTATCAGCCGTTTGAGCGTCTGAAGTAGAACCGCTATTTTTACTGCCTAACATACGTAAAACCGCAGAAGCTGTGCGATAACGTAAATCTGTAGTCGTCACTAGCTTTTCTTGATTGCGACGCATGGTTTGGTTGATCATTTCGACTAAAATCGAGAAACCAATCGCAGCATATAAGTAACCCTTCGGAATATGGAAACCAAAACCTTCCACCACCAACGAGAAACCAATCATCATTAAGAAGCCAAGACACAGAATAACGACTGTTGGGTGCTTATTTACAAAGTCCATGAGTGGTCTTGAAGCCCACAGCATAATACCCACAGCAATCACAACAGCAACCATCATGATTGAAAGCTCTTTGACCATACCTACAGCAGTAATTACGCTGTCTAGTGAGAATACGGCATCAAGCACTACAATCTGGACAATCACCATCCAGAACGCAGCATGAACTGGATTATCTTCTTTATGGAGCTGTTTACCTTCCATGCGCTCATGCAATTCCATGGTGCCTTTAAATAACAAGAACACACCACCGAATAACAAGATCAAATCACGGCCAGAGAATGGATGGTCAAAAATATGGAAAAGTGGTTGGGTGAGTGTCACAACCCAAGCAATTGAAGCTAACAGAATAAGACGCATTCCCAAAGCGAGTATTAAACCCACTATACGTGCCTTAGTACGTTGTTCTGGCGGTAACTTTTCAGCCAAAATAGCAATAAAGACGAGGTTATCGATCCCTAGTACGATTTCAAGAACAATTAATGTAGCTAAGCCTACCCAAGCAGACGGATCAGACATCCATTCAAAGATCATTGATCCTGCTCCTGTGCTGGGTGGATTTTATCTTTATTGGGCAACGCAACAGGCGTGCCTAGACAAAGGGGGAATAATGTTTTTTTAGGACAAGAAATTAAAACGGAGCGACTACAACCACTACCCATATTTGTTCATATGTTGTTAAACGAATTTTCAGTATAGGCAAGATTTAACATAAATTCATCATTTTTATTTGATCATTATATGTATTCACCAAACCCATACAAAACATGAATCTTTCCTATAAAACTGCTTATAAAGTTGTCATATTTTTTGCTTAGTGTAGACAAGAAATATGAACGTGATAAGGTGAAAATAAAGCAATGAATAGCGTATTAACAATGGCAGTAAATGATTCACCAATAACATCTGTAAAAACAACACAACCTCTTATTGCATTATATTGTGGCTCACGAGTAGGAAATAACCCGATTTATCGCGAAAAGGCAATTGAATTAGCCAGCGGAATTGCTGAACAAGGTTTTGGTTTGGTCTACGGCGGTGCCAGCATTGGTCTAATGGGACAAGTTGCAGAAAGCGTACTTGCGCATGGTGGAGAAGCTGTAGGTGTCATTCCTGAATTTATGCTTGATTATGAAGTGGCTCATGCTGGATTGACCGAACTGCATGTGGTCGAAACCATGCATGAACGTAAAGCCATGATGGCAGAACGTGCGAGTGCTTTTATCGCACTACCTGGTGGTTTGGGAACATTCGAAGAAATTTTGGAAATTGCGACGTGGGGTCAACTCAATCAGCATCAAAAACCTATGATTTTATATAACGTAAATGGTTTTTATAATGCATTAATTGCTCAGTTAGACCATGCTGTACAAGAAGGCTTCCTCCCTCTTCAGCATCGAGCTAAATTAATTGTATGTGAAGAAATCGATCAAATTTATAACGTCATTAAAAATTTAAAAATGCCAAAAAGATTTGTTGTGTAAACTCTCTTATCTCAATAAAAAAGCGGTTCTTCCGCTTTTTTTGTTTTAACTATTTTCACCGTTGTCTTCAAAAGCAATTAGATTTAGTAAAGGGGTACTCAACATTGCCTTACTCTTTTTACTTTCAATTTGTTTTACACTAAGCGAAAACGTTAATTTTCAAATGTTATGAATGCCACGCCGACTCATCAAGCTTTGCAACCTGAATATCGCCTATTGGTTCTTTTGGTTTCCATTGGCTTTTTTATGCAGGCATTAGATACAACAATTGTAAATACAGCCATTCCTGCAATGGCACATCATTTAAATGAAGATCCATTACGTATGCATAGCGTGGTGGTAGCTTATGTTTTATCTGTGGCGGCCTGTATTCCTTTAAGTGGATGGTTGGCAGACCGCTTTGGTGTTAGAAATACGTTTTTATCAGCAATTGTTATTTTTACGCTTGCATCTTTAGGTTGTGGTCTTTCTCAAAGCCTTAATGAACTTTTATTTTTCCGTGTCATTCAGGGCGTAGGGGGCGCATTATTACTCCCCGTTGGTCGTTTATCACTTTTAAAAATTATTCCCCGAACTCAGTTCCTAGCTGCCATGAGTCTTATGAGTCTGGCAGGTTTACTTGGTCCTTTGGCTGGTCCCACACTCGGGGGCTGGCTCGTTGAAGTTGCAACATGGCACTGGATTTTTCTTATTAATATTCCAATGGGTATACTCGGTATATTAATGACATTAAAAGTCATGCCAAATGTAAAAGAACCTACGGTAAAATCCTTTGATCTTATTGGTTTTGTGCTCTTAGTCGTTGCAATGATTGGCTGGTCTTTAGGTATTGAACATATTGCCTCGCCTGAATACTCCAAATGGTTCAGTATTTCACTGTTAGTGGTGGGAGTAATCGCAACGCTTTGGTATGCCTATCATTCACATACACATCAAAATGCATTATTCCGTAGCCGTCTCTTTAGAAATAAAATTTATGCGATTGGTATTTTAGGCAATTTCTTCGCCCGCTTTGGTGGTAATGCCCTACCTTTTGTTTTACCACTCATGCTACAGGTCGCTTTTGGTTTTGAGCCATTCATTGCGGGATTAATGATGATTCCGCTAGTGTTAGGCTCGCTTTTCTCCAAGCCGATTGTTAGACCGATCATTCAGAAACTGGGTTATCGTCGCTTTCTGTTAATTAACACAACTTTAGTGGGACTATGTATTGCGTCTTTTGCCATTATGACTGTCGATACCCCAACTTGGTTTAGAGCTTTACACTTCTTCTTATTTGGTACATTAAACTCATTACAATTCGTAGGAATGAATACGCTCACCTTAAAAGATTTGCCTCAGCAAGATGCGAGTAGTGGGAATAGTTTCTTATCAATGATTATGATGCTTTCAATGAGTATTGGTGTTGCGCTAGCAGGTACACTCATCAATGTATTTACCAATTACTATGGTACAGCCCATGTAACAACAGCGTTCCATGTCACTCTTATTTGTTTAGGGTGTATTAATGTCATTACTGCGCTTATCTTTTGGCAAATTCCAAAAAATACACCTGTGTAAGCAGTTGCATTTTTAGCATGGTTTATATTTCTTAAATCACGCTATGATGTGGGCTTCATATCAATACTGAGTTTTGCATGACCAAGCTGGCAAAAACCTTTTCTGCACCACGCTACAATACCCTAATTGGGATTGTTTTAGCTTGTGTTATGGGGGTTCTGACTTACTTCGGTCTGTTCTACCAACAAAAAGCAATCGCTCAAGATTACCCTGTTCAAGGCTTTGATATTTCTCATCATCAAGACGATATCAACTGGAAAAAAATATCCCCAAAAAAATTCCAATTTGTTTATTTAAAAGCAACTGAAGGTGGTGATTATAAAGACCCAAAATTTCAAGAAAACTGGCTAAAAGCACGCGAACATGGATTTCATGTCGGGGCTTATCATTTTTATCGTTTATGCCGTGATGGTAAAACACAAGCTGAAAATTTTATTGCCACTGTGCCCAACAAGACCGATGCCCTTCCCCCTGTTATTGATTTGGAATATGATGGCAACTGTATTAATGCGCACACCAAAGAACAACTACTTAAAGAAATAGGCATCATGCATGACCGCTTAAAACAGCATTATGGTAAACAGCCTATCTTTTATATTTCCAAAACTTTTTACCACATTGTATTAATAGGTAGTTTCCCTAATACACCTCTGTGGGTCAGAGATTACGAAGGAAAACCTGAGCTTAAAGACAAAAGAAAATGGCTCTTTTGGCAACATAGTAATCAAGGTAAAATTGAAGGTATGACCAAGCCAGTAGACTTAAATGTTTATGAGGGTTCAGTCAAAGAATGGCACCAATTTTTACAGCAGCAAGGCATCGTGAAAGCACAATAATATGCGCAAAATCATTCATATCGATATGGATGCCTTTTATGCATCGGTCGAATTGCGAGAACGTCCTGATCTAAAGCATCTGCCCGTCGTTATATCTTCACATCATCCGCGCGCTGTTATTGCGGCAGCTTCTTACCCTGCTCGTGAGTTCGGTTTACGCTCTGCTATGTCTATGAGCCAAGCAAGAAAACTATGTCCTCAAGTTGTTATTATTGAACCTAATTTTGAAAAATATCGTGCTATCTCGGCTCAAATTCATAGTATCTTTCAACAATACACCACTCTTATTGAACCTTTATCTTTAGATGAAGCCTACCTCGATGTTACTGAAAATTTAAAACAAATCGCGAGTGCGACCGAAGTGGCCATGCATATACGAGAAGATATTTTCAGGCTAACAGGACTAACAGCTTCGGCTGGTGTAGCGCCTAATAAATTCTTGGCAAAAGTTGCGTCCGACTGGAATAAACCGAATGGCCTGTTTGTTATAAAACCGTCTCAAGTAGCCAGTTTTATTCAGGACTTGCCCTTAAAGAAAATTCCGGGGGTCGGTAAAGTTACCCAAGAAAAACTCCAACAGCTTGAGTTACATACGCTGGGTGACTTACAAAAAATTGAAGAAGCTGTTTTGGTTCACCACTTTGGTAAATATGGGCAACAGCTTTATTTATATGCCCAAGGCATCGACAACCGCCCTGTTCAAGCTGAACGTGCTCGTCAGCAAATTTCAAAAGAAACCACATTTGATAGTGACTTTACTTTAGCCCAGTGCCAACCCTACTGGCATGGCCTAGCCGAAAAAGTCTGGCAAAGTTTAGAGAAAAAGCAACTTAATGCTCGTGGTGTAAATATTAAGCTCAAACTTAAGAATTTCCAGACTTTGCAACACAGTAAAAGTTTTAAGAACCCAATTCATTCTCAACAAGACCTGATTCAAGTTTTATTCTTACTTTTAAATGAGATGCATATTCCCGAAAACTTCCAATTTCGGCTGATTGGTATTGGAGTTTATCAATTACAGACCAAAGCTGACGACTTTCAGTTGTCATTATGGTAAGTGTTGTTTTTTTATACAAAAGAACAACTTTTAAACAAAATCTATTCCCTTTTGCTCAAAGTTTGAAGTAATCTAATCAGCGCATATTCATTACCCATGTATTTGCAACATGTCAAAAACAACCTTTATTTTTGGCATATCGTCCTGTGATTGGCGCGACGACCAAATCCGAATATTACAGGGCACTTAAAGTACATGGAGCTTGCCCATTCTTATAAATCACAACAATAATCTACCCAAATTCTTTTGCACTTGCTTGCACCTGCCTACTAACTCTTCATAAAATCGAACTATTCCATAAAGAAACTTTAGAGCATTTTTATGACGGTAAAACGCTTACACGTGACTTCAAGATATTGTGAAGTGGCGATTTCGGGTAATTTGGTTCATTTAGCAGGACAGCTCGCTGATGATACCAGCGTGGACATTACGGCGCAGACGCAACAAACTTTAGACAATATTGATCGATTACTTGCTGAAGCTGGTACGGACAAGAGTCATATTCTTTCTGTCATGATTTTTCTAAAAGATATTGAAACGGATTATGCGGCTATGAATGCTGTATGGGATGCATGGATTAGCAAAGAGCATCCGCCTGCTCGTACTTGTGTGGAGTCTAAACTTTATGCACCTGATGTACTGGTAGAAATGACTGTCGTTGCAGTACTTCCTTAATTCTCTTTGATTTTAATTAATAAAAAAACTGAGCAATATTGATTAAGATAGTGCTCAGTTTTTTATGTTTTTAGAAATTTTAATTTCAGCATTTTATTCAAATCTTCTTTAATGAGCCCTAAAATTAAATTGCTATAACATCTAGTTATAACTTTTAAGACTTCACGAAAGCATTTGAAATTCTCTCTAACTGAGGTGTGGCAGGTAAAGTTGCCATCTCCGATTCAGGAGTTAATAAATCTCTTCTTAAGTCATGATAATCAGGCACACTGCTATAACGAAGTACACGATACCCTGCAAGTTGTAATAAACGGCGCTCATATTGCTGATGTGCTCGACGTAGCCCATTTTCCTCAAGCATAACCACCACAAAAACCTGATAATTTTGATCAAGTACAACAAAGTCAGCCGTCATATTCTGATATTTGCGGCGAGTATGAGCATATTTAGTCGTTAATAAGGCATCAAATGAAACATGAGCTAATACAGTAAATTTAGGCAATACTGTTTGTAAGCGGGTTAGTGTCATTTGTTCATGACTACTTAACACAGCGCGACGCTTTAAAGCACTGTCTTGCTGGTGCTTTCTTGAGAGACTTTTCACTGCCATCACGACAGTCAAAAAGAGTAATAAGATCGTAATTAAATAGTACATGGGTCCAATCCTTTAAGTTTTTTATAATGATTTTGCTAGATCACGCTTTGTTTTAATTGATAACGACATAGCCGTTTTTTAAAAGGTTCACTTAGTAATTTCACTTGTAGTTATCAAGCTTGGCTTAAATTTAGCCACCCTCACATTATTTATAATCATAGAGTCAGCAACAATCAAGTGCAGTTCGTCAGATTTTCAGAATTTATCATTTTTGATTACATTTTTTAGGTTAAAAATTCTCAAAAATCTCACTATACGATTTAAATCCCCTCTTCAAAAATAAAAAAGGCTCTGTTTAAGAGCCTTTTTTATCATTATCCACGAGCTTTGGATTTTGGTTTACTTTTGCCACCAAATGGTCTCTTCTCACCTGTTTCACGAGGAGGTAAACCCGTATGTTGAGTAAGTACCTGACCTTTTTGTGGACGCTTGTGATTTGAATGATTATTCGTTTGCTGGTTATTTCGTTTAACTGAGTCACCTGCTGTAGACGAATTTTTCTTACGGGCAGATTTATATTCCCCTTCAGTACCTTTTGGCTGATAAGTCGGAATTAAATGCTGCTTTGAATTACCAATTAAATCGGCACGGCCCATTTCTTTTAAGGCTTCACGAAGTAATGGCCAGTTATTTGGATCATGGTAACGTAAGAATGCTTTATGCAAACGACGACGTTTTTCACCTTTTACAATATCAACTTTTTCAGTATAGCGAGCGACTTTAGCAAGCGGGTTTTTACCCGAATAATACATCGTTGTTGCAGTTGCCATTGGTGAAGGATAGAAAGTCTGTACCTGATCGGCACGGAAACCATTCTTTTTCAACCAAATAGCAAGGTGCATCATGTCATAGTCTGAAGTACCCGGATGCGCAGCAATAAAGTAAGGAATTAGATATTGCTCTTTTCCTGCTTCTTTACTGAAACGGTCAAACATTTGCTTAAAACGATCATACGTACCAATACCCGGTTTCATCATCTTAGATAGCGGGCCTTGCTCAGTATGTTCAGGAGCAATTTTTAAATAACCACCCACGTGGTGTTGCACCAGCTCTTTGACATATTCAGGGTTCAATACTGCAAGGTCATAACGTAAACCTGAACCAATCAGAATCTTCTTCACACCTTTAATTGCGCGCGCTTTACGGTAAAGCTGCACTAATGGTGCATGATCGGTATGCAAGTTTTGACAAACGCCCGGATAAACACAAGAAGGTTTACGACAGTTCTTCTCAATTTCTGGGTCTTTACAGTGCAAACGGTACATGTTTGCTGTTGGACCACCTAAGTCTGAAATAATGCCGGTGAAATTTGGTGCCGTATCACGGATTTTTTCAATCTCACGTAAGATTGAATCTTCCGAACGATTTTGAATAATACGACCTTCATGTTCTGTAATTGAACAGAACGTACAACCACCAAAACAGCCACGCATAATGTTGACCGAGAATTTAATCATATCAAATGCAGGAAAACGAGCATCACCATAAGTAGGATGTGGCAACCGTGCATAAGGTAAATCAAACACATAATCCATTTCCTCAGTCGTTAGAGGAATTGGAGGTGGGTTAATCCATACATCACGTTCACCATGGCGTTGCACCAATGCACGGGCATTACCGGGATTAGTTTCAAGGTGCAAAATACGGTTTGCATGCGCGTAAAGCACTTGATCATTTGCCACTTCTTCAAAAGAAGGTAAACGAATGACCGCTAACTCTCGTGGTGGTAATTTGTGTTTAATTGCTTTTGATTGCGCAGGCTTTAGTTGAACAATTTGAGTGTCGTCATCTAGTTTATCGCCTTCACGTACAATCGGATTTGCAACAATCTCTTTTTGGAAATTTTGATATTGAGCTAAAGAGTTACCTTTTTCTTTCTCAACCTCACAGCCATCAATATCTTCAGTCATGACATAAGGGTTAATAATTGGATCAACACGCCCAATCGTATCTACGTCATTACTGGCAATTTCAACAAATTTTGCTTTAGATGCTCTGTTATTTTTATTAATAATAAATGCTGTCCCACGAACATCAGTAATCTCGTGGATTTTTTCGCCTTTAGCCAAACGGTGCATTACGTCAATAATGGCACGCTCACCATTACCATACATCAGCATATCGGCTTTTGAGTCCATTAAAATTGAACGACGCACTTTATCTGACCAATAATCATAGTGCGCGATACGACGTAAACTGCCCTCAATCCCACCTAATAATACTGGTACCTCTGGGAAAGCTTCACGACAACGTTGGCAATATACTGTTGCAGCACGGTCAGGACGTTTGTTCGGTTCATTATTTGGGGAATAGGCATCATCCGAACGGATTTTACGATCTGCCGTATAACGGTTAATCATCGAATCCATATTACCTGCGGTTACACCCCAAGCAATCGTTGGCTTACCTAAAACGCGGAAGCTTTCAACGTTGGTCCAGTCGGGCTGCGCAATAATTCCGACGCGGAAACCTTGTGCTTCAAGTACACGCCCAATCACACCCGACACAAATGATGGGTGGTCAATATAAGCATCACCACAGACTAAAATAAAGTCACACGCATCCCAGCCGAGTTGGTCCATTTCTTCTCGTGACATCGGCAAAAATGGCGCTGGTTCAAAACACGACGCCCAATATTTGTCGTAATCAAACAGCGCTTTTGGCGCAGTTTGCATGGTATAAGCGGTAGACATGGCTTGCGAATCTCGGCTAGCAGATGAAGGAGAGACATCTAAAGATGAAAGCCGATCATTTTAACATGAATTTCATTCATTTTCCTTGTTTATAAAACATACGAAAACAATAATATAGAAATTAATTTGATTAAAGTTTATCCAATATTTTATTCTCGGAATAAATACGGCGGAATAAAATCCGCCGTAGTCTTAACACAATTTATTTATAGGCATTAGAACAAAGCTTTTGGCAAACGAATTTGAATAATCTCATTATCATCAGCCAGTTTTGCGTTACGCCCAGTCGACCCTGGGAAGTTATTGTCATTTAGTACTGTAAGCGTTGTGCCATTTTCAATAATCACATCTTCAATGGTTTCAAACGGGAAAGCAAAAACTTGTCCCGTACCAATATCCCCTGCTCTTGCTGTGCCATACAACATATTCGGGTTAGCAATTTTAATTAAATCGACTAAATCTTCACGGCTTACTAGCTGGCCTGACTCATTCAATTTAATACGAATTAATTTTTTATATCCGCCTAAATTATTCTGAGTTGCATCACGCTCAATAATAATGCCTTCTTTATCATTAAAGAGTTGGAAATCTCCAATGTTGGTTGCCTTACTATCTAGCTGGAACCAATAATATTTTCCTGTATAGGCTTTTTTCTTAATATCGAATTGAGAAATCAGTAATTGTCTTTCCGTTTCCCGAATTGATTTAATTGGCTTTTCTATAAGCGGGTAAAGATACTGTCCATCTGGTGAAATTGCCATTCCTTCAAAACCACCACTTTGCTGAACCAAAGGCTCTACAAAATTAATTTGTGCTTTATTAAACTGATTTTGTGGTGAACGTAATTCTTGAGTCGGATTTAACGGATTTGGTAAAGGAATTGGGGCATCTAATAACACACCATCCGCTGAAAAATGAAGTAAATAAGGGCCAAACTCATCCCCAATCCAGTAAGTACCATCGCTAGTCCGTTGCATTGACTCTGGGTCAAAATCAGCACCCGTTAATAAACGCTCAGGCGTGTTACCATTTACGATATTAAAAGGAATTAACTTGTTTGGATCACGCAATTGAATAAAGCTTTGTACAGTAACTTGCCCTGTACCTTTGGCTTTAGTTTTAAAATCAGGTTTTAATTTATAAATACGAAGCAAAAAGTCAGAAGAATTATCTTGGGTACCAAAACCATTATCAGCCATTGCCATATAGCTACCATCTTCATTTTTTAATGCAGCCGAAAAACCTTGTACAGGCTGGCCTTTAAATGGCGGATAAATTCCATTTGCACCTTTTACATATGCACCAGAGTCTGGGCCAGCAGCATAGGTTTCTACAGGCAATTTGGCAAAAGAAATTAAAGTTGGTTCGGTAACGTTTTCTGCAGGTGAAGTTTGTTCTTGATCGTTATCATCATTACATGCCGTCAATCCTAAACTGGCACAGCATAATAATGCGACTAAAGTTTTTTTGCTCATGATTTTATACATTTGGTAAAAAATTAAGCAAATTTAATCAAGCTTATATGAAGTTTTTGCTTCAAAAAGATGAAATCTTTATGGCGAAAATATGACAAGCCCACTGCTCAATACAAACATAAATTAAATGTCTTCACTATAACGAATTAAAGTTTTGTTGGCTGATATTCTCCAGCAATTGCTGCTTTCAAAAAGTTCTGAAAGGTTGGGCATTCCATATGATTTTCGGCTGGACAGACAGCTGCATGTTGTAATCCTTGACTAATAAAATGTAATCGCTTTGCCATTTGCTCTAGTTGTTCAGCTTTATTTTTTAGTTTCTGACGATCAAGATCAGGCTTACCATCTTGTCCAAACATAGTAGCGATCTCATTTAAAGAAAATCCCGCAGCACGTCCTAAAGCAATAAGTGCCAGTTGATCAAGTACCTGCTTACCATACTGCCGACGTAAACCTTGCCTCCCAATTGACTTAATTAACCCCTTCTCTTCATAAAAACGTAGCGTAGCTGTTGTGACTTTTGCCTTCTTAGAAACTTCACCAATATCCATAACATCCTCTTGACTTAAAGTGAACTTGAACTTGCACAATAAATTTATCACGTTTCATACGTATAAAAGCAAGGTGTAAAAATGAATACCTCCACATTATTCTTTCAAGCTTTATGTCTTGGTGTTGGTGCAACAGTTATTATGGATATATGGCTGTTAATACTAAAAATATTTAAGATCCCGACTTTAAATTTTTCCTTTCTCGGACGCTGGGTAGGTTGGATATTTCAAGGAAAACTCATCCATCAATCTATCGCTCAAAGCCCTCAAATTCAGGGTGAATATTTATTGGGCTGGATTACTCATTATAGTGTTGGGATTATCTTTGCATTGAGCTTTCTTGTCATTGTCGGCTCAGATTGGCTCATTCATCCTCAGTTTTACTCAGCACTAATATTTGGTGTAGTCACTGTTCTAATTCCCTTTTTTATTATGCAACCGGCCATGGGTAGTGGTTTTGCTTCGTCAAAAACCCCGCACCCTTTTCTGAACTGTCTAAAAAGTTTACTGAATCATAGCTTTTTTGGCTGTGGTTTATATCTCACCGCAAAACTATTTCAAATTTAAATAAAAAGGAAATTATCCATGAAAACTGTTGCTATTATTTACTATAGTCGCCAAGGACATACCCAATTTATCGCTCAGCAAATTCAAACTGGTATTTTAAGCCATCAAGATATTGAAGTAGATTTACTCAATGCCGAAGATCTTATCGAGAACCCAGAAATTCTTAACCAATATGATGGCTTAATTTGGGGATCTCCTACTTATTTAGGTGGCGTATCTTCCAAATTAAAACAACTCATGGATGCAACGGGGCCATTATGGAAAAAGCAGAATTTTAAAGGAAAATTAGCAGCTGGATTTACCGTTTCTTCTCTTCCCGCGGGTGATAAACAATCGACACTAATTTCACTTTTTACCTTTTGTATGCAACACGGCATGCTCTGGGTCGGCAACCCAATTATGCCCGAGCAACATCAAGGTATTCCTTATGCTCTAGCAGCTAACCGTCTCGGTTCATGGTCAGGCTTAATGGCTCAGGCTGAACACGGCAGTAATGCCGATAGGTTTGATGAAGGAGATATTAAAACTGCTCAACAATTTGGAGAAAATTTTGCATTAACCTTGAATGCTTATCAAGGACTATAAACCCATGAAAGCACAGAAACTTTTATTCCTCTTAATTTTATCGGGAATGATGTCTTTTATCGTTTCAGGTATTTCAACTTTTAAAGTAGTAGGACTAAATCATTACTTCGTTTCATTGTGGATATCAGCTTGGATTATTGCATGGATACTGGCTTTTCCGAGTGTATTGATTTGTGCTCCTGTAGCCCAGAAACTCGTTGACCTTGTATTTAAGAAAGTTAAAAAAGTACGTCTGTAAGTTAAAACTTACAAAACTTGCGGTGATTTGCGGATATTCAGCTTTAGTATTATTTCATAATATATGAATCATAGAGAGATAGGATGTCTCATTGAAGAAGAATAAGAACGCAGGAAGCGGTAGTTGACAGGAGTTAGCTACATAAAGCTGAATACGAAGGAACCTCGACAGGATGTCGGGGTTTTTTCATTTCAATTATACAAAATTCTTACTTTTTAGATGTGCTGAGCAACAGAACTAATATTGATCCGATAAGTACGGCTAAATACCATCACTTTATTTGAAACTTCATTATTGGTTTTGTATTTTGCTTACCCCATCTTTAACCCAAAATCGTTTTGAACCATCACAATTACACATCCTTAGTCTCAAATTTTTCATAATTTTCTTGATGATCATAATGACAGGATGTACAAGCTTAGGCCCCAATAGTGGCTCATTTTCTTGGCGTTCTAATAAGTTATCGTCAGGCTTACAAAAAGCTTATTCCGTTCCGCCGAGTACAGCCAATCGATTATCTCCAATGATTATTCAAAGTGCTGACAAATATAATGTTCCTCCTCTTTTACTCGCGGCAGTTATCAGACAAGAGTCGAACTATAATAGTAATGCCCGCTCTCCGACTGGGGCTGTTGGTTTAACTCAAATTATTCCAAGCTATTGGCAACAAACTTGTGCTGGTAATTTATATGATGAATCTACAAATATCCAATGTGGTGCTTATATTTTAAATCATTACTATCAAACCGCAGATAGCTGGTTCAAAGCCACGGCCTATTATAATGTTGGGCCAACAGGATATGAGCGAAGCTTCTGGACCCGCCACAAAGCGAAAAAATATGCTCGATCTATTAAGCACCATCAAAAAAACTTAAAAAGTGCCTTATAAATAAGCTTAAATAAAAGCCCATCAATGGATGGGCTTTTTTATGCGATTAATTTTATTCGTCAAATAAACCTTCAAATAAGACAGAAGACAAATAACGCTCCCCACTGTCTGGCAGAATAACAACAATAGTTTTACCAGCATTTTCAGGACGTTCTGCAATTTTTGCAGCAGCAGCCAGGGCAGCGCCACTTGAAATACCCACTAAAATACCTTCTTGGGTTGCACAGTTTCTCGCCCATTGAATTGCTTCTTCGCTACTCACTGGTAAGACTTCATCCACAAGGTCCAAATCAAGATTCTTTGGAATAAAGTTCGCACCAATTCCCTGAATTTTATGTGGTGCAGGTGTAATGTTTTCACCATTTTTGGTTTGAGTAATAATTGGAGACTCAGCAGGTTCAACTGCTACTGAATACAAAGGTTTATTTTGAACCTGTTCAAAGTAACGAGAAATACCTGTAATCGTACCGCCAGTACCAACGCCCGCAACTAAAATATCGACCTGCCCACCTGTAGCTTGCCAAATTTCAGGACCAGTTGTGTCTACATGAATTTGTGGATTCGCTGGGTTTTCAAATTGTTGTGGCAAGAAATAAAGATCTGGCTGTTCAGTTGCTAATCGTATAGCCTCATCAACTGCACCTTTCATTCCTTTTGCGGGTTCAGTTAATACCAAATTAGCACCTAAAGCTTTTAATACTTTTCTACGCTCAAGGCTCATACTTGCAGGCATAGTTAAAGTTATTGGATATCCTTTTGCCGCAGCAACAAACGCCAATGCAATACCAGTATTACCACTGGTTGGCTCAACAATGTGCATACCTTCTTTTAATACACCACGTTTCTCTGCATCTGCAATAAGTGCCGCTCCGATGCGGCATTTCACAGAAAATGCAGGGTTACGGCTTTCCACTTTTGCTAATACGGTTGCGCCCGGTTTAATCAAACGGTTAATACGTACTAAAGGTGTATTACCAATAGCTTCGGCATTATTGGAATATACCGCGATACCTAAATTGTTGGGAGTTGGAAATTGCTGGTCGGTAGACATGTTATATCCTTATTAGATTTGGAATGATTCTGAATCATTATAGGCTTGTCTAATAAACAGAAAAGTAGAAAAAGTTAAGTAATATAAAAAAATGACAGCTACATCTAAATTAGACTTAGAAAAAAATAATAAAATTATTAGACCATTCTAACTACCAAACCTCACCCTCTCGCCATTCTGCGCAAATACTATCGCCCTGTGAGCGATGCAATAGTAGATCTTTCATAGAGATACTCAAAGGATATAGCATAATTTCATAGTCATCAGTCAGATAAGTAGATGTATCTTGTTTGATGTACAAATCTCCCCACCAAGTAGTCCAACCTAATTTTTTATAAAACGCTTCATCTTCTGGTTGTAATGCAGCAAGTTCATATTCCAAATCAGTTAATGCTTCAACTAAATATTTTAGTAATTGTGATGCAAGCCCCTTACCTCTCATCGTGTAATCAGTAGTCACATACTCTACATAAGCAGTTTTTACATTGGAGCTACCATTTATAGTAAAAACTCTATCCGTCCATAAGGCATGTGAAACAATTTGATCATCTAATATACCCACGACATGAAATGCTTTTTGCATGAAAGCATATTGGCTCCAAGGATCTTCATCAAAAGCAGCAAAACATAATTCAGCAATTTGATGGCGTTGATTTTTATCTAGATCTTGGGCTGCGATAATTTTGAACAGCATAGATGAAAACTCAAATTTAACTATTTATAGATTAAGCAAAGATTGGAATATTATGAAACGTTTTTTTATTACATTGAACTAAGACCCTATATCTCTAAAATAGAGTAACTGTATAAATCTGATTTTTAGTTATGTGTTTTCACTTTATTTCTTCGCCCATAAAAAAACACCCCGACCTCTTTTGAGATTGGGGTGTTTAGAATAATGAGCTGGCGATGACTTACTCTCACATGGGTAACCCCACACTACCATCAGCGCTAAGAGGTTTCACTTCTGAGTTCGGGAAGGGATCAGGTGGTTCACTCTTGCTATGGTCGCCAGCACAACTGTTTATGGATACTTGCTTTGGTCTTATTGACTGCCGAAGCGTTTTCCAAATCTTTACAGACTGGGCTGATTGAATCTGATTGTGTTCATTTTATCTAGTGGAATAACTAAATCAAGTTGCTTTGTAGATTTATGAATCGATTGATGCTTTATATACAACTGCTTGGGTGTTGTATAGTCAAGCCTCACGAGCAATTAGTATTGGTCAGCTTCACATATCACTATGCTTCCACATCCAACCTATCAACGTCCTAGTCTCGAACGGCTCTTTAGAGGAATAAATTCCTAGGGAAATCTTATCTTGAGGTAGGCTTCCCGCTTAGATGCTTTCAGCGGTTATCCCTTCCGAACATAGCTACCCGGCGATGCGACTGGCGTCACAACCGGTACACCAGAGGTTCGTCCACTCTGGTCCTCTCGTACTAGGAGCAGATCCTCTCAAATTTCCAGCGCCCACGGTAGATAGGGACCGAACTGTCTCACGACGTTCTAAACCCAGCTCGCGTACCTCTTTAAATGGCGAACAGCCATACCCTTGGGACCTGCTTCAGCCCCAGGATGAGATGAGCCGACATCGAGGTGCCAAACACCGCCGTCGATATGAACTCTTGGGCGGTATCAGCCTGTTATCCCCAGAGTACCTTTTATCCGTTGAGCGATGGCCCTTCCATACAGAACCACCGGATCACTAAGACCTACTTTCGTACCTGCTCGACTTGTGGGTCTCGCAGTTAAGCGCGCTTTTGCCTTTATACTCTACGCGTGATTTCCGACCACGCTGAGCGCACCTTCGTACTCCTCCGTTACTCTTTAGGAGGAGACCGCCCCAGTCAAACTACCCACCAGACACGGTCCTCGTCCCGGATAACGGGACAGAGTTAGAACCTCAACATTACCAGGGTGGTATTTCAAGGACGGCTCCATTGGAACTAGCGTTCCAACTTCAAAGCCTCCCACCTATCCTACACAAGTAAGGTCAAAGTTCAGTGTCAAGCTGCAGTAAAGGTTCACGGGGTCTTTCCGTCTAGCCGCGGGTACACTGCATCTTCACAGCGATTTCGATTTCACTGAGCCTCTGCTGGAGACAGCGCCGCCATCATTATGCCATTCGTGCAGGTCGGAACTTACCCGACAAGGAATTTCGCTACCTTAGGACCGTTATAGTTACGGCCGCCGTTTACTGGGGCTTCGATCAAGAGCTTCGCTTACGCTAACCCCATCAATTAACCTTCCAGCACCGGGCAGGCATCACACCCTATACGTCCACTTTCGTGTTTGCAGAGTGCTATGTTTTTAATAAACAGTTGCAGCGGCCTGGTTTCTGCGGCTGTCATCAGCTCAGGAAGCAAGTTCCATCACCAACAACAGCGTACCTTCTCCCGAAGTTACGGTACCATTTTGCCTAGTTCCTTCAGCAGAGTTCTCTCAAGCGCCTTGGTCTACTCGACCTGACCACCTGTGTCGGTTTCGGGTACGATTCCTGTGTAACTGAAGCTTAGAGACTTTTCCTGGAAGCATGGTATCAGCCACTTCGCTGTACAAGTACAGCTTGCTATCGGATCTCAGTATAGAGTACCCCGGATTTGCCTAAGATACATACCTACATCCTTCCACCTGGACAACCAACGCCAGGCTGACTTAACCTTCTCCGTCCTCTCATCGCATTACACAGAAGTATTGGAATATTAACCAATTTCCCATCGACTACGCCTTTCGGCCTCGCCTTAGGGGTCGACTCACCCAGCCCCGATTAACGTTGGACTGGAACCCTTGGTCTTTCGGCGAACGGGTTTTTCACCCGTTTTGTCGTTACTCACGTCAGCATTCGCACTTCTGATACCTCCAGCATACTTCTCAATACACCTTCATCGGCTTACAGAACGCTCCCCTACCACTTGACTAATGTCAAATCCGCAGCTTCGGCACATAGTTTTAGCCCCGTTACATCTTCCGCGCAGGCCGACTCGACTAGTGAGCTATTACGCTTTCTTTAAAGGGTGGCTGCTTCTAAGCCAACCTCCTAGCTGTCTATGCCTTCCCACATCGTTTCCCACTTAACTATGATTTTGGGGCCTTAGCTGGCGGTCTGGATTGTTTTCCTCTTGACTACGGACGTTAGCACCCGCAGTCTGTCTCCCGGATAGTACTCATAGGTATTCGGAGTTTGCATCGGTTTGGTAAGTCGGGATGACCCCCTAGCCGAAACAGTGCTCTACCCCCTATGGTATTCGTCCGAGGCGCTACCTAAATAGCTTTCGGGGAGAACCAGCTATCACCAGGCTTGATTAGCCTTTCACCCCTATCCACAAGTCATCCCCTGGCTTTTCAACGACAGTGGGTTCGGTCCTCCAGTTAGTGTTACCCAACCTTCAACCTGCTCATGGATAGATCGCCTGGTTTCGGGTCTATACCCAGCAACTAAACGCCCTATTAAGACTCGATTTCTCTACGGCTCCCCTATACGGTTAACCTCGCTACTGAATA
This sequence comes from Acinetobacter sp. AOR41_HL, assembly GCF_027854645.1. NCBI lineage: Bacteria > Pseudomonadati > Pseudomonadota > Gammaproteobacteria > Moraxellales > Moraxellaceae > Acinetobacter > Acinetobacter sp. AOR41_HL. Next base: position 2,900 of record NZ_JAKTHZ010000046.1, on the reverse strand, counting down.
TAAGTCGCTGACCCATTATACAAAAGGTACGCAGTCACACCACGAAGGTGCTCCCACTGCTTGTATGCATGCGGTTTCAGGATCTATTTCACTCCCCTCACAGGGGTTCTTTTCGCCTTTCCCTCACGGTACTGGTTCACTATCGGTCAGTCAGGAGTATTTAGCCTTGGAGGATGGTCCCCCCATATTCAGACAAGGTTTCACGTGCCTCGCCCTACTCGTCATCATTATGTGTGCCCTTTCGTGTACGGGAATATCACCCTCTACGTTCGCACTTCCCAGAGCGTTCCACTAAAACACACATAACTTAATGGGCTGATCCCCGTTCGCTCGCCGCTACTGAGGGAATCTCAATTGATTTCTTTTCCTAAGGGTACTGAGATGTTTCACTTCCCCTCGTTCGCCTTGCAACACTATGTATTCATGTTGCAATACCTACCTTAAAGTAGGTGGGTTCCCCCATTCAGACATCTCCGGATCAAAGGATATTTGCCGCCTCCCCGGAGCTTTTCGCAGGCTATCACGTCTTTCATCGCCTCTGACTGCCAAGGCATCCACCACATGCACTTAATTACTTGACTATACAACCCCAAACAGTCGACGTTACCTACAAGTTAGTAACTTCAACATTTCAGTTTAGAGTACTGTGTATTTAAACACTGTACAGCTTCAATCTAAATTCATATACCAAAACGCTTGATTCAGTTAATTTGCTAGTTCTCAATTCATTCAGATTAATTGCTTAATCTAAACTCTTGAGTGAACAATTTATTTCAGACTCAATTTTGCCAATCTGTTAATGAATAAACATGCCTTCGTCAGGTCATGCTTAATACCGTGATACTTAAATCACAGAAGTTAATAAACCAAGACCGAAATCTCTATTTACTAATTTCTGTAATCCGAACTTATCTTAAGTTCTGGTGGAGACTAGGAGAGTCGAACTCCTGACCTCCTGCGTGCAAAGCAGGCGCTCTACCAACTAAGCTAAGTCCCCAGCTTACATCATCAGTCATGTATCTTTTATCTATAACTTTAACCAGTCAAAGTCATGGTGGGTCTGACAAGACTTGAACTTGTGACCCCACGCTTATCAAGCGTGTGCTCTAACCAACTGAGCTACAGACCCTCAGATACATCTATGAAGAACAACTTGTTGTGGATTCTTACCAATCGTCAATCTTTCGTTAAGGAGGTGATCCAGCCGCAGGTTCCCCTACGGCTACCTTGTTACGACTTCACCCCAGTCATCGGCCACACCGTGGTAACCGCCCTCTTTGCAGTTAGGCTAGCTACTTCTGGTGCAACAAACTCCCATGGTGTGACGGGCGGTGTGTACAAGGCCCGGGAACGTATTCACCGCGGCATTCTGATCCGCGATTACTAGCGATTCCGACTTCATGGAGTCGAGTTGCAGACTCCAATCCGGACTACGATCGGCTTTTTGAGATTAGCATCACATCGCTGTGTAGCAACCCTTTGTACCGACCATTGTAGCACGTGTGTAGCCCTGGCCGTAAGGGCCATGATGACTTGACGTCGTCCCCGCCTTCCTCCAGTTTGTCACTGGCAGTATCCTTAAAGTTCCCGACATTACTCGCTGGCAAATAAGGAAAAGGGTTGCGCTCGTTGCGGGACTTAACCCAACATCTCACGACACGAGCTGACGACAGCCATGCAGCACCTGTATGTAAGTTCCCGAAGGCACCAATCCATCTCTGGAAAGTTCTTACTATGTCAAGGCCAGGTAAGGTTCTTCGCGTTGCATCGAATTAAACCACATGCTCCACCGCTTGTGCGGGCCCCCGTCAATTCATTTGAGTTTTAGTCTTGCGACCGTACTCCCCAGGCGGTCTACTTATCGCGTTAGCTGCGCCACTAAAGCCTCAAAGGCCCCAACGGCTAGTAGACATCGTTTACGGCATGGACTACCAGGGTATCTAATCCTGTTTGCTCCCCATGCTTTCGCACCTCAGCGTCAGTGTTAGGCCAGATGGCTGCCTTCGCCATCGGTATTCCTCCAGATCTCTACGCATTTCACCGCTACACCTGGAATTCTACCATCCTCTCCCACACTCTAGCTAACCAGTATCGAATGCAATTCCCAAGTTAAGCTCGGGGATTTCACATTTGACTTAATTAGCCGCCTACGCGCGCTTTACGCCCAGTAAATCCGATTAACGCTTGCACCCTCTGTATTACCGCGGCTGCTGGCACAGAGTTAGCCGGTGCTTATTCTGCGAGTAACGTCCACTATCTCTAGGTATTATCTAAAGTAGCCTCCTCCTCGCTTAAAGTGCTTTACAACCATAAGGCCTTCTTCACACACGCGGCATGGCTGGATCAGGCTTGCGCCCATTGTCCAATATTCCCCACTGCTGCCTCCCGTAGGAGTCTGGGCCGTGTCTCAGTCCCAGTGTGGCGGATCATCCTCTCAGACCCGCTACAGATCGTCGCCTTGGTAGGCCTTTACCCCACCAACTAGCTAATCCGACTTAGGCTCATCTATTAGCGCAAGGTCCGAAGATCCCCTGCTTTCTCCCGTAGGACGTATGCGGTATTAGCATCCCTTTCGAGATGTTGTCCCCCACTAATAGGCAGATTCCTAAGCATTACTCACCCGTCCGCCGCTAGGTCCGGTAGCAAGCTACCTTCCCCCGCTCGACTTGCATGTGTTAAGCCTGCCGCCAGCGTTCAATCTGAGCCATGATCAAACTCTTCAGTTAAAATCATTTTGCACCTTATTTATAGACAAGGTGCCAATTCTGGCTCATCAATTACTGACTTAAATTTCGCTCAAATAAACTTCGAGTAATTTAAACCAATCAATCAATGAAAATTATTTCGATTAATCAATCAGTAAAAATCCACACAAGTTGTTCTTCAATTCTCTTAATGAT
>NZ_JAKTHZ010000045.1:0-26687 GCF_027854645.1 Acinetobacter sp. AOR41_HL | reverse complement strand
AATCAGGCCTGTGAAGCAGCCAGTCAAGCGTTTAGGACTTACCGTCATACGTCTCCTGAACAGCGTGCTGTTTTTCTAGAAAATATTGCCGATGAACTTGATGCATTGGGTACAGATTTTCTTGAAATCGTGTCACAGGAAACCGCTTTGCCACTTGCACGCTTACAAGGTGAACGTGCCCGTACCAGTGGACAAATGCGTTTATTTGCCAAAGTGTTGCGCCGTGGTGATTTTTTAGGTGCCCGTATTGATACTGCTTTACCTGAGCGTCAGCCTTTACCACGCCCAGACCTACGCCAGATTAAAATCGGTGTTGGCCCTGTTGCAGTCTTTGGAGCAAGTAACTTTCCTTTAGCATTCTCAACTGCGGGCGGTGACACTGCTTCGGCACTGGCAGCAGGTTGCTCTGTAGTGGTAAAAGCCCATAGTGGACATATGGCCACAGCAGATTTCGTAGCGCAGGCTATTGAACATGCTGTAGAAAAATCAAATATGCCTAAAGGTGTGTTTAACATGATCTATGGTAATGGCGTAGGTGAACCACTGGTTAAGCATCCTTTAATTCAGGGTGTAGGTTTTACGGGTTCATTGCGAGGTGGTCGTGCTTTATGTGACATGGCCGCAGCCCGTCCACAACCGATTCCTGTATTTGCTGAAATGAGCAGCATTAACCCGATGTTGATGTTGCCAGAAGCCTTAAAAAAACGTGGTGAAAAAATTGCACAGGACTTGGCAGATTCAGTGGTTTTAGGCTGTGGCCAGTTCTGTACCAATCCGGGCTTAATCTTGGGTATTAAATCAGCTGAATTTAGCCAGCTCATTAGCAACCTGACTGAAATTATGGGGGCTAAGCCTGCGCAAACTATGCTCAATGCCGGAACCTTAAAAAGTTATACCGCTGGTCTTGAGCACTTAACCCAGCATCAAGGCATTAAGCATTTGGCAGGTCAAAATCAACAAGGTAATCAGGCGCAGCCGCAACTGTTTAAAGCGGATGTTGAGCTTTTACTGGCGGGTGACCAGCTTCTGCAAGAAGAAATCTTTGGGCCAACCACAGTCATTATTGAAGTTGAAGATAAAGCCCAACTTATTCAGGCGCTACAAAGCATGAATGGTCAGCTGACTGCGACTTTAATTGCCGATGAAACTGACTTAATCGAGTTTGCTGATGTAGTGCCAGTTTTAGAGGAAAAAGCAGGTCGATTACTTATAAATGGCTACCCAACGGGTGTTGAGGTCTGTGATGCGATGGTGCATGGCGGGCCATACCCAGCCACTTCAGATGCAAGAGGCACTTCAGTTGGAACATTGGCCATTGACCGTTACTTACGTCCTGTGTGTTATCAGAACTATCCGCAAAGTTTATTGCCGGAAGCTTTAAAAGATGGCAACCCATTGCAGATTTTAAGACTGGTGAATGGTGAGATGACTAGAGAAGCGATCTAAAAAATAAAAAGAGGCCACAAGTTGGTCTCTTTTTTATCGATATTCAAGTCTTACGTATAGGATATAAATTGCCAAATTAACTTGTTTTGTAATTGATATTTTTTAAAAATAAATCAACCGCGTAATCAACCCAAGCACTAATTTCATCGGTTGATATTAAATAATCAGGATGAGTCAAACATTTTAGATGAGCATCACTTCTTAACAGTGATAAAAATATATTTGCTGCGACTTCCGAAGAAGAAGTTAATTCAATTTCTCCTTGTTTAACCGACTTTTCAAGATAACCCGCAATAATATTTGCCAGACGTTGTGGCCCCACTTCAAAGAACTTTTCAGATAATTCTGGGAATCTTACGGCTTCTGCAATACAGACTCTAAAGAATGCCAAACCCGAATGCGATAAAATAAAACACAAATAAGTTTTCCCAATTTCAGTTAAAGCTGAACGTAAGTTTTTGGCCTTTGTTTCAACCAATATAATTTGCTCTTGCATATTGGCACATTTGCGCTCAATGACGGCAGCAAACATCGCTTCTTTATTTTTAAAACAACCATACATGGTCGCTTTTGAAACTCCTGCTTCTTTTTGAATCATATCTGTGGTTGTGCCACTAAATCCGTGGATCAGAAAAAACTTTGTTGCTGCATCAAGAATTTTTTGATCTTTCTCTTTGGTTTTAGTGCAATCTGACATACGAACCTACAAACATATTTAGCAATTTCATTCTTAGTTTAACTCATCGAAAAGTTCAAAATCGAGAATTGACGTAATTTTAATAAGATAGTAGAGTACCGATCGGTACAGTTGAGCTTAATATTTGCCCTGTTCGGTGCAACAAGCTCATTTTAAAATTTAAGGTAAAAGATGAATATACGACCACTCATCGGTTTGGCAGGTGCAATTTTTGCAGCCATGACTGTCGAATTTAATAACCGAATTAGCAGCATTACCTTGGTCGATATTCGCGGTGCAATGGGCATTAGTGTCGACGCTGGTTATTGGGTCAGTAGTATTTATGCCAGTGCCATGATTATTGGCATGATCCTGTCCACCAGTTGGGCCGTTATTTTTTCCATGCGTCGGGCTCTTCTTTTTGCAATAGGACTTTGCCTCTTCTCTAGCGTTTTAATTCCTTTTAGCCCAAATATCGAAATATTTTATTTATTACGGGGCTTGCAAGGACTCGCTAATGGTTTAACCATTCCTTTACTTATGGCCTGTGCCCTTAGATTCCTAGGACCTGAAATTCGTCTATGGGGTTTGGCCTGCTATGCATTAACAGCAACTTTTTTCCCTAACTTAAGTGCTGCACTTGCTGCCTTTTATTTAGATGTGATTGGTTGGAAGATGATATTTTTCCAAACCATTCCTTTTTGTGCTTTAAGTGCTGCTCTGGTTTACTTCGGTATTCCCCAAGATCCTTTAAATTACTCCAGAATAAAAACTTATGATTGGACTGGTGCGATTCTAGCTATTATTGGCTTGGCAAGCTTAAGTACCATGCTTTTGCATGGCAATCATTTGGACTGGTTTAATTCAAAATTGATTTGTGTTTTGGCTTTAGTGAGTGCCATTACCCTACCTTTATTTTTAATACATGAATGGCGCTATCCAACACCATTAATTAAACCGCAAATGCTCGAAATACGAAATTTTGGCTATGCTGTTATTGCACTGTTTTGCTTTGTGATTATTGGTATGTCAACTAGTACATTACCCCTTAATTACTTAAGCGCTGTGCATGGTTATAAGCCCACTCAAACCATGTGGATTGGCTTACAAATTGCCGCATTACAGTTTATCTATATTCCAATTGTCATTAAGGTTTTAAACCAAGCTTGGGTTGATAGCCGATATGTACATGGGTTTGGTTTACTTTTGGTGATGATTGGCTGCTTAGGTGCAAGTCAACTTGATACCACTTGGAACCAAGACCAATTCTATTTTTGGCATGCAATCTCATGTTTAGGACAAACCTGTGTAGTGCTTTCGCTCCTCATGATGGGGACAAATAGTGTCCACCCAACTATGGCAATCTATGCTTCGCCTATGATTAATACCCCGCGTGCTATTAGCGGCGTACTCGGTGTGTGCCTTTTGGACTGGGTCAATCGAGTACGTGGTGAATACCATTCAACACGACTGATTGAAAATACCGCACAACATGTTTTTCAAAATATTCAAGGCCCTGTTATTAATCCTCTTACCCCGCCTGTGCTAAGTACAGATGGTACCGAACGTGTTTCCGGTGGTTTATCTGCCTTAAATTCTGCGATTCAGGCACAGCAATCAGTGTTAGTCATTAGCGATGAATATCTGATTTTAGCGGGACTTACTGCAATTTTATTTATCGTTATGCTGATTTTGCCAGTTAGAACTTATCCACCACGCATTGCTCTCATTAAGTTAATGAATAGTCATAACTCAGGAAAATCTTTATGAGTACTCTCGAAGCCCAAGATCACTCCATGACCGAGTCACCCAAGTTAACAAAGATGCAATATCTTAAGAAACACTGGGTTATGGTTATTGCATTTATTATCGTTCTAGTTTCCATTTTGTGGATTTTAAAAGTTATATTTTTACCTTCTTCAGTGGTTAAAACTGACGATGCGCGGGTAGATGTCGAGTACTCAACCATTGCTCCTAAAGTGTCAGGCAATATTGAAGAAATTTATATTAAAGATCACCAGACCGTAAAAAAAGGCCAACTTTTGGCACGGATTGATGCACGAGATTATCAGGCGGCTTTAGCTGAAGCAGAATCTAATTATGCTAAAGCACAAGCTGACTTAAATGAAGCAAAGCTGGCAGTAGAAAGACAACCGACTGTTATTCGAGAAACAGAAGCCCAGCTTAGAAAAGTAGAAGCCGGTATTAAACTCACCAAAGATAATACGGCACGTTACGAGCAACTACAGGCGCTTGGTGCTGAGTCTAGATTGATTACGCAACAGTCAAAAACCACATTGACCGAGCAATATGCCGACTTGGATAGCAGTAAAGAAAAAGTCACAGATGCACAGTATCAGCTCAACCAATATAAGATTCAGGTTCAAGCTAAACAAGCGGCTTTGAAACAAGCTCAAGCTGCGCTTGATAAAGCAAAACTGAATCTGAGTTATACAGAAATTCGAGCACCTATTGATGGCATGATTGGGCAAAAGTCTGCAAATGTGGGCAACTTTGTTGGCGCAGGTAATCCACTCATGGTGGTTGTACCTTTAGATCAAGTATATGTAGAAGCCAACTTCCGTGAAATTGAGCTAAAACAAATTAAAATCGGCCAGCCTGTCACTGTTTATGTCGACGCTTACAATGTTGAGTTAAAAGGTGTGGTAGACAGTTTTTCACCATCGACTGGCGCATTTTTCTCGCCAATTTCAGCAACAAATGCGACGGGTAACTTTACTAAAATTGTTCAGCGTCTACCTTTACGCATCAAACTTCTTGAGAACCAGCCGGATATTAAGTTGTTGCGTCCTGGTCTATCTGTTGTAGTTTCTGTGGATACCACTAAATAAACGGAATCAACTGAGCACTTAAAAACTCTAAATGAGCCTCATTGTTAGTCTTACACCTAATGAGGCTTCATCAAATTCAATACTAAATTTGGCCCGTATTTTACCCTTCTATCTTTTTGTCCTTGCTACTTGAATAGATAAAATACAAAGCAATCCCTAAGCAAATCAGTGCTCCTAATCGATACAGCGAAAAAGGAAGCATTTCATTGCCGAACCAGCCAAAGTTATCAATTAAGATACTCATCAAAAGTTGTCCAAAAATCACAGCAACAGTAGCAACCGCAGCTCCGATTCTTTGTACAGCCAGTACCATAATGACAATATAAGGTACGCCACACATAGCACCTAATAACTGCCATTTAGGAACATCTAGTAACGTTAAGGTTTGTTTGGGTTCAAAGTAAAAAATAAGGAGAGCCGTAATTAGAGCACCGACCGAAAAAGTCAGAAAAGCACTACGAAAAACACCAACTTTCGCTCCAAGTTGACCATTAATTGCGGCCTGTACACTCAGCAAAGCACCACCAATGACGGCGAGAATAATCATTAAAATTGTCATGGCTGTCTCCTACGCTTTTGCCACAAGTATAAGTGCCACAACAATAAAGATGAGTGCCACTACCCGTTTACGGTCTACTTTTCGATGTGGAGTTCCCAGTAAACCATAGTGATCGATAATCAGACTTTTAAATACCTGTCCCGCTAAAATGCCTATCATCGTCATGGCAATGCCAATAATTGGAGTGGTAATGGTCAGAATAATGACGTAAGCAGGCCCTAAAACACCACCGAGTAATTGCCAAGATGGAAGTGTAAAAAATGAAGGACTATTACGTGGACTAAAAAACAACATGAGTAAAAAGGTAAGTGCTGCACCCACGCCAAAAATACTAAAGGTGGCCCATAACTCACCCACTTCTTTTCCTAACGGTCCTAAAAGCCCAGCTTCGACCGATAGCCCCATTCCCCCTAAAATGGTTAGGAGTAGTAATAGAATTTGCATCTACATTGCCTCATCTGTATCTAGGCAACGAATACTAAAGTAGCCAATTCATCAGAAAAACAGCATAATTCATGAATCACTTTTGCAGAAATTGCACAAATGGATTTAACAAATTCGATTGATATTCGCACGCTTCGCTTCTTTATTAGTGTTTATAACGCGCAAAACTTCTCAAATGTAGCACGTAAAGAAGATGTATCAGCGTCTATGATTTCACGCACCATTCAACAACTTGAAGATGCATTGGGCCAGCAACTTTTCTACCGAAATACGCGAGCAATCACACCGACCGAATCGGGCAAATTATTTTTTGAGTACGCGAAAAAAATTACCGAACAATTTGATGAAGCTCAAAAGGCTTTACAAGATAAAACCATAGAGCCATCGGGACTCGTCCGCATTAATGCCCCTGTGTTTTTTGGTCAACGGCATATTGCACCGTGGTTGGCGGGTTTATCAGAGCGTTATCCAAGACTTCTAATAGAACTAATTCAAACAGATGAATTTATAGACCCATTACGCGAAAGCACAGATTTAATATTTCGTATTGGAGCACTGACTGATTCATCATTTCATGCACGTATTTTTGGTACACAAAAATATCATTTGGCAGCGTCTCCTCAATATATTGCCAAATACGGTACGCCTGATCATCCGACAGAACTTAATCAGCACAAATGCCTAGTCTATAAAGGTTTTGAAGGTCCTAACCGCTGGTTAGTAAGAAAGCCCAATGAAGAATGGGTACATTATCCAATTACTCCATTGCTGTCTTCAAACAATGCCGAGAGTTTAATGACAGCTGCGCTTCATGGCATGGGGATTGTTTTGTTTCCTGATTGGCTAATTGGCGAAGCTTTAAAAAAAGGTGATTTAATAAAGCTTTTACCTGAATATGAAGTCGCGATTAAATCACACCCCCAGCATATCGCAGCCATTTATCCCAATGTTCGCCATCCGCCCTTAAATATTCGAGTGGTAATAGATTATTTTGCTGAAATCTATGGAGACACACCGTATTGGCAGAATTAAATTTTTCTTTTAATCATCATTTATAAAGACAAAAACCCTGATTCCAGCAATTAAATAAACACTGAAACCAGGTATCACCGTTAGATACTAATTAATTGCTATCTCATAATGAAAATTATCGGCCAAACCATAAGACTCACGGTATTCGACTGCTACGCCTTCAAGATTTTTTGCGATACGGCATACCTTCACTAAAGGGTCTTCAAGGTGATTATTTAAATGGCTATCTTTGATATTTTTCTCAAAAGTTAACCGTTCTGTTGCAGAAGAAATAAATTGACCACAGTGCTGATAATAAAAAGGATAAAGTAAATTCCCAAACTCAGCGATTGGAGTTTCTTCCAGATTTTTAAATAAGCGTTCAGGCAGCCAGATTCTTTCACTTAATACAACGACATCTTCATGCTTACGGACACGCTCGATATAAAGCAACTTTTCGGTGTGCTCAAGCCCTAACTCGGCGTTTACTTCCGGCACTGCGTCACACACTTCTACTTTTTTGATTAGTCCTTGTGGCTGAATGAACTCGCCTTTTTTATTACGTAATCTAAAAAAACGGATGAGTGAATTTTCAAAATTAGGTTGTTTGAGGAAAGTTCCTTTTCCTTGCTGTTTAACCAATAAGCCATCTTCAACCAGTCCTTCAACCGCCTTTCTCACGGTTCCTACCGATACGCTATACATTTGCGCAAGTTCTTGTTCACTTGGAATAGGCACTTCAACTGTCCATTTTGATTGGATCAGTAGTTTTTGAAGTTCCCAACGGACCTTTTCATATCTTGGCAATTTAAAATTTTTAAATGCAGTCTCATCAAGCATTTGCGTTAAACATTATGAAATCGATTTGACAATATTAGCATAGTTCTGTGTAATACAAAAAAGTAAACATATATATGTTTAGATGTTTATATATTTATCAAGGAAGATAATATGACCGCATTGATGCTGATAGCTTTAGCTGTATCTATAGGCTTAGGTTATAAAACAAAAATCAATATCGGATTTTTTACGATAGTATTTGCTTACCTGATTGGTTGCTTTGGCATGGGCCTTAAACCTTCCGAAGTTATTGAATTATGGCCTGTCAAAATTTTCTTTATTATTTTATCTGTCACTCTGTTTTATAACTTTGCTTTGGCAAATGGCGCTTTAGAAAAACTTGCCAGCCATCTCTTATATAAATGCCGTAAGTTTCCTCAGTTTTTACCTTTAGCGATTTTTTTCGCAGCAACCATTATTGCTGGCCTAGGAGCTGGTTTTTATACGGTACTTGCCTTTATGGCACCGATTACACTGCTGCTGTGTAAAAAAACCAATATGAATATGGTTATTGGCGGGATGGCGGCAAATTACGGCGCTCTAGTTGGCGCAAATTTTATGACATCGCAAAGTGGTATTATTTTCCGAAGCTTAATGGAAAATACTGGCATTAGCTCACAAACAGCTTTTTCATATAGCAGTGGAATTTTTGTCTTAACTTTAATTATTCCAATTGCGGTGTTGGGAATTTATACCCTATGGAATAGAAAAAGTAATTCAATTGTGATTGAAGATCAAAAGCCTGAACCATTCGACAAAAAACAGAAACAATCCATCTTCCTTATTGTTTTAATGATGTCGATTGTTTTAATTTTTCCAATCTTGCACCTTGTTTTTCCCGATGTAAAAACGATTAGCTTTTTAAACTCCAAAATTGATATTGCCTTCCTTGCCATTACCTTCTCGCTCATTAGTTTACTTATGAAACTTGCCGATGAGAAAAAGGTCATTGCACTTGTGCCGTGGGGAACACTTATCATGATTTGCGGTGTCGGTATGCTCATCGCATTAGGTGTGAAGCTTGGCATTATTACGACCCTATCTGAATGGTTAGCAAACAATGTTCCTGTGTGGGTTATTCCAGTACTGTTATGTCTGATCAGTGCCATTATGTCTGTATTTTCAAGCACTCTAGGTGTAGTTGCTCCTACCTTATTCCCAATTGTTCCGGCGCTTGCACTTAGCTCTGGCCTAAATCCACTTGTGCTGTTCATTTGTATTGTGGTTGGCGCTCAATCTACAGCGATTTCTCCTTTCTCGTCTGGCGGTAGTCTCATTATGGCTTCAGCACCAGCAGACATCGACAAAACCAAATTCTTTAATCAATTGTTATTTAAAGCAATTCCTGTAGGAGTCATTGCCGCTTTAATCGCTATTTTCGCTTTAAAATTTGTAATGTGAGATGAAAATGAACTGTATAGATACACATGCACATGTTTTTTCGACTCAGGACCACAGTATCGAAACAGCACGATATGCACCTGATTATGATGCAACTGTACAAAGTTTTATCTCTCATCTTGATGAACACAATTTCACGCATGGTGTTTTGGTTCAACCCAGCTTTTTGGGTACTAATAACCAAGCGATGTTAGACGCAATTCAGCAATACCCTGAGCGTTTAAAAGGGATCGCCGTTGTTCAACATACGACGACTTTTGATGAGCTAATGAATCTCAAGGCACAAGGCATCGTTGGTGTTCGCTTAAATCTATTCGGTCTTAACCCTCCTGCGCTAAATACGCCTGACTGGCAAAAATTTTTACGTAATGTGGAAAGCCTCAACTGGCAAGTTGAATTACACGCACCGCCAAAATATCTGGTACAGCTTTTGCCACAATTAGATGAATACAGCTTTGATGTCGTAATTGACCATTTTGGCCGAGTTGACCCTGTTAAAGGGATTGAAGATCCGGATTATCAGAAATTTTTAAGCTTACTTAACGTAAAACAGCACTGGATTAAAGTGTCCGGTTTCTACCGTTTGGGTGCTGCTCCAAACAACATAAATACGGCACGACTGGCCTATAACATTCTTAAAGAAAAAGGCTTTTTACACAAACTCATTTGGGGAAGTGATTGGCCACATACCCAACATGAATCTTTAATTACTTATGAAAATGCATTTAGAGCTTTTAAACAGATTGTGTTTGATAAACACGAGCAATGTTTAATTTTAAATCAGAACCCTACCGAGCTGTTTGGTTTCTCACGTACATAAGGAGTATGTATGAAAAATGATATATCTATATCGGAAGTAGAAAAGTCAACGATCCGTAAACTCTCTTTTCGTATTCTTCCTTTCCTCATTCTTTGTTATTTCATCTCATATATTGACCGAGTAAACATTGGTTTCGCCGCTTTAACCATGAATCAAGAAATTGGTTTAACCGCGACTGCCTTTGGTTTTGGTGCGACATTATTTTTTATTGCATATGTCATATTTGAAATTCCAAGTAATATGGCCATGGAAAAGCTAGGTGCACGTATCTGGATTGCCAGAATCATGATTACTTGGGGCATTGTCGGTTGCTGTACTGCCTTCATTACTGGCCCTATTTCATATGCAATTTCACGGTTTTTACTTGGTGCTGCCGAAGCCGGATTTTTCCCTGGTGTATTACTGTATTTAACACTATGGTTCCCTAAACGATATATGGCACGAATTGTTGCCGTATTTATGGTTGCCATTCCTTTATCTAATTTTATTGGTTCACCATTATCTGCCTTACTGTTGGGCTTGCATGGTTTAGTCGGTTTAAGTGGATGGCAAGTACTTTTAATTTTTGAAGCATTGCCTGCAATTCTTCTTGGCATATTATGTTTAGTTTGGCTTCCAAATAAACCGAATCATGTTAAATGGTTAAGTTCTGAGGAAAGAGAATGGCTATCGAGTACCTTAACTTTTGAAAAAAACCAACAGTTAAATACTGAAAAACAAGACAGTGCCGAACAGAAAAAGAGTAAGTTTAAGCTTCTGATTACCAATAAATATCTATGGTTCTTCGCGATTATTTATGCAGGAAGCTCTGCAACCAGCAATATTTTATCGTTATGGATGCCACAGATTTTAAAGGCCTTTCATCTAACTGCTATGCAGACGGGTCTTTTAAATATGATTCCGTTTGGTTTAGCTGCCGCCTTCATGATTGTTTGGGGCGTACATGCCGATAAAAGTGGTAATAAGAGTCTCAACACAGCTATTCCATTGTTTGTGACGAGTTTTGGTTTGCTCCTTACTATTTTTACTTCATCTTTAACCTTGAGCTTACTTTTATTCTCACTCGTTTTGATGGGTAACTATGCCATTAAAGGTCCTTTCTGGGCGTTGGTTTCTGAGCGCTTACCTCCTACTTTAGTAGCCGTAGGTATTGCAGCGGTAAATACCATTGCGCATGTGGGTACTGGGCTTATGAACTCTATTATGGGCATAGTCAAAGATTATTCGGGTAGTTTCCCTGTGTCACTTTTACCGCTCTGCATTCTGACATTTATTGGCGCCATGATTGCATTGTATTTGGGAAGAAAACCAACTTTACCGAAAGCACAAAAGGTTCAAAAAGTGGTTTAGGTTTTAGAAATAACAGATTTAATAAAAAGAGACCCATTGATGGTCTCTTTTTTATTTATAACAAATATATAGATGCTAAGGATGCTAAGATGAATCAATATTTTCTTATTTTTATATGAAAACTATGAGTTTGTCTGTCTTTACTATAATAAAAAAGCCCATCTTCCGATGAGCTTTTTATTTAACTAAATTTCATAATATGTATTAGACTTTAAATTCTGCTATTACAAAGTTTTTTACTATTTCATCAAAATTTGGTTTCAGAAGAGTTGGCTTGCTATCTTTTATAGTTATATACCAATAACTTGCTGCAACTCCCATGCTAATCAAAGCTAACAATTTCATTGCTCACCTCACTTATTGGGAAGAGTGGATTTCAACTTAACATCCGCGTTTGTAGCGTTCCAACTCGTTTTAACGAGGTTTCTGTATATTTTTTAAGCAATGTGTAATAAAAAAAAAGCCTACATTTTTCTGAGCTTTATTAATAACAATAAAGGTTCTAAAGGTGATTTAGGTTTTGAGGGCTAAAAAAAGAGACCATCGATAGGTCTCTTTTTAAATGAAAATCTATTGATAAAATATCAAATTAATTTACTGGAATCTAATAGCACTTTTTTGCAAATATTTTTCCCAATTACTCATTAAATGGTTAATATTTTCCGTATGAGAGTGTATTGATGGATCATATCCATCCGTAGGGGGTATATATTTGATAAAACTTTCTATTTCAGCAGGATAATCAAAATCTGTATAAATACTTTCTACTTCATCTAAAGTATCTTCAAAACTTTCTCGATTAATCCAAAGCCAGCTAAGAAGTATATAAAGCCATTTTTCCCTAATCATCGAATCTTCCTTAGTCTCTGAACATAATTCATTCAAAAAGGGAACGATATCATCTGATTCACTCGGTATAAGGAATGATAGTTCAAGTTCAGCCTTAGTATAGATCTCCGTTAACACAATATTTTCGGCTTTTTTGATTGGTAGTTCACAAGTAATCAGATTATTTTCATAGCCCCATTTGATATCACACCATGAAAGTGTCACCTTTTCATTAATAAAATCAGCAGGTACTGGATACAAATTCATGTCATTGTGCCTCTGGGATCATAAAAATCATTAATTCTAATATTTCCCGAATACTTATTAATTTGATCTTCAAAAAAATTTTTAAGAAAAAACAATAAAATTTCGATAATTTAAAAAAGCTTACTCTTTCGAGTAAGCTTTATCCTTAGGAGTTTTCTACTGATAAATAATGATCACCATAATTCAAAAAATTACTAGTCTTGATCAAGATTAAATAATCTGAATCTAGTTGATTAAAGTCTGATTAATTAATGATTCAATTTTTTGAGAAGCAACAGAATTATAGTAAGTACATTCATTCTTTGCTTCTTCAATTGCACTTTGGAAAGAAATTACATCCTCATAATTATTAAATGAATCAAGTGATTTTTTATAACCTGCAACAATACTATCAATTGAAGTGTTAGGATTCTTTTGCCAATAACCTGAAGCTAGTTTATTGTCTATATTCATATACACCGAAACTGTATAATACTTTGGATCGTTTGCCTCTGTATTTAAATAAGCCCACTGTACATTACCCCATTTTCCAGTAACAGCATTACTTCCAGCTAAAGAAACATAGTCTGAAAAGTTATTAACGCTAACACCATTAACAGAAGCTAAACTTTCTGTATTAGTAATTACATAGTAAGCGACTGAATAATTTGTTCTTTCAACCTGAAAACACTTAGCTCCTGCAGGAAATGTATTTTTTTTAGTTAAAGCTAAAAAATTTTTAAATTGATCACCAATAGATTCTCGATGAAAAAATACGCTTGTAGGAATTTTCTCTGCAAGCAGATTCCAATATACGGCGGTTCTGTCACTTATTCTGACATTCTTTAAATCAATCCAGCGCCCTTTCTCTTCTACGACAATATTCTTAAGGCCATCTTTGTTATAAGGGGTTTTTCGAAGAGTAGTTCCATCTTGTGAAGTAGATCTTAAAATATATCGTCTATAACCTAATGGATACTTCGTCTCATCTGGTCTGTAAAGACCATCTGTGCTTAACATTAGGCGACCAATATCTGGTTGAGTGCTTTTATCTAATTTAGGATAATCTGCATACCAAATATTTCCGTTTCTTGAGTTTCTAGTAATCTCAACAAATGTATTATCAAACTGAATAGATGCCCATTTGTAAGAAGTAGTATTATCAAACTCGCTACTAAGAATTTCATCTTTTGTTGTTGTAACTGTATCACTACTTCCAGTCCCGCCACCACAGCCGACCATAAGACCTGAAAGTAGAAAAAGGAAAATAGCTTTATTAAGTGTCATAAAATTTACTCTTTTTTATTGAGTGGTATAAAATGCGGTTAAGCATAATAAGTTAAAACTTTATTATAAGAAATAATTAATTTTCAGATTTAACTTCTTAATTATCAGACGTAATAATAAAAGTTTAAGTAAGTTAAAAAGGTAATCAATTATTAAAAATTAAATTTATTACTTCATTTAAATTGAAAAATATTAATTCCTATTTAAAAAACCTCCCCACCACCACATCCCGCTCATCCAAACTATTTGAGCTTAAAATCTGGAACATCAAACCATCAATTAGGTTTAAAACCAAATTGGCATCGGGTTTGAATGCATGAGTTTCTAAACTAAAAATCAGGTCAAAAATCTCATGAAGCAACCATTTTCTATACTCTATTGCCATACGGTAAGCCTGTGGGTAAGCGATTTTAATTTCAAAAAAGGCTTTTAGTAAGAGGTAGTACAGGCTATTAAAGTTGGCATGTAAGACAATTATTTCTTTGAGTTTATCTTTTGAAGTGCGGTAACGGTTTGAGTAAATAATGGAGAGCACTTCTTCTCTGAGCAAGCTTTTTTGAAAGGCAATGCACATTTCAATTAAACCTTCTTTTGAGCCAAAATATTTATAAAAGGTGGATTTGGTGATTTGGGCTTCTTTAGCAATCAGGTCTACGCCTGCTGTATGAAACCCGTAAGTTGTAAATAGGTGTATAGCAGTTTGAATAACATGTAGTTTTTTCGAAGATATTTCTAAATTTGACATAGTTTTGCCGTTATAAATTCTTGTTGTTTCTAAATGAGATTAAAAAGCCTGTACCTTTTCTGGGAGAAAAAAAGGCACAGCAAAGCCTATAAAGACTGTGCTTAGCACATCTCAAGTTTTATTGTTGCTAAGTTTTAGACGTAATGATTTAAAGCCTAAAAAGCCTTACGGTGATCAAGCTGCTTTAAATTAATTTAAGTTGTGTCGAGATAGTTTTTGACAGTGACTGCCAATAATTTATGAATGTGCATAGCCAACTCCTTCTTTTGGGAGTTCTGCCGAAACATTATAAATTATGGTGGCAGAACGGAAGAGGGTTGACAGACTGGGTAAGACTCCAGCACACCATAGGTGTCCCTCTCCCGTCCTACCGCTACGGGAGGGAACGAGAGGTACACATAAAACTATCCCTCAGAAAGGAATAAGTCTGATGCGGTCTTACTACATGGTCTGTCAAAACCAGCTGGCAATGTAGGCCAGCCCGCAAAGGATAGTATCCAAGTCACTTACAGTCAAGCATACAAAATGACATTTGCTTTAAAATAGATCATTAAAAAGTAAGGATAAATAGTTAAAATTTATTGTTAAATTTTTATTTATAAAATGCATAAAACAAAACGATCTACTCCTATCCCGACTTAAGTACTGCCCAAATTATCAATTCTTTTCGCCCTCTTTGAACCTTTTATGCCAACTTAAATGGAAATAAATAAATGACATTGCTAGCCATAGGATAAATCCCTAGGCTTTCGGTTCTTTCCTTTAATTGTTCTATAGAAAGCCCTGAAATCGGCTCACGCCCGCCCCAGACCAACAAGCCTTTTTTAGCGTAGTCTTCGAGTACTTCTATGGTTTTTCCATTTTTAAGCTCAATCACAACATTTTTTTCTTTAATTGGGAGTAATTGCGCATTTTCATCGGTAACGAACATGGTCAGGCTTATAGCTGTCGCTATTTGTTCTTGGTATGGCGCGATAATAATTCCATTACTAGCAACTGGCGTGATGCTCAGTTGTGAAAACTGCAAATCAGTTATAGCATCTTGATTGGGAGCTCGACCACTCCATATAAGAATGCCTTCAGGGAACGCGGCTAAAGGTTCTTGGCTGTCATTGATCTCTAGTATTTTTCCGTCATCAAATTTAATAACCAGACTTTGTCCTGCATAGCGCGTTAAAGCACTATTTTGGTCAACAGTAAAAATTTTCATTTAATTTCATTCCCCAACAGCCAGGCATAAGATCATAACGGTTAGCTATCGTTTTAAGTTGGTATTTTTGTTTAGCTTGCATTTTTTCTATTTTTGTTTATGATTGAGTAATCACTCAATTAATCTGTTTGTATATGGCTCGTCCTCGTAGTGAAGATAAACGTAATGCAATTTTAAGTGCTGCTATCGAAACATTAGCAGAGCTTGGCGAACGTGCGTCTACCTCAAAAATTGCAAAAGTTGCTGGCGTGGCAGAAGGCACTTTATTTACCTATTTTAGTAATAAAGAAGAATTGCTTAATCAGTTATATCTTTCGCTCAAGTCTGAGCTACGTCAGGTCATGATGCTTGGTTACCCTACCAACTCAGACTTACAAACACAAATGTCGCATATCTGGCAAAGCTATTTGGACTGGAGTTTAGAAGCTCCCCTTAAACGTAAAGTAATGGCGCAGCTTTCAACATCGGAACAAATTACTGAGCAAAGTAAACAAATTGGTATGCAAACCTTTTGTGATTTTACTCAAAACATTCAAGAACGTATTAACGATGGCAAATTAAGAGATTATCCACCGTTATTTATTGCTTCAATTTTAGGTGCACTTGCCGAGGTTACACTTAATTTTATTGCCCAAGACCCTTCTCAAACCGAGCTTTATCGCAAATCTGGTTTTGAAGCGTTTTGGCATGCCGTTTCAATATAGATAAAAGAGTAAGGATGCACGGCGTCCTTATTTTTAAACCAATTAATGAGTGAGTAAATACTCATTTAAATGAATTAAAATAAGTACTTAACCCAAGTTCTTATTTGTACATATAGGTTTGTTCCAATAAGGAAAAACAAGATGATGATTTCAAACACAACAAACTTGCCTTCTCCCGTAATGCCATCTCAACAGCACAATGGCAAATTTAGAAATACGCGTCCGAACCAACACAAGCCTTCTTTTGGCAAAACACTTCAACTTATGTGGAAGTTTCTTTTTAACAAACCAAAAGACACTGTACCTAACAAAGAAATTCCTGTTTTAAGCTTAACCAAAGAACAATTATTAAGTGCGCCTGACCGCTCTCTATTTCGTTTGGGCCACTCAACCATTTTGTTAAAACTGCAAAATGAGTTTTGGTTAACCGACCCTGTTTTTTCTGAACGTGCTTCACCTTTTCAATGGATTGGTCCAAAACGTTTTCACCAGCCACCGATTAGCATTGCAGACTTACCACCCATTAAAGGTGTGATTCTGTCGCATAACCACTACGACCACCTCGACTACCATGCGGTTATGCAGCTTAACGATAAAGTTGAACATTTCTTAACGCCGCTTGGTGTGGGCGATACCCTTATTAAATGGGGAATTCCAGCAGAGAAAGTTCAACAACTCGACTGGTGGGACACCACGCATGTAGATGGACTTGAACTGGTCGCTACCCCTGCCCATCATTTTTCAGGCCGTGGTATGGGCGATAGCAATGCAACGCTTTGGGCTTCGTGGGTGATTATTGATAATGACTTACGTGTGTTTTTTAGCGGTGACACGGGATATTTTGACGGGTTTAAAGAAATTGGACATCGTTATGGTCCGTTTGATTTGACCATGTTAGAAACTGGTGCTTATGACCCTGAATGGCCCGATGTTCATATGCAACCAGAGCAAACATTACAAGCGCATATCGATTTAAAGGGCCGTCATTTGTTGCCTGTACATAATGGTACTTTTGACTTGGCGCTTCATGCTTGGGACGATCCGTTTGAACGGATTGTAGGTTTGGCTCATGAAAATAATTTAGCCATTAGCACACCGCAAATGGGACAACTCTTGAACTTAAACGAGCCGAATGTTGAAAATTATTGGTGGCGTTCATAGTTTGATAAAAATAAGCCGAACACTCCATTTGCAGTATTCGGCTTATCTTATTTATAACTTTGAATAATTTTCACAAAGCACTCTTTTCAAGCGTTTCTATAATCGCTAAAGCTGTCTTTTTAGCTGAAAACGGGTTTTGACCAGTAATCAAATTGCCATCTTGAACGACATACGGCGCGAAAGGAATAAAAGCCTTTTCATAACGAGCGCCATATTCTTTCGCTAACTCTTCGGCATTGTACGGCACTTTTTTCGCTACCCCTGCCAGAACCTCTTCACTCCATGCAAAGCCAGTTAACTTCTTACCTTCTATTAGACGTTTGCCATTTGAAAGTCTAACATTGAGCAAACCGCAATAACCGTGGCATACACTCGAAACAATCCCACCTTTTTCATAAATATTTTTGGTGATTTCTTGCAGTTCAGGGTTATCTAAAAAATCCCACATCACACCGTGCCCCCCCGTGTAATAGATCACGTCATAATCTTGCCAATGAATATCGGAAGGCTTAAAAGTATTTGCTAACAAGGTAATAAAAGCTTGGTCTTTTTCTCTGGCTTTAACAGATTTATCTGCAACCAAAGGCGCAAGCGATTTAGGCTCGATCGGGGTTTTTCCGCCATTTGGGCTGACAATATCTTGCACATAACCTTGCTTTTCAAACTCATCATAAGCATGGGTGAGCTCACCTAACCACAGTCCAGTTTGTTGGTCTACATCCTTATAGCGTGAAACATTGGTCACGACATGTAATATGCGTTTAGACATTTTGTCACCTCATTTTTCATATTTATAATTCTATTCTTTCATCTATCAAAGCATAGAAAGCTGTTACTGAAAGTGTGTGCTTGGTAAAGTTATGAACCTTGCTTTTAAGTAACTATAAGTCTAAAGTTAACTTGAATGTCAATAGAGTATGTGGCTATGAATATTAGCGAGTTATCGAAACTAAGTGGTTTAAGTACCCCTACAATTCGTTATTACGAGCAAATCAAACTCTTGCCTAAAGCAAAAAGAAAGTCGAATGGTTATCGTGAATATACAGATAACGATTTAAAGCAACTTTCTTTAATTCAACAGGCCCAGCAAGTTGGTTTTTCTTTAGCAGAAATTAAATCATTTTTACCGTCAAAAGTGACTACTTGGAACCATGACGCACTCATCCAAACACTTGAATCTAAAATTCAGGAAATCGAACTTTTAGAACAAAAGCTTAAAGTCAGTAAGCAAAATTTACTCACCATGATTGAAGCAATTAATAACAAGCCCGATGAAATTACCTGTGAAGAAAATGCCGAACGCCTTATGAACCTCTATTACGATAAATCAAAAACGCCATAAACTTATAGAATTCTATTGACCTTAAAGTACACTTTAAACATACGATGGATCACAGGTGATAAATGAGGAACCTGTGATGTTTAAAGTGTGGAATTTTCAACGTTGGTTAAGCATTATTTTTGCCATTCTTTTATCTACAAATGTGGTTTATGCCGCAGGTTCAGATAAAACTCAAAGCCTTGCAAAAAAAAATGGAAAAATTTTGGTCGTCATGACTAATCACTCGGCTTACCCTTCTCGTTCAGATAAAACAGGACTTTGGCTAACCGAGCTCACCCATTTTTATGATGTTGCATTAGCTGCCAGCTATGAAATGGACTTTGTAAGTCCTTTAGGTGGTGAAGTGCCTCTAGATGAACGTAGCTTAAAGTCTATTTACTTAGACAAATCTGCCCGTCAGCATTTAGCCGACCCAGCATTTATGCAACGGCTAAAAACAACATTAGCTCCGAACGCGATTAATCCTGCCCAGTACAAAGCCATTTACTATACGGGTGGGCACGGTACCATGTGGGATTTCCCAAATAACAAAGCTTTGCAAAACATTAGCGAACAGATCTATCGCCAAGGTGGAGTCGTTTCAGCAGTCTGTCACGGCGTAGGTGGTTTATTACCTTTACAGGATGAAAATGGCAAACCGTTAATTGCGGGTAGAACTGTTACGGGTTTTGCAAATATAGAAGAAACACTTTCAGGTATTAAGTCTCAAGTTCCATTTTCTTTACAAAATGGACTCATTGAACGTGGTGCAAAATATAAAGAAGCATTTATTCCGTTTACCTCATATGTGGTTTCAGACGACAGAATTATTACTGGACAAAACCCTCAGTCGAGTAAAGAAATTGCCGAAGCAGTTGTTAAACGTTTAAGCAGCATGAAATAAATCTAAAAAGACGAATTACAGACTAGCCTTGTAATTCGTCTTTCTCATATAAATATTATAGAAAAAACTAACCCACCTTTTGATAGTGAAGAGCTATCGCACCAGAAGCAAAAGTTTTATTTTCAATAAGTTTAAGATTGGTCTTTTGCTGAATACCTTGGAATAGTGGCAAGCCACTACCAATTAAAACGGGCGAAACCGTAATTTTATATTCATCAATTAAACCAAGTTGCATTAGATAGTGTGCAAACCGTGGACTCCCCAAAATCACCATATCCTTGCCCGGTTGCTGCTTGAGCTTATTAATTTCTTCTTCAACATGATCTTTCACAAGTCTGGAATTATTCCATTCAACTGTATCTAAGGTGGTTGAAAAAACGATTTTTTCTGTCTTTTCAATCCACTCAGCATGATTTCGTTCATGCTCCGAAGCTTCTGGGTTTGAAAGCATAGTTGGCCAATAATTATGCATCATCTGGTAAGTCGCACGTCCCCAAATTACCGTATCAGCAGTACTCAAGATTTTATTTGCATGATTTGCTAAATCGGCATCATAAGCAATCCAACCTATGTCCATTGCCCCATTTGGACCTTCGACAAAACTATCAAGCGATGCATGTAGAAACAGTATGAGTTTTCTCATTATTCTCATTCCTTTGTTATGAAAAAGATTTATCGTTTTTTAGTATATTCAATTTAAATGATTTCTTATGGAGTGTTTTGTTTTCTGATTTTTCTTGTATCTATATAGCTCTATATCCTCCTGAAATATATATAAATTATATAAATGACCCGAACAAGAATGGCTCCTTATTCGGGTTATCTATAAACTTACTGTTTTAATAAAGACTTGGTTAAGTAATGACTAGCGGGCCAGAACCCGGCAGCTCGGTCACTAGCTTATAGCCCATCAGTTTTGCGGGTGTATATGTACCGCCTTTAACGGTATTTTTGAGTAAATAATTCACCACAGCCAGTGAGCCATTTACGGTAAGACTATAGGCGTTTTCCGTTTGAATACGGGCAGTTTTGATTTCCCCACGTGCATTTCGTGCTTCACCCCAAACATAGGTAGGTACTGTCGCGCGAAGCTCCTCATTTGGCCCCACAACCGTTTTTTCAATACGTGACTTAATAAACTTCTGCACAGCATTGATTTTTAATACCGGGCGTACATAGTTCAGCATTTTTGCGCCAAAAATCATTTTAGGAAATGCAGGTACAAATACTTCAATGTTTGGAATGCCGGTTGTATAGAACGCTGTAGATACGTCTCCCCAAGGAACACTCATGGCACTTTTTTTACCGTCACCAAAATCAATAGTCCGGACATAATGTGCTAACGGAACAGTGGTAATTTTTCCGTTTTTACGAATTTTACCACCTTCGGCCATGCCTTCTGTACTTGTTTTGGCTGTACCCGGTGAAAACCCAGTTCTAGAGTCAAAACCAAGTGCTAAATGGGTTGCACCTGGCAGTGCATCTTTCAAGGCAGCAGCAACACAGTCTGTTGGAATGACATCGAAACCGACACCCGGACAAAGCACAATATCGGCTTTTTCGGCTTGGCTGTTAAGTGACTGTGCCAATTCAAATACAGCAATTTCACCAGTAATATCTAAATAGTGAGCACCAGCTTTTATACAAGCTTCCATCATGGGTTTTGATGTTGCTGAAAATGGCCCTGCACAGTGCATAACCAGTTTAAAACCTTGAAGTTGCTCACTTATTGCATTTACGTTATCAAGTCCAAAAGCTTTATAGTCAAGCCCCAACTCTTGAGCAAGTGCTTCAACCTTAGCTTTGTTACGGCCAGCCAAAGTCGGTTTTAGACCTTGGCGTACAGCTTCACGAGCGATTAATTCGCCTGTGTAGCCATTTGCTCCATAAATTAACCAGTTTGAATCGTTAAGATTTGTCATAACACAACTCACTTTTTAAGAAGCAAATGAATAGTCACGCATGCCTTTTTTATACTGGCGAGTACGGCATGACATCGCTGATTGTTGCAAAATTAAAGCCCAAGCTGGTGAAACATTTGGTTTTGTTTTTTTACCAGCACTTAAATTACGTAACTGGAATTTGACCACAGCCATATTGGCAAGTGAAGCCAATGTTTTATTTTCCCATGTAATTGGTTTGAGTTCAGGTGAAATATTTTGGCCTTGTTTCCAAGCATTCGGCAAATTAGGTTCAATGGCTAAAGCTGTGGCAATACCGACCATATCTACACCACTTTCAATTACTTTTTCTGCTACTTGTTTACGGCGTATGCCACCTGTCACCATAACAGGCATTTTGGCAACTTTACGAATTTCTTGTGCAAATTCTAAAAAGTAAGCTTCACGGGCAAGTGTACGACCATCACGTGCTTGGCCTTGCATTGCAGGCGCTTCATAACTACCACCTGAAAGTTCAACCAAATCGACTGCCTGCTCATTTAACATTTTAACCACTTGTTGAGCATCTTCAGCGCTAAAACCGTCACGCTGGAAATCGGCTGAATTTAGTTTCACTGCAACCGTAAACTGTGGCGAAACCACTTTACGAACCGCTTCTACAATCTCAATTAAAATACGAGCGCGGTTTTCTAAAGAACCGCCCCAACGATCTTGGCGTTTATTGCTCAGTGGAGAAAGAAACTGGCTTAATAAATACCCATGTGCTGCATGAATTTCCACACCAGTAAATCCTGCTTTTTCACCTAAACGTGCCGTGTTTGCAAAACGCTGAATCACTTCTGCAATCATGGATTCAGTCATTTCAATTGGTGTGTTAAAGCGATTTGACATTTTGCCAAGATCAAGTGAAATTGCAGAAGGTGCCCAAGTCTGCTGACCTAGGTTAGCTTGCATTTGTCGACCCGGATGGTTAATTTGAAGCCAAACCTGAGCACCTTTGGAACGGCTAATTTGTGCCCATTTTTTGAAAGTATCTAGATGCTTTTCATCTTCAAGCACTACGCCGCCCGGTCCAGTCATCGCTCGGCGGTCTACCATCACATTTCCGGTAATGATTAGACCTACGCCACCATTTGCCCAAGCCTGATATAAACGCATTAATTCTTCTGATGGTGCATGGTTTAAATCAGCCATATTTTCTTCCATTGCCGCTTTAGCAATACGGTTAGGAACATATGAGCCATTTGGGAATACTAATTTTTCGAACACTTTCATTGGAATGACCTCATTCAGTATGGCTTTACTTTAAGATTAAAGCTAACTTTAATGTCAATACCTTTTATTATTTTTCTATTTATTATTTTTAATTTCATGGGGTTATAAATAAAAAAGAGGCACTTAATAGGCCTCTTTTTTTTTAAAGTTTATATTTTTAAATTATTCGCGAATAAATGCCAATAAGTCCGCATTAATTACTTCATGGTTTACGGTTAACATACCGTGAGAAAAACCTGGGTAGATTTTGAGTTGGCTATTTTGAAGTAACTCAGCAGATTTCACACCAGACGTCTTATAAGGCACGATCTGGTCGTCGTCACCATGTAATACCAAAACAGGAATGGTGATTTTCTTTAAATCTTCAGTAAAGTCAGTTTGTGAGAATGCCACAATACCATCGTAATGTGCTTTTGCACTGCCTGTCATACCCTGACGCCACCAGTTAGCAATAATACCTTCAGATGG
The DNA here is from genome assembly GCF_027854645.1 of Acinetobacter sp. AOR41_HL. Taxonomy (NCBI): domain Bacteria; kingdom Pseudomonadati; phylum Pseudomonadota; class Gammaproteobacteria; order Moraxellales; family Moraxellaceae; genus Acinetobacter; species Acinetobacter sp. AOR41_HL. The sequence continues at coordinate 3,238 of NZ_JAKTHZ010000045.1, read as the reverse complement.
TTTCGCATCTGGTCGGTTAAAACCATAGAATGGGCCAGATGGGAGGTCTCGGAAAAATTGTGCACGGTTTGTGAGAACCTGATTTTGAAGGTCATCAAAAACTTCTTTTGGTAAACCTTCAGGATTATTTTCAGTTTTAACCATAAGCGGTGGTACTGCACTGACAAGAACAGCTTTCTTGACGTTTTCCTGACCATGGCGAGCAATATAGTGAGCCACTTCACCGCCACCTGTTGAATGGCCAATATGAATTGCATTTTTAATGTTCAGATGTTTAACCACTTCTGCAACATCATCTGCGTAATGGTCCATATCGTGACCATCCCATACCTGACTCGAACGCCCATGTCCACGGCGGTCATGAGCAACTACACGAAAACCTTCTTTAAGGAAAAAAAGCAATTGTGTATCCCAATCATCTGAACTCAAAGGCCAACCATGATGAAAAAATAGAACTTGGGCATCACGTGGTCCCCAATCTTTATAAAAAATCTCTACACCGTCTTTTGTCTTTACGTATCCCATCTTTGTTCTCCTGCTAAACAACTACTTATAGATTGGTTATAAAATTTGAATATTGATACTAAGCTTAAAGTTAACTTTAAGGTCAATTACTTTAATTGTATTTTTAAAATAAAATTTATATGAAAGCACGGCCTTAAACTCTTCTCATCTTTCCCCTTTTTTATTTCATTTAAATGTCAAAGCCTTTAGCCATCAAAATTAAAATCTTGACTTTAAAGTGAACTTTAAACTTATAGTTTCTGTAGTGGTTCTAAATTAACACGTCTTCATATGGACAGCATTAGATACTCGGTCAATTAATGTAAAGGTGAATTTTCATGGATATAAAACAACAATTTACTGAGGTTGAATTTGGACAACAAAAAATCAAAGTACCTAAAGGTGGTTATTATGACCGTTTTAGAATGAATCCCGATTTAGATGAAGTCGCTCAAGACCCTGCTGCTGGCAACATCGACTTTTTCCGTCATATTCCTAAAGAAATTGTGGAGTCCCGTGTAGGTCCTGTTTGGGCACCCAACTTTTATTATCGTAGCGCAAATGTGCAACTGCTGATGCTTGCACCTATTAAACAGATTAAAGCAAAACTTCCTGCTGACTTAACACCATTACAACCATTTCCGGGTTATGGATTGGTCGCCGTTACATTCTTTACCTATTCGGTTTGTGACAATGACCCTTATAACGAAGTGTCGATTGCGATCGTGGTACGCAAGCCTAATGCGCATGGGCCACATATTGCAGAACTAATCAAATCGATGCGCCAACGTCATTTTTATGCACATGTTTTGGCTTTACCTGTCGATACAGAAATTGCCAGAGTACGTGGTGTATATGGTTACCAATTACCGAAATGGCTGACTAAAATTGACGTGAACATTAACTCAAAAAGCGTTCAAGCCAATATTTTTGGTCTTAATGGTAAGTTAGATTTAAGTTTAGAGACTGCTGTCCCCCCTTTAAAACATGTTGACTCTGAAACACATATTAATAAAGCAACCATGCTACATATTGTTGATGGCAAATGGCACCAGACAGAGGTTCAATCAAACATTCTTTCTTTCGCGCAAAAACTTTTTCCAAGAAAAGTAAAATTAGTGAAAAACGAAGGCCCTTTAACAAAGCTATTAAATGAACTAGGTGCTTCAAAAATTTTGCGTTTAGATGTTATAGAAGATGCGCAAGTCGTGCTTAATTTGCCTACTCCGATATAGATTTATTATTCGAAATATAAAAAAGAGACCACCATATGGTCTCTTTTTATTTTTTAGATTGCTTCTCTAGTCATCTCACCATTCACCAGTCTTAAAATCTGCAACGGGTTGCTGTCTTTTAAAGCTTCCGGCAATAGACTCTGCGGATAGTTTTGGTAACACACAGGTCTTAAGTAACGGTCAATGGCCAAGGTCCCAACGGAAGTACCTCTTGCATCCGAAGTGGCTGGATATGGCCCGCCGTGTACCATCGCATCACAGACCTCAACACCCGTTGGGTAGCCATTAATGAGTAATCGACCGGCTTTTTCTTCTAGTACAGGAACTACATCTGCAAACTTGGTTAAGTCAGCTTCATCGGCAATTAAAGTCGCTGTCAGCTGACCATTCATGCTTTGTAGCGCCTGAATGAGTTGGGCTTTATCTTCAACTTCAATGATGACTGTGGTTGGCCCAAAGATTTCTTCCTGTAAAAGCTGGTCACCCGCCAGTAAAAGCTCAACATCCGCTTTAAACAGTTGCGGCTGCGCCTGATTGCCTTGTTGAGTTTGACCTGCCAAATGCTTAATACCTTGATGCTCAGTTAAGTGCTCAAGACCAGCGGTATAACTTTTTAAGGTTCCGGCATTGAGCATAGTTTGCGCAGGCTTAGCACCCATAATGTCGGTTAGGTTGCTAATGAGCCGGCTAAATTCAGCTGATTTAATACCCAAGATTAAACCCGGATTGGTACAGAACTGACCACAGCCTAAAACCACTGAATCTGCCAAGTCCTGTGCAATTTTTTCACCACGTTTTTTTAAGGCTTCTGGCAACATCAACATCGGGTTAATGCTGCTCATTTCAGCAAATACAGGAATCGGTTGTGGACGGGCTGCGGCCATGTCACATAAAGCACGACCACCTCGCAATGAACCCGTAAAACCTACACCCTGAATTAAAGGATGCTTAACCAGTGGTTCACCTACGCCATTACCATAGATCATGTTAAACACACCTTTAGGCATATTTGATTTTTCTACAGCATGTTCAATAGCCTGCGCTACGAAATCTGCTGTGGCCATATGTCCACTATGGGCTTTTACCACTACAGAGCAACCTGCTGCCAGTGCCGAAGCAGTGTCACCGCCCGCAGTTGAGAATGCTAAAGGAAAGTTACTTGCTCCAAAGACTGCAACAGGGCCAACACCGATTTTAATCTGGCGTAGGTCTGGGCGTGGTAAAGGCTGACGCTCAGGTAAAGCAGTATCAATACGGGCACCTAAAAAATCACCACGGCGCAACACTTTGGCAAATAAACGCATTTGTCCACTGGTACGGGCACGTTCACCTTGTAAGCGTGCAAGTGGCAAAGCGGTTTCCTGTGACACGATTTCAAGAAAATCTGTACCCAATGCATCAAGTTCATCGGCAATATTTTCTAGAAAAACAGCACGCTGTTCAGGAGACGTATGACGGTAAGTCCTAAACGCTTGACTGGCTGCTTCACAGGCCTGATT
>NZ_JAKTHZ010000044.1:0-17059 GCF_027854645.1 Acinetobacter sp. AOR41_HL | reverse complement strand
GAGCCTGTAAATTATTTTGTGTAAGTTCCATTTTTTATAAATGATCTTTTAATCGATCATCGAACTGAATCGTAAACCAATTCATTGCTAAACGCCAATTTTGAATTGGCATCGTCCATTTCTTCGCAGCATTTGATGTTGCTAAGTAAATGACCTTCTTTACTGAGTCATCAGATGAAAAGATTTTCCTTTTCTTCGTTGAATGGCGTATTACGCTATTCAACGACTCAATCGCATTTGTTGTATAAATTGCATGACGTATTTCGGCTGGATAGCTAAAGATCGTTCGGATATTTTCCCAATTGGCCCGCCAGGATTCTCCAATTTTGGGATACTGGTGATTCCATTGATCACAGAAGATGTCTAGGGATTTTAAAGCATTTTCCTCTGTACTTGCCTGATAAATCGCTTTCAGACCCGACGTAACAGCTTTGTAGTCTTTCCAGCTTACAAATCTCAGGCTATTGCGTACAACATGCACGATACACAGTTGAATATCAGTATGAGGGTAAACAGAGGCTATCGCGTCAGGGAAGCCTTTTAATCCATCTACACAGGCAACAAGAATGTCCTGTACTCCTCGATTTTTTAGCTCTGTCATGACTGACAGCCAGAATTTGGCACCTTCTGTCTGAGCAATCCACATACCCAGTAATTCTTTTTGCCCATCCATATTGATGCCTAAAGCAAGGTATACGGACTTGTTAATCACATTGGAGTGCTGACGGACTTTGACAACAATACAGTCAAGATAGACAACAGGATAAAGGCTATCTAAGGCTCTATTTTGCCACTCAGTCACTTGCTCAATCACAGCATCGGTAACTTTGCTGATGAGAGATGCTGACACATCGGCATCGTACATTTCTTTGAAGAAGGCTACAATTTCCCTATTAGTCATTCCTTTTGCATACAGTGAGAGGATTTGGTCATCCATACTGGTGATGCGTGTTTGGTGCTTTTTTATAATTTGTGGCTCAAATGAACCTTCTCGATCACGGGGAATATCTAAAGCCAGTTGTCCATCTTGAGTTGTAATGGTTTTAGAACTAAACCCATTACGGCTATTTGAGCCTTTCTTGGGCTGATGCTTTTCATAACCGAGATGGTCTGAAAGTTCAGTATTGAGTGCAGTTTCAATCATGAATTTTTTAAAGACTGCTGTCATTTGGTTTAAGTCTTCTGGTGTTTTTAGACCTTTAGCCAATTCGGCAGCCATACTTTTGATTGTTGCTTCATCCATGTGAAGTACCTTTTGTAATTATCCTCTGAAGGATAAATGAAAATTAAGTACTTACACAAAATTTAGAACAGTCCCACGTCATACATTTTTTCTTGTCTTAGACACCTTGTGAATACGGTGTTTCACATTCTAAACATGCACTCTCACGGCATATAACAGCTTAACTAAAGATTGACTGACCATACTGTCATCGTCATGACTACATTATTTATTTCAATATGTAGTTGCTGAGACATTTTGGCCGCTATTTTGAAGTGTACAACTCATGAATAATATTCAAACGACAGCGTTGAACCGTACAACGTTGATGTTTCCTTTAGCTTTAGTGCTTTTTGAATTTGCGGTTTATATTGGTAATGACCTGATTCAGCCAGCTATGTTGGCAATTACTGAAGATTTTGGTGTGAGTGCAACTTGGGCACCGTCTTCAATGTCATTTTATTTATTAGGTGGTGCATCTGTTGCATGGTTACTTGGGCCTTTATCAGACCGATTGGGCCGTAAGAAAGTTCTTTTAACTGGTGTATTATTTTTTGCCTTGTGTTGTTTTTTAATTTTATTAACAAAACAAATCGAACACTTTCTGACGCTACGTTTTCTACAAGGTATTGGGCTAAGTGTAATTTCAGCAGTCGGATATGCGGCAATTCAAGAAAATTTTGCCGAACGTGATGCAATTAAAGTCATGGCACTCATGGCAAATATCTCATTACTTGCACCCTTGCTAGGACCTGTACTTGGAGCTTTCTTAATTGATTATGTATCTTGGCACTGGGGTTTTGTGGCAATTGCTTTACTTGCACTGCTGAGTTGGGTTGGCTTAAAGAAACAAATGCCGAGTCAGAAGGTAAGTGTGACCAAACAGCCTTTTAGTTATCTTTTTGATGACTTTAAAAAAGTATTTAGCAATCGGCAATTCCTTGGTTTAACGCTAGCCTTACCGCTTGTCGGTATGCCGCTTATGCTTTGGATTGCATTATCGCCAATTATTTTGGTCGATGAGCTCAAGCTAACGAGTGTGCAATATGGATTAGCTCAATTCCCAGTATTTTTAGGTTTAATTGTAGGTAACATCGTTTTAATTAAAATTATTGACCGTTTGGCTTTAGGTACAACAGTCCTGATTGGTTTACCAATTATGCTCACTGGTACAGTCATTTTAATATTAGGTGTTGTTTGGCAAACCTATTTAATTCCTTGTTTACTTACAGGAATGACACTCATTTGTTTTGGTGAAGGAATTAGTTTCTCAGTGTTGTATCGCTTTGCACTGATGTCATCTGAAGTGTCGAAAGGAACTGTAGCTGCTGCTGTTTCAATGCTATTAATGACGAGCTTTTTTGCAATGATTGAGCTGGTACGTTATCTCTATACTCAATTTCACTTATGGGCTTTCGTGCTATCTGCTTTTGCATTTATCGCACTGTGGTTTACTCAACCACGCTTGGCTTTAAAAGGGGAAATGCAGGAAAGAGTTGCACAAAATTTACATTAAAAAAATACCGGAATTTATATTCCGGTATTTTTTATTCTACTTAATTTCTTGTTCTAAAAGTTTGCCTTTAAGAGTCAACAACTCAGGCAAGGTTTCTAATAGTAAGCTCATTTGTTTTAACACGAGCGTGTAGCTTTCTGAAAAGTCTTCATGAGTTGTTAAGCTTTGAATTTGCTTTAAAGTTTGCTCAATAAAATTCAAGTCAACAGAAACTTGTTCAAATAAACTTTGGTTAAGAATTTGCTGGCAATCCAGTAAAAGCTGTAATACCTGTTGATCTTCAATTTTTTGTCTTTGGCTACCTAATGCTGCGACATAACTCAACTGGCTATGACTATAAACTAAATAACGAAAGGCGTAATGAATCAGCTCCGGTTTTGGGTTGGGCTCAGCACTTAAGCTCGAAATCATATTCGAGAGCTCAATTTGTGCATTATGTGCAGCACGGCGAATTCTACGATATTCAATGTCCTGATTTTTACCATGCTGGTATTGCTCAACAATCACATTGAAATAATCCAGTGTGGCTTGGCTACTTTTTTTAATATTGTTTGGAATATTACGAAAGTTCCAGTCTGGCCATATAAAATTAACAGCAAGCCATGCAATAAAGCAGCCTAATAAGGTGTCGATTAGACGAGGTAAAATAATACTGAAACCTGCACCTTTTAAGTTGAAAATGAGCAATACCATTAAGGTTGCCATCAGTGTTGCCAAAGCATATTTCTTCTGGCGCAAGTAGAAAAAGCTAACTCCACAAATAATAGTGAGAATGAGTTGACCTTCAATGCTTGGAACAAAATACAGAATGGGAATACCCAATAAAACGCCAAGTAGGGTTCCAATTGTTCTGAGTTTTAAACGGCTTTTCGTTGCAAAGTAAGTAATTTGGCAAACAAATAAACTGGTGAGCAAAATCCAGTAACCGTGTTGGGCAAAAGGTAGCAGTGAAATGCCGTAACCTGCTGCAAACACAACGGCAATTCGTATTGCATGTCTAAACAGGGCCGATTGTGGAGTCAGTTGCTGGCGAATTTTTAAAACAAGATCTGAAAAACCTTGAATATCATCATCAAGTAAATTGAGATGATCTTGCTTGTTTTGACTGAGCGTTTCATTAAACGGTTGAGCATATTGAAGTTGTTCAAACTGTTCATGCATGCCTTTTAAATTATTAAAAATCAATTTTAGATTTTTAACTTCAAAATTTTGCGGGTGCTGTTGTATCCAGTCTTTTAAAGAACTTTCCAAATGGTTTAAAACAATTTGTCCTTCTTGAGAAGACTGATATTGCTGGTTATGCAAAATACATTGGGCTAAATCGTGGCAAGCTTGGGCCTGTAAACGCAGATTTTTTTGAAAACGGAAAATAAGATCACTACGGCTAAAATTTTGTTGAATATGTTCGTAGTGTAGATAATTAGAAGTCGCTTGTTCATGTATATCGCGGGCAAAAAAGTACAGGTTTAACCAGTAAATACTTTTATTACTGACTCGTGATGCCTTAAGGCGAGTAAGCAGGGAGCTACGTATTTGGTTAAGGCTTTGCGCGACTTGCGTATTTTGTAGTGATAATTCAAATAAAAGCTGTTCAACATTTTCTTTATTATCAGGATCGAACAAGCGCGCTTTAGCTTGAAGTAAGGCAGAGATTTCTTCAAAAATTTGCGAAAGCTTATCTTGTAAAGGAAGGGTTGGTTTAAGAATAAAAAATAAAATAGAAGTTAGACCGTACCACAGTGCGCCATAGACAAAATAAGTAGGCTGTTGATACCAGTGAGCATATTCTCCTAAACCAAACATGCTATAAATTGAAAGTAAAATTGTACCAAAAGAAATGGTAGCGTAGCGCTGACCTAAGGCGCCCAATAAAATGAAACAAGCACTTGAAATTGAAAGATATAAAATAAATAAAAGTTTATAGGGTGCTAAAAATCCAAGAATAGTGCTGACAGTAAAAAAGAGTAGGCAGACATACAGTAAGTTGCGTAAACGAAGACTTAAGCGATCATCAAAATCTGTTAGTGCTGCGGCAATCGCACCTAACGTTACAGGAACAATGAGTTCGTTATGACCCAACCACAGTAAGCCTAAAGTTGTGCCTGTGAGTACAATTAAAATTTGCAGGCAGTAAATTAAAATTGAATTCGCTTTAAAACGATTAAATATTTGAGTCAAATAATTCACGGCTTTTTTTCTAAATGAGAGGGTACGTGATAAGGGGTATTTAAATTTTTATTACTTGAAAAATATTATGCGTTTTATTTAAAAAAGTCAGTTTGTTTTTAAGATTTTATAATAATTAATTTATCTAAATTGCTTAATAAAATAACAAAATTGTGGATATCTTTTTAGATACCCACAATTTAAAAAATAACAAATTATTGAATTACGCCACAGGCAATTCGTGCTCCGCCACCGCCTAAAGGTAGAGGAGAATCTGAATAGTTATCACCACCCGCATGAATCATGATGGCACGACCTTGAATGTCAGCAAGTTTTAAACGTGGCGCAATAACAGCGGTGGTAGCTACACCATTATTATCAACAACCAATGCTGGTAAGTCGCCTAGGTGTCCTGTAGTAGGCGTACCATGATGTGGCGCTTGGTTAGGGTTATAGTGACTACCTGCAGCTAAAGCAGCACCTGGTTTTCCATCTTTAACAGCAGGGTCGCACGATGCATTTTCATGAATATGGAAACCACGAGTACCGCTTGGTAAATCTGCTAAAGCAGGGGTAATAATCAAGCCTTTATCACTGTCTTGAAAGCTAATTGTCCCGATTTTTTTACCAATCCCACTAGCTGTTACTTCATTGACATCGACTACTTTTTTGGTATGCATCGTTGTTAATGCATGAGTCGTTTCCGATACTGTTTTGCTTACCGTGCTACAACCAACTGTTAATAAAGCTGTGAGAGCACATACTGCACTCATTTTATTTAATATTGGCATTATTAGATGTCCTTATAGATATAAATCTGATTTTTTTATTCAAGCAAAGGCGTGTAAACCCTACAAGTTAATTTAAATAGTCACTTTGTATCCTGAAACATTTTTAAATCATTGGCTTAATTTTTAGATTGTGGTAAATCATCATCCGAATCATAAATCATGGTTGTTTTTGGCATTGGTTCAGGATCAATTGTTTCATGAAGCCATTCACGCCAAATCGCTAACAAAACAGCTAAAATAACAGGGCCAATAAATAAACCAACTAAACCAAAACTCGCAATACCACCCAATACACCAAACATAATGAGTAAAAACGGAATTTGGGTCGCACCAGAGATCACAAGAGGACGAATCACATTGTCTGAACTACTTACAATCAGAACACCCCATAAAACTACGCCAATGGCTTCCATGGTTTGTCCTTGAGAGAACAACCATAGACCAACGCCCAAATAGGAGACAGGGGTGCCGAAAGGAATGAGTGCTAATAAAAACGTCGCAATCGTGAGTACCATCGGATTGGGTACACCTGCTACGAAATAACTTAATCCAGCAAGGACTGCTTGAGCAATTGCAGTTAAACCCACACCATAGACAACAGCACGCGTTGTTTCTGAAATTGTATCTAGATAATGGTGAATACGTAGGCCAATCACCATTTCTAAGGCTTTACTCACTTGAGTTAAGATCGTGTGACCGTCACGGTAAAAGAAGAAAAGACTTAAAATTGCAAAACCAAGTTTGACGAGATTTTTACTAATTTCATTGATTAAAACTCGCCCATAACTTAAATGGCTTTGTATCCAAGCTGCAATACTCTGAATCGTACTATTTGGGTCGGTGTTTATATCATTTAGTGTTCTAGTTATTTCTTTGCCAATAAAAGGAAGATTTTTAATGAAATCAGGTACGCTTAAATGACCAGAAAAAACCTGACGCTGTAAATCAAGATAGAGATTGCGACCTTCATGTTGCAAAATAAAAATAGCACAGATTAGGGGTACACCAACAACTAAAATAACAAAGCTAATCATGACTGTGGCATTTAAATTATTACGGTTTTCGCCAAAAAAACGCTGAATTCTTAAATAAATTGGCCAAGTCATGTAAGCGATAATCGCAGCCCAAACTACAGGTACAATAAAGTACTTCAGGATGTTAAATCCTAAAAATAACAGGATGAAAAACAGCCCAAACAATAAAACGCGCTGTAAAGTAGGAGCGTATGGATGCACGAACAAAAATTCTCTAATTATTTAAATAGAATGGGGTCATATTAACTGAAAAATGACCTGAGGCAAATTTTAGGCAGAAATGCTGATCTATACATTCCTGCTCAATAAAAATGAAAAAGTTATTTTTAAAACCACTCGGACTTATCTTCGATTAGTTTATTTAAAAGTGGCTGCCACTGGCTTTGAATTGCAATAAAGTTTTTTTGTGGTTTATCAAACACACTCAAACCTTGCATTGCTAAACTGCCATAAGCACTACGCTCTGCAATCCATGCAATCGGTTCATGTTCGATTTTTTCAAAAAATTGCTGAATATCTTTTGAGCTAGCACTATTCGGTTTAACACGATTTGCAAGCAGTAAAATTTGTACTTTTCCTTTGCGAATACGTTTAATATCCTGCAAATGCTTGAGAAAACGACGTGTACTATCGATATCAAAAAATGAAGGTTGAAGTGGTGTAATAATGGCATGAGCTTCGCTGACTAACTGTTCAGCATGGTCGCCTGAAAGAGCGCCGGGTGCATCAATAATTAAATAATCTAAATTTTTAGGTGCATCACCAATAGATTTTTCTTGGCGCCAATCAAGGCTTTGAATTGCAGCTACATTTTCTGGACGTTGCTTTAACCATTGTAAGGAAGATTTTTGGTTATCAGAATCCGCTAAAGCTACTTTATATCCTTTTTGTGCCAAAGCTGTTGCCAACGTAATGGCTGTCATGGTTTTTCCGCATCCACCTTTTTGATTTGCAATAAGTATCGTTTTCATAAATTCAGTTATATTCAGCAGCACACTTGTTCTGCTTATACCTTAGCATCTTTTTATGAGAAGTAGATGACTGCCTTTGACAAAAGTTTAAGCTAGTTCGTAATTTTAGATATGATTGCTCATCTACCGTGATGATATGTAATTTATTAAGGAAAATTTATGTCCGTATGGCTGGCCATGCTTATAGGTGCTGGTATTGGTATTATTATCACAACGCTTATTTTATCAAATACCCGTAATGGTCGAATCAAGGCTGAATACGAGCAATATATTGCAGAGTTAGAGCTTGAGCATCAACAGGCGCTTGCCCAGGCACAAAAGCGAAGTGTGAATACAAGCCGCGCTGTATTAAAAGGTAAAATGGCAGAGCAATTTGCTCCGATTTTACCTGAGTTTCAATACTTACCAAGTGATGCCAAATTTCTGGGTGACCCGGTTGATTACGTTATTTTTGATGGCTATACCGATTTTAGAGATGGAGATGGAACTGCCGAGGATATCCAGATTATCTTGCTTGATATTAAAAGTGGGGGAGCTCGTCTAACCAAAGGACAGCAAGCAATTGCTCAAGCAATAAAAGAAGGAAAGGTACGCTTTGAAACGTTGCGAATTGATTTTGAAGATTAACAATCAATTTAATTAAGCACAAAAATAGACGAAATTGATCTGTATTGTTACTAAATACCGATATTTTTTTCATCGCTTAGAGCTACTATAAATTAGAGATCTGCTGCATTTGATCTAGTAATATTTGAGGTATAAAGCGATGAAAAAACAACATGTAATGTTAGGCTTATTGGCCTCTTTATGTATCAGCTCAGCTTTTGCTTCGACGGCCTCTACTTCTGGTGAATATAATATTGCAAATGGTTTGTTACCGATTGAAAAAGATCAGTCAATTTCTGTGTTACAGCCATTTCAAGGCAATTTTAGAATTTTAGGTTCAAAAATTTATAAAAATGATGAACAAGCTAAGTTCTCACCGATCGATTATGCGGTAAGTTGGGGGCTATTTGCTCAACCAGATATTGCTCGTACCATTTCAGTTAAACAGTATGACCGCTATTTGAACTGGAAAATGAGTAAGCTTCCTGTACCTGCTGAGCAAGCGATGCAAATGGTGTCTAATATGCACATCATTCCTGCGAGTCCTCAAATTGCTCAACAAATTAAACAAGTTAAGCGCGGTGACTTGGTATACCTCAAAGGTGAATTGGTCGAAATTAAAGATAAAAATTTAGTTTGGCGATCATCTTTAACCTCAAGTGATACAGGTGATGGTGCTTGTGAGTTATTTCGTGTTCAATCGATTCATTGGGTTGAAAAACAAAATATATAAATTAAAAAGCCTTCTTGTTCAGAAGGCTTTTTATTGCCCACTATAAAATTAATGCTGCTGTGAAGCTTTCCAGTATTTCAACTGGTTCTGAGCTTGTAAGTAGTCAGCAAGTTGATTGACTTGTTCATCTTTATTGGCCTGTTTATCACTGATGTGTTTTTCTTGATTTTCCCAATATTGATAAAGCAAGCCTTGAATATAGCGACCTTGTTCAGTTTTTAAGTCGAGGTCTTTTAACATGGTCAATGCTGAGCGAACATTATCAAGTGTACGTTTTTGTTCAAACTCTGTGGTGAGTGTACCTGCCGCATGCATTTTTTCTAACTCAGTTTCCATCTCATCGCTCATTTCAGTAAAGCGACGGTCATAGTCTTCTAATAAAGCAATATCATGCGCATCGTCAGCAGTGGCTGCGAACTTTTTAACAGGCCTTTCATTGAGCTTTTCCATCACCTGATCAGTAGATGAACTTGTATGAGGTTGCTCAGTCTTTGCTGGTTCATCTGCTTTTTTACAAGCAGTCAATAATAGGCTAGAGCTGAGCAAAGACATTAAGATGATATGAGGCGTTTTTTTAAACATAGCTTTCAACCGAACCTATTCTCTATGATTTGACGACGTACTTTTTTGAAAGTGATATGCATATGTGACATATGGAAAATCAATCTGATCTTGTGGGCCTAGGCCTGTAAAATCATAAACAATTTTCTCAAATTGAGCTTTGAGCTGTAATTGATCTTTTTCAGTCATTGCTGCAATAAAACTTGTAGAGAGTAATCTTTTACTCACCACTTGTTCGACAGTACCATGCTGTGATTGCGAAAAAGTTTCTAAACTGTCAAAACTAAATAAATTTTGGTTTTCAAAAACCTTTTTCCACTTTTCACTATGGTAACGTGGCGTATTGCCTTCAAGAGGTAGTAAAAAATCTGCTAAGGCTTTCACCCAGTCTGTACGCTCATCACGCTGATTCCAAACGAGACCTAAATGTCCTTGCGGTTTTAATATTCGATGGATTTCGGTCAGAGTTTCCATGTTGTCGAACCAATGGAAAGATTGAGCGCAAATGACCGCATCAATTTGTTGATCATTTACCGGAATAGCATGGCTAAATGCCTGTAAAGTTTTAATATCAGTATATGCTTGCTGAAGCTGTTGTAACCTCTCGCCAATTGGCTCTACTGCAATAATATTGGCACGTGTTTGTTTTAAGTAGGGTAAGAATTTGCCAGTACCTGAGCCAAGATCAATAACAGTAGAATTTTCATGTATTTGGAGACGTTCTTGCAGCCAACTGACTATTTCTGCTGGATAATTCGGCCTAACTTGCTGATAAAGCTCCGCAGCGGAGCTGAATCCTTTTTGAGCGGCAGGATGTAAGGATTGTGTCATATTTTGCGCTTTTTAATCTGACTGGCATCTATAAAATAAGATACTCCGCAATCATAAATTGGCAAAACACCTATTTTGTTTCATTTTTGACGATGTATGTGGGAGTAAATTTTCTTTCGGTGTGAGCATGGATAAGCAAATTATTTTTGAAGACGAACACATTAGAGCCATTTTTTTACAAGGCGATTCTAATACATTAGTTCTCTCTTTTGGCGATTTGATTACCCGAGCGAGTGGCTTATCTATCAATGCTGAAAAGTCTCTAATAAAGTACCAATACAATGTTATTGGGATTATGCCAAAACAAAAATCATGGTTCCCAAAAGCCAGTATGGTTGAAATGGCCAAAGCCATTTTGCCTATTCTTCAGCGTTTTAAAAATATTGTAGGTTATGGCGGCTCAATGGGCGGCTATGCAGCAATCAAATATTCGAACCTTTTAAATATGAATCGAATCGTTGCATTTGTACCTCAATATTCAATTGACCCTGAACAGGTTGAAGACCGTCGTTATGCTGAATTCTTTGATGCTGTTGCAAATAAAGATATGCAAATTCAATTGCAAGATGTAGATGCAAGTCGTGAATATATTATTGTTTATGACCCTTACTTTGCTGTCGATCGCGAACATTACTTAAAAATAAAAGAGCTATTGCCAAGTTTACATACAGTTCATTTACCTTTTACAGGGCATGAAGCTTTATCAGTATTGGCAAGCTCAAGTCTGTTACATGATTTTATTGAGCATGAATTTGATGAAACGTATTTCTATCAACATGTGCGTAAAATCAAAAAACAAAGTAAATTCTATTACCGTAATGTACTTGCGAATGTGCTGACATACCATGACAGCATGTTATTAAAAATTTTACGTCAAAATGATTTTCAATTAGATGAACGTTATTTAGATAACCCGCTCAAGCAAGCGATTACACGTAGTCTTTTAAAAACAAAGCAGGCAACTGAGCACGATTTTCAAAAGCTTGGAATTAAAATTCAGTACATTCAGCAAGCTGCAACTTATAAAAAAGGTTTGCAGACTCACTCTGGTACAGTCTTGGTATTCAATTTAATTAATTTAAAGCATGAAGCTTATGCTATAGATGTTGTGCTAGCAAACACATCGTATCTGATTCCAATTGTGACAGAGCAGACTGGAGTTGCACATATTGAATTAAATAATGAAATTTATTTGTTAGGTATGAATGACCGAAAAATTATTAAATTATTCAAACAAGGTGATGCATTAAGCTCGGATATGAGTCCTTTTGTCATTAAACAATATGCTGATTTTTTTGCATTGAGCTACAAGCAATTTAATTTAGATTGTGATGAACAAGGCGTTTGTGACTACATTGAAGGTTCAGTTCAACCATCGCAACAATTTGTACTGACCAGTTATTAATTTTAATTTATTGATTAAATAAAGCCCAAATCTTCAAATTTGGGCTTTATTTTTTGCTCAAAAAATATTTTTTTATTAATTTATTTGTATATAAAATCAAAAGTCATTATTTAAAGAAATAATGCGATTAATTTTTAAATAAAGATAGGACTAAAAGTAGCCATGATAAATTAAGCGAAAAATTATTATATTTAAAAATTAATGGTTTTTGGTTTTATATAAATTAAAGAAATATTGTTGGGTTGTTTAAAATACAATGATTGCTTTGGAGTCTATTAATTAATTGTTTTTTATTGCAATTTTATTTGTGTTGAGAAGGGGTGCTTAAAATAGCTTCACTATTCAAAGATAATTGCATATTTATTTTTTTCTCCTAAAATGATTTTTTACTAAATTGTCGTTACAGTTTTTTATATGCAATCATTAAATTATCGGAATAATGATGCATCGCAACATGGAAGTTCTGCACCTTTGAAACGAGCAATGAGTACTCGACATTTGGTGATGATCTCCCTTGGCGGTGCCATAGGTACAGGTCTTTTTTTAGGGTCTGGCGACGTAATTGCTCAAGCTGGCCCAATTGGCGCAATTATCTCTTATTTCTTGGGCGGTTTGATTGCCTACACCGTTATGCTCTGTCTTGGTGAGCTAGCGGTTCATGTGCCTGAATCGGGCTCTTTCGGTGAATACGCACGACGCTATATTGGTCCAGGCACAGGTTATATGATTACCTGGTTATATTGGTTGACTTGGACTGCCACTTTAGGAACTGAATTTACTGCCGCAGCTTTGCTGGTTAAGGAATGGTTTCCATCTACTTCTGTTTGGGCGTGGACTTTGTTTTTTGGTGGTCTTGTCTTTTTCCTTAATATTAGTTCAACGCGTTTATTTGCTGAATCTGAGTTCTGGCTTGCTCTGATCAAAGTTATAACAATTATTGTATTTATTACTTTGGGTTTATTGGCAATTTTTGGTTTTATTCCTTATCACGGACATGAAACAGCGCCGTTATTCAGCAATTTAACGGCTCAAGGTTGGTTCCCGCACGGTTTATTCCCAATTTTCACAACCATGCTCATTGTAAACTTTGCCTTCTCTGGTACTGAGCTTATTGGAGTTGCTGCAGGTGAGGCAGAGGAACCGGCAAAGACTGTACCTAAGGCAATTAATGCAGCGATTTGGCGTTTGCTCATATTCTTTGTGGGAACAATTGTTGTCATTTGTTCTTTGCTTCCATTTCATCTTGCGGGTCTTAATGCAAATGATGTGAGCAGTAGTCCATTTGTGACAGTATTTAATTATATTGGTATTCCGTATGCAGAAGACATTATCCGCTTCGTAATTATTACGGCGCTGCTTTCAGCTGCCAATTCTGGTTTATTTGCTGCATCAAGAATGATGTGGTCGCTTTCAGCAAAAAATCAATTACCTAAAATTTTCGCTAAACTTACACCATCTGGCACACCTATTGTTGCCATTATTGTGACGATGTTTGGTGCTATTCCTGGGTTGCTTTCAGAACAGTTTGCACCAGAAACAATTTTCAAAAATTTGTTAGGTGTTGCTGCCTTTACAATGGTTGTTGTTTGGATTGCCATTTGTATTTCACAATTTAACTTCCGTAGACAATGGTATAAGTCAGGAAAGACAGCAAAAGATTTACGTTTTGCTGCTCCGCTTTTCCCTCTTACTCCAATTGTAGGTGGGCTATTTTGTATAGTTACTTGTATCAGTATGGTGTTTGATCCATCTATGCAGGTTGGATTTATCTGCTGTATTATCTTTATCTTACTGTGTTATATCAGCTATTTTGTCTTTTATCGTAAGAAAGAGAGTGCTCCAAACTAAGCCTATTTATTGCTTAATTTGGTTGATAAGAGGTCCCTCATGGGACCTTTTTTTATGTCTATAAATTGTGCATAGAAGAGTACTTTTATATATTTTTTTTAATAATGTTTTTTTTATTTTAATAATAAATTCAAATAATGATTCATAAATTAACCATTTATCGGAATGTTATTAATAGCTAATTATTATAAGTCTTTAAATAAGTATATGTTTAACATGATTATTTAATAGTTGTGTAATTTTTATATTTCTATTTTTTATTTTAAATAAGACTGTACAAAAAAATATTATGAAATTTTCTAAAAAAATTGAAGGATTTTTGAAATTTTTTGTTAATTAAGTTATTGTTATTAAATGGTAATTTTTTAACCATTTTTAATTTTAATATTTTTTTAATTTCCATAAAATAAAATTATTATGGCTGAGGCTTTTTTTAGGCTTTGTTACTTTTTTATTATAAAATTTCGGGGAAATTGATTATTTTTTCTCTGCTTGTTTATTTTAAAATGTTCTAAATTATCTTGCTCTGTGCTATATTTACTTAAAGATTTTATGTCTATATGAAAGCGCGATTAATCAGCTTGAGTAGTGATGTGAAGCTTGCAGTATTATTGAACAATTTTTATTTAAAAAGACTAATGGAGGGATCTATCGATTAGTCAAAAATAATTTCATGGACTTATGGTTTTTTGTTTTATGAACCCTAGTTCTTTTTAACTCCCAAACGGTTATGTCACCTCTTTTGCACTTATTTCCAATCGACTTTTTTGAGTTGATTGCGGTGGAACTTTTGCTTTTATAAAGATATTTTTTATAAACAGCAGATGAGCAAGAGAAAGATTGTAAAAGATATCGATATATAAAAGTAAATCTTACTTTTGATATCACAAGATGGAATTTAAAAGGTCTGAAGCTTTAGAAGAGCGGAAGATTTTATAAATAAATCAAAACATTGTTATTGCAAGGTTTTGGTTGCTGAATAATAAAGACTACGGATTTATCACATCTGAGTCTATGTAGGTATATAGGAAAAAAGATGTCAGATCTTTCATACGTAAACGAACATAGCGATGCATGGCAAACTTACTTGGCACAAATTGACCGTGTAGCGCCATATCTAGAACACTTAGCTGATTATATCGATACTTTAAAGCGCCCTAAGCGTGCTCTTATTGTTGATGTACCAATCGTAATGGATGACGGTTCAATCCAGCACTTTGAAGGCTACCGTGTACAACACAACTTGTCTCGCGGTCCTGGTAAAGGTGGTGTTCGTTACCATCCAAATGTTGATTTAAATGAAGTGATGGCGTTGTCTGCATGGATGACAATTAAAACTGCTGTTTTGAACTTGCCATTTGGTGGTGCAAAAGGTGGTATCCGTGTTGACCCACGTAAATTATCTACTCGTGAATTAGAGCGTTTAACTCGCCGTTATACGACTGAAATTGGTCACATTATCGGACCTCAAAAAGACATTCCTGCTCCAGACGTTGGTACAAATGCCAATATCATGGGTTGGATGATGGATACTTATTCTACTAGCCAAGGTCACACAGTGACTGGTGTTGTAACTGGTAAACCAGTTCACTTAGGCGGTTCTTTAGGACGTGTTAAAGCGACTGGTCGTGGTGTATTCGTTACTGGCCGTGAAGTTGCTGCAAAAATCAACTTACCAATTGAAGGCGCGAAAGTTGCTGTTCAAGGCTTTGGTAACGTAGGTAGTGAAGCTGCTTTCTTATTTGTTGAATCAAAAGCAAAAATCACTCACGTTCAAGACCACACTGGCACAATTTTCAATGCTGACGGTATTGATCTTGTTGCATTACGTGAGCACGTAAACGCAAACCAAGGTGTTGGCGGTTTTGCTGGTGCGCAATCAATTGCAGATGAAGATTTCTGGACTGCTGAAGTAGACATCATTATTCCTGCTGCATTAGAAGGCCAAATCACAGTTGAGCGTGCTGAAAAACTTAAAGCTAAGTTGATTTTAGAAGGCGCGAACGGCCCGACTTATCCTAAAGCTGAAGATGTATTGGTTGAGCGTGGCATTGTTGTTGTTCCTGACGTTGTATGTAACGCCGGCGGTGTAACTGTAAGTTACTTCGAATGGGTTCAAGACATGGCGAGCTATTTCTGGAGCGAAGAAGAAATCAACGAACGTTTAGACAAGTTGATGGTTCAAGCAATGGATGACGTTTGGAATACAGCGAATAAGAATGCTTGTACTTTACGTACAGCAGCTTACATCTTGGCTTGTGAGCGTATCTTAAAAGCTCGTAAAGAACGCGGTATTTTCCCAGGCTAATCTGAGGAAATTACCTTTTAGGAAAAGTGGGCTGAGCAAATATAAAGGATGTATAGGGTTATTTGTTCAGTCCCTTTTTCTAAATGAATTAAAGACAGTAAGACAGATTAAATAAATTAAATAGATACTGAGGTAAGCATGGAACAGCCAATTTCTGTAACTCGAAGCAACTTTAATGACTGGATGGTTCCAGTATTTGCACCGGCAAATTTCATTCCGGTACGTGGTGAAGGTTCACGTATCTGGGATCAAGAAAATAAAGAATATATCGATTTTGCAGGCGGGATTGCAGTAAATGCATTAGGTCATGCGCATCCAGTGGCAGTCAATGCGTTAACAGAACAAGCAAAAAAACTTTGGCATGTCGGCAATGGTTATACCAATGAACCCGTACTGCGTCTTGCTAAACAACTCACTGAAAATACATTTGCAGACAAAGTATTCTTCTGTAACTCAGGTGCAGAAGCAAATGAAGCAGCATTAAAGCTTGCTCGTAAAGTTGGACTCGACAGCGGTGTCGCAGGTAAAAGCGGTATTGTGGCATTTAACAATGCGTTTCACGGCCGTACTTTATTTACCGTTTCGGCTGGTGGTCAGCCAAAATATTCACAAGACTTTGCACCACTTCCAAACGGCATTAGCCATGTTGCTTATAATGATTTAGAAGCGGCTAAAGCAGTTATTAATGAGCAAACCTGTGCAGTAATTGTAGAGCCTGTACAAGGTGAGGGTGGGGTAATTCCTGCTGATATCGAATTTTTAAAAGGTTTACGTGCACTGTGTGATCAGTTCGGTGCCTTACTTATTTTTGATGAAGTGCAAACAGGTGTCGGTCGTACAGGTGCACTTTATGCTTACATGAACTACGGTGTGACTCCAGATGTACTCACTACTGCAAAAGCACTGGGCGGTGGTTTCCCTGTCGGTGCAATGCTAACAACTGATAAATTTGCGCCGCATTTTTCAGTGGGTACACACGGTACGACTTATGGCGGTAACCCGCTGGCAAGTGCAGTTGCAGGCGCAGTCTTTGAGTTTATTAATACACCAGAAGTACTTGAAGGCGT
>NZ_JAKTHZ010000043.1:0-11462 GCF_027854645.1 Acinetobacter sp. AOR41_HL | reverse complement strand
CCACAGCCTAAAACCACTGAATCTGCCAAGTCCTGTGCAATTTTTTCACCACGTTTTTTTAAGGCTTCTGGCAACATCAACATCGGGTTAATGCTGCTCATTTCAGCAAATACAGGAATCGGTTGTGGACGGGCTGCGGCCATGTCACATAAAGCACGACCACCTCGCAATGAACCCGTAAAACCTACACCCTGAATTAAAGGATGCTTAACCAGTGGTTCACCTACGCCATTACCATAGATCATGTTAAACACACCTTTAGGCATATTTGATTTTTCTACAGCATGTTCAATAGCCTGCGCTACGAAATCTGCTGTGGCCATATGTCCACTATGGGCTTTTACCACTACAGAGCAACCTGCTGCCAGTGCCGAAGCAGTGTCACCGCCCGCAGTTGAGAATGCTAAAGGAAAGTTACTTGCTCCAAAGACTGCAACAGGGCCAACACCGATTTTAATCTGGCGTAGGTCTGGGCGTGGTAAAGGCTGACGCTCAGGTAAAGCAGTATCAATACGGGCACCTAAAAAATCACCACGGCGCAACACTTTGGCAAATAAACGCATTTGTCCACTGGTACGGGCACGTTCACCTTGTAAGCGTGCAAGTGGCAAAGCGGTTTCCTGTGACACGATTTCAAGAAAATCTGTACCCAATGCATCAAGTTCATCGGCAATATTTTCTAGAAAAACAGCACGCTGTTCAGGAGACGTATGACGGTAAGTCCTAAACGCTTGACTGGCTGCTTCACAGGCCTGATTGACCTCTTGCTCGGTTGCATGGTGAAACTCATAAGGCAAAGTTTCGCCAATTGTTGCATTTACACTTTTCAATAAGCTTGTACTTTGTGCGCTACGTGAACCGCCAATAAAGTTGTATCCAATGACCATTTTTATATTCCTTAGAGAGTAATAACTGAACCGATCGGTAATTCAGGTTGCATATGAGCAAGTTTATTTCTGAGTGGATGACCGAACTCTTTCATTTCTATTTCAAACTCATCATTAACTTGCGCTTGAATACCATCGGCAAAAGATAGAGTCGCTGTACCGAAATAATGGATATGAACATCGCCTGCTTTTAAGAATTGTTGATACTTAAAGTGGTGATATTCGAGATTTGCCAAGCTATGACACATATTGTCTTCACCTGACAAAAACTCTTTTTCCCAAATGATTTGTCCATCACGGCGCAAACGGCTGGTTCCGACTAGATGTTTTGGTAATTCGCCTGTCCGTAAAGCTGGACCAAAACTACAAAAACGCAATTTTGAATGGGCCAGATATAAATAGTTACGGCGCTCCATTACGTGATCAGAATATTCATTGCCCAGTGCAAACCCGATTCGGTAAGGCTTTAAGTCCTCTCCAATAACATAGAGGCCTGCAATTTCAGGTTCTTCGCCGCCGTCTTCAGCAAATGGAGGTAAAGGCAGCTCTGCTCCCGGTCTTACCACAATTGAACCGTCGCCTTTATAAAACCATTCCGGTTGTGCACCGATCTGACCTTCGGCTGGACGCCCCTTTTGTAATCCCCATTGAAATATCCGCATGGTGTCGGTCACCGAGCTGTCATCGCTTAAATTTTGTTGATGCATTTTGTCTCGTGCAGATGCAGAACCTAAATGGGTTAAACCTGTACCGGAAATTAAACAATGCGTTGGATCTGGATGATCTAAAGGCGGCAATACCTTTAAGTCTGCTAATAAAGATGAATAATCATAAGTTTCGGACTCAAACCCTAACGCCTCAACTTGTTGTTCCAGTGAAACTTTATTGCGGATTGCTAAAAGTGCTAAATCACGAACCGATTGAATATCTTTAACCGGATATGCCATGTTGCCTTCTACTTTGGCGACGGCACGTTGATTTGCACGATTCTCAAATTGAATAATTTGCATGTTTTATTCCTTACAAAGGCTTTTGAATATTCACTGTTTGTGTTTTTTGGCGTTCGAGCTTGGCATAGACGATGTAAGTCAGAATCAAGCCAAAAAGCATGACAATAGATAAGAAATACAAACCAGCAGCCATATTTCCCGTGTATTCTTTTAACAGTCCGATCCCAAATGGACCAACATAGCCACCTAAATTTCCAACAGAGTTAATTAAGGCGATACCCGCCGCTGCACTTGCACCTGTTAAGAAGCGACCCGGTAGTGTCCAAAACACGGCAGTTGATGAAAATAGACAGAACGCAACTACAGCCAAAGCTGCCAACTGCATAACTGGAGAATTTAGCCAACCACTTAAAAACATTGCACAAGCACCTAGTGCATATAGAAAACTTAAGTGTCCGTAACGATCGTTCAGGCGGTCAGTACTACGCGGAATAATGAGGAGTCCAATAATTCCAAAAATATAGGGAATGCTAGATAAGAACCCAATTTGAATATCACTACCTCCGCCAAATTGCTTAATAATGGTAGGAAGCCAGAGATTTAAACCGTAAATACTTAAAGTTACCGGTAAATAGTAGAGTGCTAATAAAAGTACGCGTTTGTCTTTTAAGGCATGTAGTGGATTGGCATGTCGAGTTTGGTCGTATTCAGCTTCATCTTTAACGAGTTCATTTTTAAGCCATTGTTTTTGTTCAACGCTTAACCACTTTACTTTATCAATGTTATCGGGCAGCCACAAAAATGTAGGTAAAGCCAATAAAACCGCGGGCAAGCCAACTGCAACAAACAACCATTGCCAGCCGTGCAAATTTGCAATGCCCTCCATTCCAAGTAATAGACCCGCTAAAGGCCCTGCAATCATCATGGCAATCGGTTGTGAAAGCACAAACATTCCCATGATTTTTCCGCGATGCCGCACCGGATACCACTGTGTAATTAGGTATAAAACACCAGGGAAAAAACCTGCCTCTGCTACACCAAGTAAAAACCGTAAGAGATAAAAACTTTTAGGGCCTTGAATAAGCGCCATGGCCATGGTGATGAGGCCCCATGTTAATAAAATGCGGGTAAACCATTTACGAGCACCAAATTTGTCTAAAAGCAAATTACTTGGAACTTCAAAAAGAAAATATCCAATAAAAAATAAACCAGCTCCTAGACCATAGGCAGCATCACCAATTCCTACATCGGCACCCATATGCAAATGGGCAAATCCGACAGCGGCCCGATCAATGTATGCCACCAGATATAGTATGACTAATGCAGGTATCAGCTTAAACGTGACCGTCCGTATTACATCCTTTTCGAAATCCATGTTCGACTCCATTTCCTATTATTTACTTATAGAGCATCTTGCTCGTAAATTATCCTTTCAATTTAAAATATAGTAATACTATTTAAATTTCAAACCTTTTAAAAATAAAATTTATAGTGTATTTTTAATTCAATTAATTCTAATAGTAATACTATATAGGGAAATTTGTATGAATAACAAACAAGTTCTTCGTTCGGCTGCCTGGTTTGGTACAACGGATAAAAATGGCTTTATGTATCGTAGCTGGATGAAGAACCAAGGAATTCCAGATCATGAGTTTCAAGGCAAGCCGATCATTGGGATTTGTAATACGTGGTCTGAACTCACTCCATGTAATGCGCATTTTCGAAAAATTGCTGAACATGTAAAAAAAGGGATTTTAGAAGCGGGTGGCTACCCTGTTGAATTTCCAGTATTTTCAAATGGTGAGTCGAATTTACGTCCTACCGCCATGTTTACCCGTAACTTAGCCAGTATGGATGTCGAAGAAGCGATTCGTGGTAACCCTATTGACGGTGTGGTGTTACTGACAGGTTGTGACAAAACCACACCTGCATTATTAATGGGAGCTGCAAGTTGTGATATTCCAGCCATTGTAGTGACTGGTGGTCCAATGCTGAATGGTAAGCATAAAGGTAAAGACATTGGTGCAGGTACTATCGTTTGGCAAATGCATGAAGAGTTAAAAGCAGGCAAAATTGATTTAAATGAATTTTTATCTGCCGAGTCTGGTATGTCTCGTTCGGCTGGTACATGTAACACCATGGGCACAGCCTCTACAATGGCGTGTATGGCTGAAGCCCTAGGCACTTCTTTACCCCACAATGCGGCCATTCCAGCGGTAGATTCTCGCCGTTATGTGTTGGCTCATCTTTCTGGTATGCGTATTGTTGATATGGTTCATGAAGATTTACGCCTTTCTAAAATCTTAACCAAAGAAGCCTTCGAAAATGCCATTAAAGTCAATGCAGCTATTGGTGGTTCTACCAATGCCGTAATTCACCTAAAAGCAATTGCCGGACGCATTGGGGTTGATTTACAACTTGATGACTGGAACCGAGTTGGCCGTGGCATGCCAACCATTGTCGACTTACAGCCTTCAGGTCGTTTTTTAATGGAAGAGTTCTATTATAGCGGCGGCTTGCCAGCCGTAATTCGTCGTATGGGTGAAGCCAATCTCTTGCCAAATCCACAAGCTTTAACCGTAAACGGTCAAACCATTTGGGAAAACTGCCAGCAATCACCTATTTATAACGATGAAGTGATTCGGAAAATAGATAACCCAATTCGACAAGATGGTGGCATGTGTATTTTACGCGGAAATTTAGCGCCTAAAGGTGCGGTGCTTAAACCATCTGCTGCCACACCGGAGTTGATGAAACACCGCGGTCGTGCAGTCGTATTTGAAAACTTCGATGATTATAAAGCCCGTATTAACGACCCAGATCTAGATGTCGATGAAACTTGTATTCTTGTGATGAAAAATGCCGGCCCTAAAGGCTATCCGGGCATGGCAGAAGTCGGAAATATGGGACTACCACCAAAAATTTTAGCCAAAGGCATTACCGACATGGTCCGTATTTCTGATGCACGTATGAGTGGAACAGCGTATGGCACGGTCGTTTTACATGTTGCCCCTGAAGCTATGGCGGGTGGGCCTTTGGCCGTAGTTCAAAATGGTGACTTTATCGAACTTGATGCCTATGCTGGAAAACTTCACCTAGAAGTGAGTGATGAAGAACTTAAGCAACGTCTTGAAAATTTAGCACCACCAACTCCACCAAGTTTTATTGGCGGCTACCGTAAGCTCTACGTAGAACATGTTTTACAAGCCGATGAAGGCTGTGATTTTGATTTCTTGGTCGGTTGCCGTGGCTCGGAAGTTCCACGTCATTCCCATTAATATTTATTCTTGAAAAAGATGATCTTGTTAAAACACAAGGTCATCTATACCATAGGATATTCAACATGTCGTAATAGTGAAATATGAGTAAAGCTGACTATAAAAATCCTATTCCAAGCAAAAGCCAACATGCATTAATCGTTCAACAATTGGGATTAAAAATTGTTTCTGGAGAAATTTCAGAAAATGAAAAACTCCCAAGTGAAGTTGATTTATGTGAGGAATACAAAGTCAGCCGCCCTGTCTTTCGCGAAGCCATCCGTGTTTTAAATGCGAAGGGCTTAACTTACTCAAGACCTAAAATCGGGACTGTGGTTAGGCCGAAAGAAGAATGGCATTTGCTCGATCCGGATGTACTGTTTTGGTTGATTCAAACAACCCCTGAACACGAATTTTTTAAAACACTTTCTACCGTACGACGCGTTTTAGAACCAGAATTAGCTTATATTGCCGCAAGTACAGCAAATGAAGAGGATATTGAGCGTATTAAGCAAGCCTATGAAGGAATGGAAAAGGCAACAACAGTTGAAGAGTTTATAGAACCCGATATTCAGTTTCACTTAGCAATTGCCAAAGCAACGCATAATGACTTATTGGCTTATATGTCAAAAATGTTGGTTTTACCTTTGCAGCAATCAATTCAAGTAACAAGCCTACGTCCAAATTTGCAAGGCCATTCGCTACCAAGACATAAAGCAATTTTGACAGCAATTGAAAATAAAGATCCGCTGTCTGCTCGCCATGCTTCACTCGTTCAGCTAGACGATACTAAAATGGCTTATGATTTAATTAAAAAATAATTTTGTATCAAATACTTAAAGCCTGATAACAAAAAGTGATCAGGCTTTTTATTTATAAATTAGAACACTTTTTTTACAGAGACTGTAAAAGTTGAATCAATTGGATTTGAAATAGGTGCGCCCGGCTCACCATTGCTATACTTTTTATAATAAGCATTTTTATCCCATGCCTTTGTATAGGCTAATCCTGTACTCCAACCATCACCTAAATCTTTAATTACTTCGGCTTTAACATCTTGAAAGTTCGACTCTGAAAAGTTTTTGATTTTTTCATAGCCATAGTGGGCACCAAAAGTCCAAGTTTCACTGATCGGCTGAGTAAAGTTAACATCTAAATAACTTGATCCTCTTGACCTTTTACCAGCAGGTCCACCCATGGTTTTAGAGTTATAACCAGCATAATCTGGTGTGTAAGTCACAAAGTATTTGAGGCTTAAAGGACCATAACCAATTTGAGGTACAATTTCACCATAGTTATAACTCGTACTTCCCGTTTCTGGTGTGCTTTTCGCGCCTGGATAGTAGTAATAAAAAATAGACATACCAATCGAGAATTTATCAATTGTTTTTAAATAACCTGTATAAAAATCCCATTCAACCGAGGCATCTCGCAGATAGTTAGAGCTGACACTTGATGCCCAAGTTCCTGCAAAAAAACCATTCGGATTGGCATAATCCAGTCCACCTTGTAAGGCTGGTTTACCCCAAGTTTGTTGGAAACCACGTGAAATATATTGACTAGCAAAAGTCACATTCGCGCTATAAGGAGAAGTTTTTTCTTGTTCTTTTAATTGTTCCGCATGTACAACGCTAGTAGACATAATAAGTGAAGCTAAACCTAAAATTTTTCTCATTCAATAATTCCTTTTACATATTACCTATAGGTTTAAAGTTTTAAAATAACATGATAATTCAATTTAAGACGTATTAAAAAGTTATAAATTCAAATTTCTGGATACTTCTTCTTCGCTATAGATCTCTTCAATGCAATCTAAAATTTTAGGAATATAGGAACTTTGATCCATATTGCGCATGGATAGAGAGATGGGACTATAAGCTTCTAAATCTAAAATATTTAAATAAGTTAGATTTTTCATACCAATATCACAGGCACTTTCCGGAATAATACAAATACCCTCACCGGATGCCACTAAGCCAAGTGCCATATGAATTTCTCTTACTTCAGTCAGCTTGGCTGGAACAAGACCTAATTTGGTAAATAAAGCTTGAATAGTGGTCGAAAAATTTGGTTTAGGTGTGGTTGGATAAGAAAAAATCGTCTCATTGATAATTTGAGATAAATAAATTCCTGTCTCTTGGAAATCACTTAATGGGTGTTTTTTATGGATTGCGAGCTTTAACTTTTCTTTTCTGAGCAGAAGCCGCTTAATGGCTGGATCACTAATTGGTAATCGCCCAAATCCTAAATCGATTTTGCCAAGTTTTAATGCTTCTACCTGATCTCGTGTACCACACTCAATAAGCTCAACATGAATGTCAGGATTTTTTTGTCTAAATAGATAAATGACCTGTGGTAATCGCCCATAAAGAAGCGAACTCACATAACCCACTTTAACAACGTTCTCGACCAGCTTCATTTTTTTAGCCATCGAAGCAGCTTGAGCGGTATGCGTCAAAATTTGCACCGCATGCTGGTAAAAAAACAGCCCTGCTTCCGTTACTTTTAATGGACGAGAGCCTTTTTCGAATAAATCGATCCCTAATTCTTCTTCTAGTTTTTTGATTTGGCGTGTTAAAGGTGGCTGAGCAATAAAAAGCTTTTCTGCAGCTTTCGTCAGACTCTGTTCTTCAACAACGGTAACAAAATAACGTAGATGTCTTAATTCCATTAATATACCTTTTTAGTATCTTAAAATACCGTTCTATATCTATTTTAGGCTATTACATTCTTCTATGGTATACAAACAAGTTCGTAATAGTTGAAACTTCATGTATAGAACCATAGAAACCATACTTGTGGATATTCCAACTATCCGTCCTCACCAGTTGTCTGTGACTACTATGCGTACCCAGACTTTGGTACTCGTTAAAATTACGACCACGGATGGTATTGTCGGTTGGGGTGAAGCCACCACCATTGGTGGGCTGAACTATGGTGAAGAAAGTCCTGAGAGTGTCAAAGCCAATATTGATACCTACTTTGCACCATTACTGACATCAGTTAAAGATTTAAATGTTGCACAAACACTCAAACTGATTCGTAAAAATATTAATGGTAACCGCTTTGCCAAGTGTGCCATTCAGACTGCCCTACTTGATATTCAGGCCAAACGTTTAGGTGTGCCATTAAGCGAAGTTTTAGGTGGACGTCTGCGTAATAGTTTACCTGTGCTTTGGACGCTTGCGTCTGGTGACACGGAAAAAGATATTGCTGAAGCTCGCAAAATGATTGAGCTAAAGCGCCATAACACGTTCAAACTTAAAATTGGTGCACGTCCTTTACAGCAAGATGTTGACCATGTGATTGCGATTAAAAAAGCATTAGGTGCTGATGTTAGTGTACGTGTAGATGTAAACCGTGCATGGTCAGAACTTGAATGTATTCATGGTATTCAACAGCTCCAAGATGGTGGAATCGATTTAATCGAACAACCATGTGCAATTCAAAATACCGAAGCTCTTGCTCGCCTCACCCATCGTTTTGATGTAGCCATTATGGCAGATGAAGCTTTAACTGGACCTGACAGTGCATACCGTATTGCAAAAAATCATGGTGCAGATGTATTTGCCGTCAAGATTGAACAATCTGGTGGCCTGATTGAAGCATGTGAAGTTGGCAAAATTGCTGGTTTGGCTGGTATCGACCTATATGGCGGCACCATGCTTGAAGGTCCTGTAGGAAGTATTGCATCGGCCCATGTATTTGCAACCTTTGAAACATTAGCGTTCGGCACTGAATTATTTGGTCCGTTATTACTTACCGAAGAAATTTTAAAAGAGCCGCTACGTTACGAAAACTTTGAATTGCATTTGCCAACAGCTCCGGGCTTAGGCATTGAAATTGATGAAGATAAGATTGAGAAATTACGTCGTTAAGGCAATAGGATAAGGAGTTCCCATGTTATTTCATGTACGTATGGATGTGCATATTCCACTTGATATGCCAGCCGACAAAGCAAATGAAATTAAGGCCATTGAAAAAGCTTATTCGCAAGAATTACAACGCCAAGGTAAATGGCGCCATATCTGGCGAATTACAGGCCAGTACTCGAACATCAGCATTTTTGATGTCGAGAGCAATGAAGAATTGCACAACATTTTACAGGGTTTACCTCTCTATCCATACATGGACATTGAAGTGATGGCAATGAACCGTCACCCATCTTCTGTTCGTGATGATGATTCGTAAATCTAAAGAATGTTTTAAATGTGATCTCTGAAGTCCATTTATAAACCAAGCAGATTATTCAGAAGGTAACAAGGAACGTGGCGGCACTTATTCGCTAGCAAAACAGAATGCCCGCAGTGCTACCACCCAAAACCGTATTGCATACTTAAGGAGTTTTAGTATGAACCGTCAACAAATTGATGCGCTTGTAAAACAAATGAATGTCGACACTGCAAAAGGCGAAGTTGATGCACGTGTTCAACAAATTGTAGTGCGCCTTCTTGGGGATTTATTTCAAGCCATCGAAGATTTAGACATCCAACCTTCTGAAGTTTGGAAAGGTTTGGAATATTTTACCGATGCAGGTCAAGCAAATGAACTTGGTCTTTTGGCTGCTGGCTTAGGTCTTGAACATTACCTTGACTTACGTGCAGATGAAGCAGATGCCAAAGCTGGTATTACAGGTGGTACACCTCGTACTATCGAAGGTCCACTTTATGTAGCTGGCGCACCTGAATCAGTTGGTTTTGCACGTATGGATGACGGAACTGAGACTGGCAAAATCGATACCTTAATTATTGAAGGTACGGTAACCGACACTGACGGTAATATCATTGAAAATGCCAAAGTTGAAGTATGGCATGCCAACAGTTTAGGTAACTATTCATTCTTTGATAAGTCACAATCTGACTTTAACTTACGCCGTACCATTTTCACTGATGCAGATGGTAAATATGTAGCCTTAACCACTATGCCAGTTGGTTATGGATGCCCTCCTGAAGGTACAACACAGGCTCTTCTTAACAAGTTAGGCCGTCATGGTAACCGTCCATCTCACGTTCACTACTTCGTTTCTGCACCGGGTTACCGCAAGCTAACTACTCAATTCAACATTGAGGGTGATGAGTATTTATGGGATGACTTTGCCTTCGCTACTCGTGACGGTTTAGTGGCAACAGCAGTAGATGTAACTGACCCTGCTGAAATTCAACGCCGTGGTTTAGATCACGCTTTCAAACACATCACATTTAACATTGAACTGGTTAAAGAAGCCGCTGCTGCTCCTTCAACTGAAGTTGAACGTCGTCGCGCTAGTGCTTAATTGAAAGTGTATGTGAGTTAAAAGTTCGCTTTTGACTCACAAAATTTACTCCATTTATTACTACCATTAAGAATTTCAATAAATTTTTAGCGGTAGTAATACATCACGTTACCTCATGCTCTAAGGTTTCTCACATGATTGACAAAAGTAAGTCCTCACTAAGCGAGGTTTTATCGCAGATTAAAGATGGTGCAACCATACTGATTGGTGGTTTTGGTACCGCAGGACAACCCGCTGAACTCATTGACGGTCTGATTGAACTCGGTGTTAAAGGATTAACCATTGTGAGCAACAATGCCGGTAATGGTGACTATGGTCTGGCTAAACTGCTTAAAGCCGGTTCAGTAAAAAAAGTCATTTGCTCTTTCCCACGTCAGTCAGACTCTTATGTGTTTGATGAACTATACCGTGCCGGAAAGGTGGAACTTGAGGTTGTACCGCAAGGTAATCTGGCTTGTCGTATTCAAGCTGCAGGTATGGGTTTAGGTGCTGTATTTACTCCAACAGGCTTTGGAACTCTTTTGGCCGAAGGTAAAGAAACCCGTGAGATCGATGGGAAAAACTATGTACTTGAATATCCGATCAAGGCTGACTTCGCCCTGATTAAAGCTTATAAGGGCGACCGCTGGGGTAATCTGGTTTACCGTAAATCTGCACGTAACTTTGGCCCGATTATGGCCATGGCTGCGGATGTCACCATTGCTCAGGTTTCTGAAGTGGTGGAGCTGGGTGGATTAGACCCTGAGCACATCATTACCCCGGGTATCTTTGTACAGCATGTTGTACAAGTAACGCCAGCACAGTAAGCAATAAGGAGAAATAACATGAGCTACCAGAAACTCAGCCGTGACCAGATTGCACAACGTGTGGCACAAGATATTCCAGATGGCGCCTATGTGAACTTGGGCATTGGCTTACCAACTAAAATTGCCAGCTACTTACCTAACGATAAAGATATTTTTCTTCATTCTGAAAATGGACTATTGGCATTTGGCCCACCACCAGCTGCAGGTGAAGAAGACCCTGAACTGATTAATGCGGGTAAAGAGTTTGTGACCATGCTTGAAGGCGGCAGCTTTTTCCACCATGGTGACTC
>NZ_JAKTHZ010000042.1:0-91639 GCF_027854645.1 Acinetobacter sp. AOR41_HL | reverse complement strand
ATCATTAAGAGAATTGAAGAACAACTTGTGTGGATTTTTACTGATTGATTAATCGAAATAATTTTCATTGATTGATTGGTTTAAATTACTCGAAGTTTATTTGAGCGAAATTTAAGTCAGTAATTGATGAGCCAGAATTGGCACCTTGTCTATAAATAAGGTGCAAAATGATTTTAACTGAAGAGTTTGATCATGGCTCAGATTGAACGCTGGCGGCAGGCTTAACACATGCAAGTCGAGCGGGGGAAGGTAGCTTGCTACCGGACCTAGCGGCGGACGGGTGAGTAATGCTTAGGAATCTGCCTATTAGTGGGGGACAACATCTCGAAAGGGATGCTAATACCGCATACGTCCTACGGGAGAAAGCAGGGGATCTTCGGACCTTGCGCTAATAGATGAGCCTAAGTCGGATTAGCTAGTTGGTGGGGTAAAGGCCTACCAAGGCGACGATCTGTAGCGGGTCTGAGAGGATGATCCGCCACACTGGGACTGAGACACGGCCCAGACTCCTACGGGAGGCAGCAGTGGGGAATATTGGACAATGGGCGCAAGCCTGATCCAGCCATGCCGCGTGTGTGAAGAAGGCCTTATGGTTGTAAAGCACTTTAAGCGAGGAGGAGGCTACTTTAGATAATACCTAGAGATAGTGGACGTTACTCGCAGAATAAGCACCGGCTAACTCTGTGCCAGCAGCCGCGGTAATACAGAGGGTGCAAGCGTTAATCGGATTTACTGGGCGTAAAGCGCGCGTAGGCGGCTAATTAAGTCAAATGTGAAATCCCCGAGCTTAACTTGGGAATTGCATTCGATACTGGTTAGCTAGAGTGTGGGAGAGGATGGTAGAATTCCAGGTGTAGCGGTGAAATGCGTAGAGATCTGGAGGAATACCGATGGCGAAGGCAGCCATCTGGCCTAACACTGACGCTGAGGTGCGAAAGCATGGGGAGCAAACAGGATTAGATACCCTGGTAGTCCATGCCGTAAACGATGTCTACTAGCCGTTGGGGCCTTTGAGGCTTTAGTGGCGCAGCTAACGCGATAAGTAGACCGCCTGGGGAGTACGGTCGCAAGACTAAAACTCAAATGAATTGACGGGGGCCCGCACAAGCGGTGGAGCATGTGGTTTAATTCGATGCAACGCGAAGAACCTTACCTGGCCTTGACATAGTAAGAACTTTCCAGAGATGGATTGGTGCCTTCGGGAACTTACATACAGGTGCTGCATGGCTGTCGTCAGCTCGTGTCGTGAGATGTTGGGTTAAGTCCCGCAACGAGCGCAACCCTTTTCCTTATTTGCCAGCGAGTAATGTCGGGAACTTTAAGGATACTGCCAGTGACAAACTGGAGGAAGGCGGGGACGACGTCAAGTCATCATGGCCCTTACGGCCAGGGCTACACACGTGCTACAATGGTCGGTACAAAGGGTTGCTACACAGCGATGTGATGCTAATCTCAAAAAGCCGATCGTAGTCCGGATTGGAGTCTGCAACTCGACTCCATGAAGTCGGAATCGCTAGTAATCGCGGATCAGAATGCCGCGGTGAATACGTTCCCGGGCCTTGTACACACCGCCCGTCACACCATGGGAGTTTGTTGCACCAGAAGTAGCTAGCCTAACTGCAAAGAGGGCGGTTACCACGGTGTGGCCGATGACTGGGGTGAAGTCGTAACAAGGTAGCCGTAGGGGAACCTGCGGCTGGATCACCTCCTTAACGAAAGATTGACGATTGGTAAGAATCCACAACAAGTTGTTCTTCATAGATGTATCTGAGGGTCTGTAGCTCAGTTGGTTAGAGCACACGCTTGATAAGCGTGGGGTCACAAGTTCAAGTCTTGTCAGACCCACCATGACTTTGACTGGTTAAAGTTATAGATAAAAGATACATGACTGATGATGTAAGCTGGGGACTTAGCTTAGTTGGTAGAGCGCCTGCTTTGCACGCAGGAGGTCAGGAGTTCGACTCTCCTAGTCTCCACCAGAACTTAAGATAAGTTCGGATTACAGAAATTAGTAAATAGAGATTTCGGTCTTGGTTTATTAACTTCTGTGATTTAAGTATCACGGTATTAAGCATGACCTGACGAAGGCATGTTTATTCATTAACAGATTGGCAAAATTGAGTCTGAAATAAATTGTTCACTCAAGAGTTTAGATTAAGCAATTAATCTGAATGAATTGAGAACTAGCAAATTAACTGAATCAAGCGTTTTGGTATATGAATTTAGATTGAAGCTGTACAGTGTTTAAATACACAGTACTCTAAACTGAAATGTTGAAGTTACTAACTTGTAGGTAACGTCGACTGTTTGGGGTTGTATAGTCAAGTAATTAAGTGCATGTGGTGGATGCCTTGGCAGTCAGAGGCGATGAAAGACGTGATAGCCTGCGAAAAGCTCCGGGGAGGCGGCAAATATCCTTTGATCCGGAGATGTCTGAATGGGGGAACCCACCTACTTTAAGGTAGGTATTGCAACATGAATACATAGTGTTGCAAGGCGAACGAGGGGAAGTGAAACATCTCAGTACCCTTAGGAAAAGAAATCAATTGAGATTCCCTCAGTAGCGGCGAGCGAACGGGGATCAGCCCATTAAGTTATGTGTGTTTTAGTGGAACGCTCTGGGAAGTGCGAACGTAGAGGGTGATATTCCCGTACACGAAAGGGCACACATAATGATGACGAGTAGGGCGAGGCACGTGAAACCTTGTCTGAATATGGGGGGACCATCCTCCAAGGCTAAATACTCCTGACTGACCGATAGTGAACCAGTACCGTGAGGGAAAGGCGAAAAGAACCCCTGTGAGGGGAGTGAAATAGATCCTGAAACCGCATGCATACAAGCAGTGGGAGCACCTTCGTGGTGTGACTGCGTACCTTTTGTATAATGGGTCAGCGACTTATATTCAGTAGCGAGGTTAACCGTATAGGGGAGCCGTAGAGAAATCGAGTCTTAATAGGGCGTTTAGTTGCTGGGTATAGACCCGAAACCAGGCGATCTATCCATGAGCAGGTTGAAGGTTGGGTAACACTAACTGGAGGACCGAACCCACTGTCGTTGAAAAGCCAGGGGATGACTTGTGGATAGGGGTGAAAGGCTAATCAAGCCTGGTGATAGCTGGTTCTCCCCGAAAGCTATTTAGGTAGCGCCTCGGACGAATACCATAGGGGGTAGAGCACTGTTTCGGCTAGGGGGTCATCCCGACTTACCAAACCGATGCAAACTCCGAATACCTATGAGTACTATCCGGGAGACAGACTGCGGGTGCTAACGTCCGTAGTCAAGAGGAAAACAATCCAGACCGCCAGCTAAGGCCCCAAAATCATAGTTAAGTGGGAAACGATGTGGGAAGGCATAGACAGCTAGGAGGTTGGCTTAGAAGCAGCCACCCTTTAAAGAAAGCGTAATAGCTCACTAGTCGAGTCGGCCTGCGCGGAAGATGTAACGGGGCTAAAACTATGTGCCGAAGCTGCGGATTTGACATTAGTCAAGTGGTAGGGGAGCGTTCTGTAAGCCGATGAAGGTGTATTGAGAAGTATGCTGGAGGTATCAGAAGTGCGAATGCTGACGTGAGTAACGACAAAACGGGTGAAAAACCCGTTCGCCGAAAGACCAAGGGTTCCAGTCCAACGTTAATCGGGGCTGGGTGAGTCGACCCCTAAGGCGAGGCCGAAAGGCGTAGTCGATGGGAAATTGGTTAATATTCCAATACTTCTGTGTAATGCGATGAGAGGACGGAGAAGGTTAAGTCAGCCTGGCGTTGGTTGTCCAGGTGGAAGGATGTAGGTATGTATCTTAGGCAAATCCGGGGTACTCTATACTGAGATCCGATAGCAAGCTGTACTTGTACAGCGAAGTGGCTGATACCATGCTTCCAGGAAAAGTCTCTAAGCTTCAGTTACACAGGAATCGTACCCGAAACCGACACAGGTGGTCAGGTCGAGTAGACCAAGGCGCTTGAGAGAACTCTGCTGAAGGAACTAGGCAAAATGGTACCGTAACTTCGGGAGAAGGTACGCTGTTGTTGGTGATGGAACTTGCTTCCTGAGCTGATGACAGCCGCAGAAACCAGGCCGCTGCAACTGTTTATTAAAAACATAGCACTCTGCAAACACGAAAGTGGACGTATAGGGTGTGATGCCTGCCCGGTGCTGGAAGGTTAATTGATGGGGTTAGCGTAAGCGAAGCTCTTGATCGAAGCCCCAGTAAACGGCGGCCGTAACTATAACGGTCCTAAGGTAGCGAAATTCCTTGTCGGGTAAGTTCCGACCTGCACGAATGGCATAATGATGGCGGCGCTGTCTCCAGCAGAGGCTCAGTGAAATCGAAATCGCTGTGAAGATGCAGTGTACCCGCGGCTAGACGGAAAGACCCCGTGAACCTTTACTGCAGCTTGACACTGAACTTTGACCTTACTTGTGTAGGATAGGTGGGAGGCTTTGAAGTTGGAACGCTAGTTCCAATGGAGCCGTCCTTGAAATACCACCCTGGTAATGTTGAGGTTCTAACTCTGTCCCGTTATCCGGGACGAGGACCGTGTCTGGTGGGTAGTTTGACTGGGGCGGTCTCCTCCTAAAGAGTAACGGAGGAGTACGAAGGTGCGCTCAGCGTGGTCGGAAATCACGCGTAGAGTATAAAGGCAAAAGCGCGCTTAACTGCGAGACCCACAAGTCGAGCAGGTACGAAAGTAGGTCTTAGTGATCCGGTGGTTCTGTATGGAAGGGCCATCGCTCAACGGATAAAAGGTACTCTGGGGATAACAGGCTGATACCGCCCAAGAGTTCATATCGACGGCGGTGTTTGGCACCTCGATGTCGGCTCATCTCATCCTGGGGCTGAAGCAGGTCCCAAGGGTATGGCTGTTCGCCATTTAAAGAGGTACGCGAGCTGGGTTTAGAACGTCGTGAGACAGTTCGGTCCCTATCTACCGTGGGCGCTGGAAATTTGAGAGGATCTGCTCCTAGTACGAGAGGACCAGAGTGGACGAACCTCTGGTGTACCGGTTGTGACGCCAGTCGCATCGCCGGGTAGCTATGTTCGGAAGGGATAACCGCTGAAAGCATCTAAGCGGGAAGCCTACCTCAAGATAAGATTTCCCTAGGAATTTATTCCTCTAAAGAGCCGTTCGAGACTAGGACGTTGATAGGTTGGATGTGGAAGCATAGTGATATGTGAAGCTGACCAATACTAATTGCTCGTGAGGCTTGACTATACAACACCCAAGCAGTTGTAT
The DNA here is from genome assembly GCF_027854645.1 of Acinetobacter sp. AOR41_HL. Classification (NCBI taxonomy): domain Bacteria; kingdom Pseudomonadati; phylum Pseudomonadota; class Gammaproteobacteria; order Moraxellales; family Moraxellaceae; genus Acinetobacter; species Acinetobacter sp. AOR41_HL. Next base: position 86,408 of record NZ_JAKTHZ010000042.1, on the reverse strand, counting down.
ATAAAGCATCAATCGATTCATAAATCTACAAAGCAACTTGATTTAGTTATTCCACTAGATAAAATGAACACAATCAGATTCAATCAGCCCAGTCTGTAAAGATTTGGAAAACGCTTCGGCAGTCAATAAGACCAAAGCAAGTATCCATAAACAGTTGTGCTGGCGACCATAGCAAGAGTGAACCACCTGATCCCTTCCCGAACTCAGAAGTGAAACCTCTTAGCGCTGATGGTAGTGTGGGGTTACCCATGTGAGAGTAAGTCATCGCCAGCTCATTATTCTAAACACCCCCATTCTAAAGAGTGGGGGTGTTTTTTTATTTGTCAGATGATTACTTCAAGAATAATATAAATTCGATAAAATATGGAAAAATACAAAATGATGAAGGCAATTGAGTTATCTCAATATATTCCCTATCCACCTAAGAAAGTATGGGAAGCATTGACCACACCTGAACTCATTCAACAATGGTGGGCTAAAGGAGATATTCAGCCTAAAGCTGGTCATCAATTTACTTTAGATATGGGTAGTTTTGGAGTACAACATTGCCTAGTTAAGGTGGCTGATAAAGAAATTTTATTTGAATATGACTTTGCAATTGGTGTACTTGATACAACTCTAAGATGGCAATTAATTCCTCAAGGAGAGGGCACACTTTTGCAGCTTAAACATTCGGGATTTAATGAGAATTCTTCTTTGGGACAACAAGCTTTTATGGGTATGAGAAAAGGTTGGCCACAAATTTTAAGTCGAATTGAGACGGTAATTTCTAATTATAAAAAAGTAGGGTGAAAGAATATTTCTCTCACCCTCGTTGAGTCTAAAAATGTGCTTCTAAGCCTACATATGGTCCTTTAAACTCAAATTTAAGGTCAGTGTTATCATAATCATCTAAGTCAATATTGAGTACACGATAGCCTGCTTTAAGGCCTAAATCGACTACTAAATTATCGACAAATTTATACTTTACTTCTGCTAATGCATCTGTGATTTTTGCATCATTAAAGTTTGTATAAGTTGCTTCACCTTTAGCACTTAGACCTGTAAATGGAAGTTTTACTTCTCCCGACAAATAAGCAATAGGATATGTTTTATCAATATCTACACGTTTACCTGTATAGGCGGTGATATCACCATTTAATACGGTTGCACCTAGACCCGCATCCACACTCACAATATTATCTAGTAATTCATAATAAAGGATAAAATCACTATGATCTAAATTAATCTTATAGTTAGCTTGACCTAAGGTCTCTGATTTAGTTTGTGTATCGAGATTGACGTAACGAATTTTTGCATTTGGAATAAATGGGATTGGGTGCTCAAATGCTAATGAAAGTTGTGCACTGCCTTTTCGATCTAAGTCTTGGTCATCTGGCAATTGTGTAGACATGTTTGCTTTACCATCGTAAAACCAATAGCCCACGTCCCCTTTAACTCCTATAAAATCCGCTTGAGCAAATCCGCTAAGACTCATCCCGAGTGCCAAAAAAGACATTTTTAATATCTTCATCATCATATCCTAAGAAAAGAAATCTTTGAGCGCATGATATAGACATCTGAGAAGTTATGCATTGATGAAAAATGGTGAATATAAAACTTTTAGAATTATAATTATTTTTATTAATTTATGTTTTTGATTTTATTATTAAAATATAGATTTTAAGTGGAGCTTGTTAGGAAAAATTTTAGTATAAATTTTGTGTAATACATCGGTAAGATTCTGTGATTTTACTCATCTAAAATTGGTTGATATATCTACTTTATAAAGTAGAAAATAATTTAAATGGTAGAAAATATCATTGCTTATATTCTCTAATAATATGTTTTAGAACATGAATATTAGCTAAAAAATAACCAATCTAAATCAAAATCTCTAAAAAAACGTAAAATTTCAGACGGAAATTACAGTAAAAATAAATAAAAACGGGTATTGTTCAACTATATAGGGGCAAAAAATGGACAAAAATCTTTAAGGAAGAATTTTCTATTTTTGCTTGTTTGAAATGAAAATAAAAATACTCAAAAGGTGCCTTTTATTCTCTATCAAACACAAAAGTATTCTTTGGTTCTTTTTTTGCGTGCGGAATAACAATCAACAAAAGCAGTAAAAATAAGTAATCTTTTAACATTAGGTGTTCTATGACAGATTCTCGTGAAAACTGGACGTCACGATCTGGTTTTATTATCGCAGCCGTTGGTTCGGCTGTTGGTTTAGGTAATATTTGGCGTTTCCCCTACGTTGCTTATGAAAATGGTGGTGGTGCGTTCCTTATTCCTTAATTACTTGCACTTATTACGGCAGGTTTACCATTACTATTTTTAGATTATGCAGTAGGTCATCGTAGTACAGGATCGCCTCCTAAAGCGTATAGAGCTTTGTTTAAAGGCGGAGAAACTCTAGGATGGTGGCAGGTTTGCGTCTGTATCATTATTGGTTTGTATTACGCAAGTGTTCTGACTTGGGCTGGTAGCTACATTTATTTTTCTATTGGCCAAATGTGGGGAAGTGACCCGGAAGGCTTCTTCTTCAATACCTATTTACAAACCACAAAAGCGACTGGCTTTGATTTGCAGTTTGTAGGCCATTTATTCTGGCCAATTGTTGGAATTTGGGCACTGACTTTAATCATTTTATATGGTGGAGTGAAAAAAGGTGTTGAATTATCTAATAAGATTTTCATGCCTTTATTATTCATCTTATTTACGATTTTAGTGATTCAGTCATTACGTTTACCGGGTGCAGTACAAGGTTTAAATGCTTTCTTTACTCCAAACTGGTCTGCCATGATGGACTATAAAGTTTGGTTAGCAGCCTATGGTCATACTTTCTTCTCACTCTCTGTTGGTTTCGGGATTATGGTGACCTATGCATCTTACTTAAAACCAAAAACCAATTTAACTGGCTCCGGTCTTATCGTTGGTTTCGCGAATGCATCGACAGAGATTTTGGCGGGTATCGGTATTTTTGCAGCGCTTGGCTTTATGGCACATGCTGCAGGTACTGAAGTTAAAGATGTGGTGAGTGGTGGTATTGGTCTCGCATTTATTGCCTTCCCTAAAATTATTTCAAGTTTAGGTTCTGGTGCTGATCTATTCGGCCTTTTATTCTTCTCTTCATTATTTGTAGCTGGTATTTCTTCAATGGTTAGTATTTTGGAAGTACCTATTGCAGCGATGCAAGATAAGTTGAAGTGGAGTCGTAAGAAAGCGGTAACCATTATTGGTGGCGGTAGTGCTCTAGTCTCAATTATTTTATTCTCAAGTGTAAATGCAATTAAGCTCGTTGATATTGTCGACCATTTTATCAATAACATTGGCATTATTGGGGGAGCATTGATATCAATTATTAGCGTAGCTTGGTTTAAGCGCTCAGCTCTTAGAGAGCTTCGTGATCATGTCAATCGTATCTCAACCATTCAATTGGGTAAGGGATGGGATTTCACCTTAACCGTGATTACTACTTTTATCCTATTAACAACACTCACTATGACTGTTTTTAATTTGATCAAAAATGGCTATGATACTTATAGTATGAGCTTACAAGGTGTATTTGGCTGGGGCAGTGTGATTTTCTGTGCAGTCGTTGCTATCGTGTTAAGTAAAATGAAAGATCGCTAGGAGGATAAAATAATGAATACTTCGGCAATCGTGATGATGATAATTTCAATGGTATTTGTATGGGGTGGACTAGCTTTATCCATCTTACATTTATCAAGACATCCTGAAGAGTTAGATGAAGTCTTAGAAGAAGTCAAAGACCAGCACACTCTTTAATACTGATCTAGTAAAAAAGCAGGCTTAAAAGCCTGCTTTTTTATTATGCAATTTTTTGAATTTTACAATAATAGAAACCATCACCAGATTGTGCTTCTGGCAACAGTTGTCTGCCATGAGCTTGTTCAATTCCCCAATCTGCTTCAATTTTTACTTCTTTTGCATCGGTATGCTCTGCAAAGAAGCTAATCATCTGCTGTTCATTTTCAGCTTTTAAAATTGAACAGGTGATGTAAAGCAGGGTGCCTCCAACTTTAAGTTGCTGCCACATGTGCTCTAAGATCTGCTTTTGTAGCTCAATGGTTTGGGCTATGTCACTAGATTGGCGCAATAGACGTATGTCAGGATGACGTCGAATTACACCTGTCGCAGAACAAGGTGCATCAAGCACGATACAATCCACAGGTTGGGCTGGAGTCCACTTGGTTGCATCTGCTGCCAGAATTTCAGTATGGCTTTGATCTAGTGCTAGTCGGTTTAGGTTTTCAGTTACACGGACTAAACGACTTGGATCCTGATCAATGGCGATTAACTGTGCTGGTTTAAGTTTTTCAAGCAAATGAGCCGTTTTTCCACCTGGAGCCGCACACGCATCAATAACTGTTTTATTGTTTAAATCAGGCAATAAGGTTACACATAGCTGTGCATGTTCATCTTGTACAGAAAACCAGCCCTGTTCAAAACCCGGTAACTGTGTAATTTGTACAGATTGTTCAAGAATAATACCCGCGTCAGATAGAGTACACGCACGTGCCTGAATGTCTAAACTTTGTAGTTTTGCTAAATAAGCATCGCGACCGATATGGCGTTGGTTTACTCGTAAAGTTAAAGGTGCGGCTTGCTTTAACGATTGGCAGAGAGCTTCTGTTTGTTCTCCCCAATCCTTCTTTAAACGCTTAAAAAGCCAACTTGGTAAGCCATGGGCTTGCTGTAAACCTTGTTGAAAGTCCTCAGTTTCGCGAGTTGCTCGGCGCAAAATTGCATTCACAATACCGCTGAGTGCAGGAAAACCAAGTTGTTTAGTCGCATCTACTGTTTCTGAGATGGCAGCGTGCGCTGCAATACGCGTGCATAAAACTTGATAAAGACCAACGTATAAACAAGTTTCTACTGTCTCATTGTTTAAAGGTTTGCTGAGCAAAGGCAGACTAATTGACTTAAGTGCGAACCATTGGCGTAAAGTACCTAGAACAAGTTCATGAAATAACGCACGATCACGCTCTGCGACTTGATTCAGCTGTGTATTTAAAATACTAGCCAATGATTGGCCCTGCTGAACTTTGAGTAACGTTTGGACGACTTGAGCGCGCAGGTTAAAACGTGATGAGTTTGAAGTAACCTGACTCATGGCAGAATCTGTCCTACATGAAGTTTTTGAGTTTGTGCAATTTGTTGAGCATTTAATGCTTTACCACCTGGCCACTGTACGCTCGTTAGACAAATAAATGTATTTTCACCGCAAGCAACATGTACGCCTTGTTTATCAATTGCAATAATTTCACCAGCTTGAGCATGTGCTTTGCTTTGGCTAGAAACTAGAGAATTCCAAACACGCAGTGCATTATTTTCATCAAGTTGAACAAAAGCGACTGGCCAAGGGTTAAATGCACGGATATTGCGATCTACTTGAACTGCATTCATAGACCAATCAATACGAGCTTCTGACTTTACGAGTTTATGAGCATAGACCGTTAAACTTTCGTCTTGGACTTCGCGTTCTGCCAAATATTTTTGTAGTGTTGCTTCTGACTCGAGTACCGCACAAATTGCTGTTGCTCCTTGTGCTGCTAACTTGTCATGTAAAGTCGCAGAAGTATCTTCGGCAGTGATCGGACAATAGGTTTTATACATCATATCGCCTGTATCTAAACCTGCCGCCATTTGCATGATGGTAATGCCGGTTTCTTCATCACCTGTTGCAATCGCGCGTTGAATTGGCGCTGCACCACGCCAACGTGGTAATAGTGAGCCGTGAATATTTAAACAGCCATATTTAGGTGTATCGAGCACAGCTTGTGGAAGAATTAAACCATATGCTGCAACCACCATGACATCAGCGCCTAAAGCAGCCAGTTCTTGTTGAGCAGCCAAGCCTTCTTCAGTTGAAGCTTTGAAGTGAAGCGGTTGATAAACAGGAATATTATGTTCCAGTGCAAGCTGTTTTACAGGAGACGGTGTTAGTTTTTGTCCACGGCCTGCTTTACGGTCTGGTTGAGTATAAACCGCGATAATTTCATGGGAAGTTTTTAATAAAGCCGCCAATGCTGTTGCAGCAAATTCGGGGGTGCCAGCAAAAATAATTTTCACAAATGCAATCCAAAAAGAGTTTATACGTAGTATACGTGAAAAACGATTGAAGCCCTAAACTCATGGTGATTGAGCATTTTAGTTTTTAAATAGTGAACAAAAAATTATTGAAAAAATTTTATTGATAAAAAAAGGTTATAAAAAAATAAAAAATTATTCATGTAAGTTTTGCTAAATATTGACTGAGTATTATCGTTCTTGGCTTTCCCTATATTATTTGCTTCTATAGAATGGAGAATGATCAAATTATGATGATGAGTCAATATTCCGACTGATCTAACGCTATATCAGTATCATTCAGCCAGAGTGGAAGTCATTTCACTCAAGCACAACTTGTTGGAAATACAAATGCCTGACTATCGTTCAAAAACATCGACACACGGAAGAAATATGGCTGGCGCACGTGGCTTATGGCGTGCAACAGGAATGAAAGATGAAGATTTCGGCAAACCAATTATTGCTGTGGTCAATTCATTTACTCAATTTGTTCCGGGCCATGTCCATCTAAAAGATTTAGGGCAGCTTGTCGCAGCAGAAATTCAGGCAGCAGGTGGTGTTGCTAAAGAGTTCAATACAATTGCGGTGGATGATGGTATCGCGATGGGGCATGACGGCATGCTTTATTCATTACCATCACGTGATTTAATTGCGGATTCAGTTGAATATATGGTGAATGCTCATTGCGCCGATGCGATGGTATGTATTTCGAACTGTGACAAAATTACTCCGGGAATGTTGATGGCCGCTATGCGTCTAAATATTCCTGTGGTGTTTGTGTCTGGCGGACCAATGGAAGCAGGTAAGGTTAAATTCCGTGGTGATGAAAAGGCCATTGACCTTGTAGATGCTATGGTTGTTGCAGCTGATGACAGCTACACAGACGAAGAAGTTGCAGAATTTGAACGTTCAGCATGTCCAACCTGTGGTTCATGTTCAGGTATGTTCACTGCGAACTCAATGAACTGTTTAACAGAAGCGCTAGGTTTATCGTTACCGGGCAATGGTTCTATCGTTGCAACGCATGCAAACCGTAAAAAATTATTCTTAAAAGCAGGTCAGCTTATTGTTGAATTGGCTAAGCGCTACTATGAGCAAAATGATGCAAGTATTTTGCCTCGTTCAATTGCCACTAAAGCTGCCTTTAAAAATGCGATGACACTTGATATTGCAATGGGCGGTTCAACCAATACAGTTCTCCACTTGTTAGCTGCGGCAAATGAAGCTGAAGTTGACTTTACGATGGACGACATTGATGAGTTGTCACGTCGAGTACCAGTGCTTTCAAAAGTAGCACCAGCAAAACAAGACGTACATATGGAAGATGTACATCGTGCAGGCGGTATCATGGCCATTTTAGGCGAGCTTGATCGTGCGAATCTACTTGATGTATCTGTACCGACAGTACATGAAAAAACTTTAAAAGATGCTTTAGATAAGTGGGATATTATCCGTACTGAAAATGCAGAGGTTTATGAGTTCTATCGTTCATCTCCGGGTGGTGTTCCGACTCAAGTTGCATTCTCACAAAACCGTTACTACTCAACTTTAGATGGCGACCGTGAAAAGGGCGTAATTCGTAATGCAGAACATGCATTTTCTAAAGATGGTGGTTTAGCTGTTTTATACGGCAACATCGCACTTGATGGTTGTATCGTAAAAACTGCGGGTGTAGATGAATCTATTTTAAAATTCACTGGTACAGCACGCGTTTTTGAGAGCCAAGATGCAGCTGTAGAAGCAATTTTAGGTAATGAGATTAAAGCTGGCGATGTTGTTGTTATTCGCTACGAAGGTCCACGTGGTGGTCCGGGCATGCAAGAAATGCTTTACCCAACCAGCTATCTTAAATCTAAAGGTTTAGGAAAAGACTGTGCCTTGGTTACAGATGGTCGTTTCTCTGGTGGTTCATCAGGTCTTTCAATTGGTCACGTTTCGCCAGAAGCTGCTGAAGGCGGTGCAATTGGTTTAGTTGAAGATGGCGATACCATCGAAATTGATATTCCAAACCGTACGATTCATTTGAATATTGATGATGCGACTATGGCGCACCGTCGTACAGTTCAAGAAGCGAAAGGCTGGCATCCGAAAGATGAACGTAAACGTAAAGTATCAAAAGCGTTAAAAGTTTATGCAATGCATACTACAAGTGCGGCAAAAGGAGCTGTACGCGTTCTATAAAATATTCAATTTTAATAATTGAATAGGAAACATGCACCCATTAACACGATGAATTGATATCATGTTAAGGGTGCATTTTTTATGTCTGGTAAAAAAAATCCGCTTGTAGGAAAAGGTGTTTTCAGATCATTCTATGGGTTTCCCATAAAATGGTGATAAAATCTTCACCTACGCAGAAACTCGCGAAATAACATGACATATTTTCTGCGCGAACTTAGGTAGTCATTTTTCCATCTCGACTACTGTTTCACCTTGCACTATGATCAAAATAACTTTTGATCTCGCTTAGGATTTATTTTTAGAGGCACTACTCATGTCACTGCTACGCCGTTGGTTTGACCCTATCCGATCGAGCTGGTTTTACCAAAAGCCTTCTCGTCAAGCGGTGTTACCCACGGAAAATGGTTTAAGTATTTATTTACGACTTGATGATGTGTATAGCTATCTGGCTGTTCAGCAATTGTCTCAGCTAGATGAAATTTTAAGTGATGAGCTTAAACCTTTAAAAATTATTATTTCTCATACATCTTCTGAACCTCCGAACAGCATGACGCAAGAGGAGTGGCAGCATTATTGTTTAAATGATGCCAAGATTTTAGCAAATCAGCATCGTTTTGCTTTTGATGAGTTCCCAGAAATCCCAAGCCAAGAAGCTTTAAAACAAGCCGCTGTCATACTAAAAAGAACCCCATTACAAGGTCAGAACTTCTTCCATTTACTTGAAGATATCTTTCACATGCTTTGGCAACAGCAATATGGAAAGTTACGTACTTTACATGCCATGGCGGTGAAGCATCAGATACCACAGCATTTTCCAGAACGTATTTTTACAGATGAACCTGTACAGGCAGCGTACTTTGAATTTGGTGGGCGTAAATATCATGCAGTAGATGATTTATTACGTTTAACCCGTCGTTTAAAACAACAAAAGTTACTGACAGGTAATCCGATATTTTTAATTAATCATATCGAATGGCGTGAACATTTAATTAATGATGCCGAAGCACTCAATGAAATTCAGGCTCTTCATCCTGAGCTTGATGTATTTATCGCTTTAGAAGACCCGATGAGCTGGTTGCTGCTTGCTTATATTAAAGAAGAGCTTGCTGACTATTATGATATTCAGCTAAAAGTTTATCCACTGAGTTATCGAGGCCGAGACTGGTTTGACTGGAGCTTGGCAACACGTGTGTCTAAACGTACAGAGGTTGCTTTTACACCTTTTTGCCGTCCTACAGAAGAAAGTACACTTGAGATGGCGAAACTTTTCTATAGTGTGCCGGAAAATCAGCAACTTGATACAATTTTTACTATTTTGCAGGCCGTTTGGACTAAAGGAAAAGATCCATCTTTCCAGAAGCATTTCCAACAGTTACAGCAACAACTTGGCATTGAGCATTTAACCGAACAGGATGTACCGTCTGTTTTGGAGCAAAATGATGCGCTTTGCAAGAATAAACATCAGCCTGATTTACCAGTTTTAGAGTTGCGTATTGATGAGCAAAGTTATGTATTTAATAGCTTGTATCGGGTTTGGATGATTGAAAGCATTTTTAGCAATGTTTTAGAAGAAAAATATAAAACAGCCTCAACTTCTAATTGAGGCCTACTCCAAAAAACAAGAATAGGGCAAAACCTGTTTTTTCCGTAGCATAACCATGTAGGGAATCGGAGATAAACAGTGACATTTCTAGCTATTATTATGATGGTATTTGTCTTTGCGGGCATGATTAAAGGCATGATCGGCTTAGGATTGCCCGCGGTCTCAATGGGCTTACTTACCATCGCAATGAGCCCTTTTCAGGCCGCATCCCTACTCATTGTTCCTTCAATGGTCACCAATGTCTGGCAGCTTTTTGCTGAGGGGCATGTTTGGACTTTTATTCGCCGTTTCTGGACTTTGCTTATAGGCATTGTTGCTGGTTCAATATGGAGCTTTTTGCCGACTTTAAGTCAAAGCCATGGGCACAGTAGTGAGATTTTATTAGGAAGTATGTTGGCCTTATATGGGCTTTATGGATTATGCGTCAAGAAACTTCCACACTTAGGTAAACATGAGCGCTGGTTATCGCCGATTATTGGATATATTGGTGGGGCAGTGACAGTAGCAACAGGCGTTATTATTATTCCTATCGTGCCATATTTGCAGTCTTTACATTTAAAACGTGACGAACTGGTACAAGCTTTGGGATTAACGTTTACCGTCTCTACCATTTGCCTTGCAGTCTTTTTACATCATAACCCGATGTCGGGAGTAACACTGGACTATCGTTTATCTTTCGCTGCGTTGTTGGCGGCACTTGTTGGAATGTGGATCGGTAAAAAAATTCGTTATCGACTCAATGAGCAGTTATTTCGCCGTATCTTTTTTATAGGTTTAGTATCATTAGGGCTTTATATGATTTTGCACTAAGCCAAATTTCTAAGGGCGATGCTCTAATAGGAAATCTGCAAATTGCTTATAACTACTAGACAGTTGGCTGAAATTTTGTGTTGCCAAAAGTAGTTTTCGGTTTGCCCATGCGCCGAGTAATTGGATGGAGTGGAAATCATAGTCCGATTGCAAGCGCTGCGCCGCACGGGCAGGCATAATCGCAATACCCACGCCTTTGGCAACAACCTCAGCAATTGCACTAAAGTTAGGTAAGCGTAAACGGTACTGTATGTTAAATCCTACTAATTTCGCTTGAGTTTCAATGGACTGTTGCAAAGAGTGGTGGGCTTTAAGGCCAATAAAACCATAGCTTAAAGCCTCTACCAAATTTAGCTTTTGATATTGAGCTAACTCATGTGTAGCAGGACAAATCAAAACTAAAGGATCACTTGCAAATTCTTTCGTTTGCAAATGTCGAGTATCAAAAAAGCTTGAGACCAAACCAAGGCTCGCAATTCCTTGGGTTAATGCATCTACAATTTCTGAACTTTCTGCTTCGTGCAAATCGATACTCATTTCGGGATGAAGCACTAAATATTGCGGTAATAAAGGAGGCAAATATTCGCTTTGAGCAGAAGAGTTACACCAAAGTGTTAAAGCTTGTGTTGTAGAAGACTTAAAGCGCTGCATTTCTTGTTCGAGTTGATCTTTTTGAGCTAAAAGCTGACGAGCATGCTCTACAAATGCATGTCCAGCTGTGGTGAGTTCTACGCCTGTGGTTTGGCGAATAAATAAGGGTGTTTCAAAATACTGTTCGAGTTTTTTTATACGCTCACTCGCTGCTTGAAGTGAAATTGCAGAACGGTCAGCACCTTTGGTTAGACTACCAGTCGAGACAATATGAAGAACTAGCTGTAAATCAAAAAAATCAAAACGCATGATAGGAACGTATTGAAATGCAAAAATTCATCATACTAAATCGGAATGAAAAAAGGCAGCTTACGCTGCCTTTTTGAATTTAAGTTTTATCTTTTAAACTAAACAACCAATTTAGAATAATGGCTGCAAAAGTTGCGGTACCGATACCACCTAAATTGAAATTACCGAACAATAATTCAAAGTTACCAGCACCTAAAATAATCGTCACAGAAGCAACAATCAGGTTTTTATTGTTAGAAAAATCAACTTTGTTTTCGATCCAGATTTTTGCACCAGCAATGGTAATTAAACCAAATACCACAATAGATGCACCTGTGAGGACTGCACTTGGAATAGTGCTAATGACAGCACCAAATTTTGGGGATAGCCCTAAGAAAATAGCGAAGATACCCGCGATCACAAATACAATCGTTGAGTACACACGAGTAACCGCCATCACACCAATGTTTTCACCGTAAGTGGTCATACCTGGTGCGCCAACACTACCAGAAAGTGTAGTCGCTAAACCATCTGCAACAAATGCTTTGCCTAATTGTGGCGTCAGGTTTTCACCTGTCATAGCGCCTACTGCTTTAATATGGCCTAAGTTTTCTGCCACTAAAATGAGTGCAACCGGCGCGATAATTAAAATAGCCTTGGTATCAAAAGTAGGATGTGAAAAGCTTGGAATACCGAACCATGCAGCCTGTGAGATCTGGCTAAAATCGATTGGTTTACCTAAACCTAACCCATTAGTCGTAATGGCATAAATTGCATAAGCCAAAATCAAACCAACTAATAGAAGTAAACGTTGTAATAAACCACGCGTAAAGACCGCAATACTGCCCATACAAAGTACGGTAATTAAAGCCATCCACATTTCAAAGGGTTGGCCTGCAACACCTTTAATGGTGACAGGTGCAAGGTTTAGACCAATAATCATCACGATTGCGCCAGTCACCACAGGTGGCATAAGTTTTTCAATCCAGCGTGTACCAGTAAGCATCACAATAAAACCGATGAGTGCATAAAAGATACCGCAGGCTACGATTCCGCCTAACGCAATTGAAAGATTTGGATTGGCTCCTGAACCTGTGATATGCCCCGTAGCTGCGGCAACAACACCAATAAAGGCAAAACTCGATCCTAAATAACTTGGAACACGACCACCTGTAATTAAGAAGAACAGGATGGTACAGATACCAGACATTAAAATAGCAAGGTTAGGATTAAAGCCCATGAGTAATGGTGCTAAAACGGTGGCTCCAAACATGGCAAATGCATGTTGGATGCCTAAAATGGCACTTTGAACTGGGGGGAGATATTCATTGGTAGAGACCGGTCGATGGTCAACATCACCTTGGTAAGGCTGCCATTTTGGAAACCAGTTGGACATAAAATGAGCTCGTTATTCTTTAATTGGTGCAATGATACTCTTTCTTGGGAATGCATTTAATCTCTAGAGAGCAGTATGTGAGTGAAAAGTAATTATTTTTTAACGATTGGTATAATTTAAAGAATTCTAAATATAAGGAATTAGTTATTTTTTTATTATAAAAATTAATTTTATGATTTTTAAAAAATATTTAAAAAAATAAAAAATCGTGGAAAATTTATAAAAAATGGGGAACTTTGCAAGTAAAAAGCAGCACATCACCGATGTACTGCTTTGTCAAACAATTGGTAAAAACAGCTTAGCCCGTATTACGTAAACCAGCAGCAATACCTGCAATACTCACCATCAGTGCATGGTCAACAGGGGTATGTTCTGCCTGACGCTCCGCGAGATAATCACGGCGGCGTTTCATGAGTTCAGCTTGTAAAAGATGCAAAGGAAGTAAATATGGTTTACGGACCTGCATAGATTGATCCAGAACCTCGTTATTGCTAAGAAGCTTTGATTCATCTTTCAATTTAAGTAACGTTTCAACAGCATCTTTTAAGCGCTGACGTAATTGGTTACCGAGCACTTTTAAATCTTCATCTTCAGTTAAATGAGACTCGTAGTAGAGTGCAATGTTGGCATCGGCTTTAGACAATACCATTTCCAACATATCAATGAGCGTTTGGAAATAAGGCCATTGCTGGAGCATTTCATCAAGTGTTGCTTTTTGCTGATCGGCAATTACTTCATTAATGGCAGCGCCTGTACCTAACCATGCTGGTAACATCAAGCGGATTTGAGTCCACGCAAATACCCATGGAATAGCACGTAAAGATTCGATGCCACCACTCACTTTACGTTTTGCCGGACGCGAGCCTAGTGGCAACATTTGTAACTCAAGCTCAGGCGTGACGGTACGTAAATACTTCACAAAATGTGGGTTTTCACGCACGGTTTGACGATAAACCTTCACGGAATGATCTGTCATACGGTTCATAAGTTCACGCCATTCGACTTTAGGCTCTGGCGGCGGTAACAAGGTCGCTTCAAGTGTTGCTGCGGTATAGATTTCAAGGTTTTGCATGGCAATACCTTCTAGACCGAATTTGAAGCGGATCATTTCACCTTGTTCTGTTACACGAATTGCACCAGAGATCGAACCCGGTGGTTGCGAAAAGAGTGCCTGTTGGGTTGGAGCACCACCACGGCTAATTGAGCCGCCACGACCGTGGAACAGAGTCAACTGTACGCCGTGTTTACGAGCAATTGCAGTCAGCTCTTCTTGAGCACGGTATTGGGCCCAGTTAGCAGACATGAAGCCAGCATCTTTTGCTGAGTCGGAGTAACCGATCATCACTTCGTGTTTGCCCTGAATGTGCTGCTTATACCAATGCATATTGAACAGCGTATTCATGGTAGTTGCAGCGCCATCTAAATCTTTTAAAGTTTCAAATAGAGGCACCACACGTAAAGGGTGCTGAATACCTGCTTCTTTTTGCAATAACAATACAGCTAAAACATCACTCGGATATTCAGCCATCGAAATAATATAAGCTCCTAACGACTCTGGTGGTTGGTCTGCCAAAGTACGCATAGTTGCAAATACTTCCTGTACATCTGGGTGGCCAATCAAACTACCTTCAGGCTCATTAATATATTTCGGTAGCAACGGACGTTTGCTTTGGAGCTCCTGAATCAGGAAGTTTTGACGGGCTTGTTCAGTCCATGACTCAAAATTACCCAAACCTAAGTATTCGGTAATGGCTGAAATGGCTTGGCGATGACGGCCTGATTCTTGGCGAATATCAAGTTTAAGTAGTTCAATACCAAAACAGTTCACACGGTAGATAAAGTCGAGAAGTTGACCATTTGCGATTTCAGGCAGATTACTATCAATTAAAGAGCGATAGCACAGCAATAATGGTTGTAATAGCTCATCTTTACTTTTAATGACATTGCTGTCATCTGCTTCTAAGCCTTGTAGGCGCTGGGCTAACCAATGACGAGTTGCTTTTAAACGCTCTCGTGTTGCACGTAAATACTCGCGATAAGGTTCTGGGTGTGGACTACCAATCGCTTGAATCATCTCTTCAGAACAAGCCTGAATTGAAAGCTCCCAACGTAAATTTTCAATATCTCTTAGGTAAAGGTCGGCAGCTTGCCAACGTGATAACCATAAAACTTCTTGGGTAATTTGATGAGTAACGTTCGGGTTACCATCACGATCGCCGCCCATCCAAGATGCGAAGCGGACTGGTGCAATATTGAGTGGTAAGTTTTGTTGGCAATTGTCTTGAACTAACTCATTTAATTCACGAATAAACTTAGGTACGGCATTCCAAAGCGTTTGCTCAATGGTTGCAAAGCCCCATTTTGCTTCATCGACAGGAGTCGGGCGGTGCTGTCTGATTTCATCTGTCTGCCAAGCTGAACTAATTTGTTGTTTTAAGTTGGCAAGCGCATTTTGACGTTCGCGTGGAGTAAGTTTTTGCTGATCGAGTTGTGAAAGACAAGCATTAATATCGTCATATTTTTGAATGAGGGTACGACGGCTTACTTCGGTTGGGTGTGCTGTAAGTACCAATTCGATCTTAAGATCACAAATTTGCTGGAATAGTTTTTCTGTCGAAATACTTTTATCTTTAAACTTTTGAAATAAGTGAACAAGTGGATTTGGAGAATTAGCCTCCGAATCAAACTCTGCCTGTCTGCGGCTACGTACCACATGATATTGCTCGGCAATATTGGCAAAATTCAGAAAATGAGAGAAAGCGCGGGTAAGAGGTAATAGCTCTTCATCGGGCAGTTCTAAAAATAATTGTTCTAATTGCTTTTCGGCTTCAGCTTGACCATCACGTGCACCTTTGGCAAGAGCACGGATTTGCTCGATCTGATTAAACAGTTCTTGTCCTGCATGTTGTTTTAGGGTTTCACCTAACAAATTGCCAAGTAAGCGGACATCCTCACGCAGTGGCGCATCGATTTGCTGAACCATGCTATTTTCTCCTGTTCTTATTCTTATCGAATATAGCGCGATTAACGAACATTCCAAGCTTTGAGCGTAAGAAAATGTGAATTTTTGCTTAAAAAATAACATTTAAATCGCTTATAACGCTTCAAAAGATGGCATGCACCTGATGCAAATTTTGGCAATCGGACTTTGGTTTAATTCCGATATTTGAGGAAAAATAAGTCAAGAGCATCTCGAATAATCTGATTTAGTTCTTGAGCATTGGGTACAGTAATAATTCCAAGTAAAACCTTATGGTGGCGTACACCAAGCAATAAAGTTAAAAGAAGTTCTGTTTGATAAATCGGATCATCGGATTGAATAAAGCCTAATTCGGCTGCCTTTTGGAAGAACGCAGCTAACTCATTTTGCAGTCGAGTATGAGATGCCGTAAAAAATTGTTCAGCTAATGGGCTTTGTTCCGCTGCGAGTTCGAATAAGACATGTTCAAGTTTTAGTGCCTCAGGTGAATAAATAATTTGTAAGGCACGTGAACACACAATAAACAGTGCTTGATAAAAGTCTACGGATGCATCTAATTCAAATTGTTTAGTGCCGAGTGTCTCTTCACATGTTTCTGTAATCGCACAGATAAATAGATTGGCTTTATCTTGAAAGTGGTTATAAACCGTAAGTTTGGTAACGCCTGCTTCCTGCGCAATCTGGTTCATGCTGGTACCGTGATAACCAGATTTTAAAAAAATAGCTTTAGCGGCTTGTAGGATACGAGCACGCTTTTCTAGATCTTTGGGGCGACCACTTTGATTAACTGTTTGCACAAAACCCTCTAATAAAAGATTAAAAAAATAAATATTTATAAGTTTTTTCTAATTAATGTACCCATGGGTATATTAATTAAAAAACAAACAAACTATGATGCAAGCATATTGTGCCTTAAAAAATCAGTTTGAATAAGAGCGATAAGATATGAATCTGTTAAAACCTCTCATCATGAGTATGGTGATTGTTTGCACGGTCACATTAATGGGGTGTAGTAAAGAGGCACCCAAAACAGAAGAAATACCCTACGTGATGGTAACGCAGCCTTCGACCACACTAAACGAATTAAAAAGCTATGCAGGAGATGTACAGGCTCGACAACAAACTGCCTTGGCTTTTCGAGTAGGTGGACAAGTTACGGCTCGCTATGTCGATGTAGGTGACCGAGTTAAAGTTGGTCAAGTATTAGCGAAACTCGATGTAGCAGATGCACAGTTACAATTAAATGCGGCCAAAGCTCAATTACAAAATGCACAGGCAGCAGCGAAAACAGCATCAGATGAACTTAAACGTTTCCAACAATTATTACCTGTAAATGCAGTTAGCCGTTCACAATTTGATACGGTAAAA
This sequence comes from Acinetobacter sp. AOR41_HL, assembly GCF_027854645.1. Lineage (NCBI taxonomy): Bacteria > Pseudomonadati > Pseudomonadota > Gammaproteobacteria > Moraxellales > Moraxellaceae > Acinetobacter > Acinetobacter sp. AOR41_HL. Next base: position 69,110 of record NZ_JAKTHZ010000042.1, on the reverse strand, counting down.
AATCAATACGACGCAGCGCAAGCAGCGTTACAACAAGCCCGCTCTAACTATGAAGTTTCTGCAAATCAAACTGGTTATAACCAACTTATTTCTAATAAAAACGGAGTGATTACCGCGCGTAATATTGAAATTGGACAAGTCGTTTCAGCAGGACAAGCAGCTTATCAATTGGCTATTGATGGCGAACGTGAAGTAGTTATAGGCGTACCAGAACAAGCAGTTTCCGAGATCAAGGTTGGTCAAGCAGCTTGGATTACCTTATGGTCTAAACCGAATGAAAAATTTGCCGGATATGTACGTGAAGTTTCTCCAGCGGCTGACCAGTCTCGTACTTTTACAGTCAAAGTAGCACTCAAAGAAGGCCAATCTGCTATTCAGCTTGGACAAAGTGCTCGGGTATTTTTTAGCTCGACTCAAACCAATGTTATGAGTGTGCCACTTTCGAGTGTTTCTGCCACAGATAATCAGCCCTATGTATGGGCCGTAAATGCAAATCAAACCTTACGCAAAGTACCTGTAACCGTGGGAGCTTATGGCCGAGACAGTGTGCCTATATTAACGGGGTTAACACCAAATGATTGGGTTGTGATTGGTGGGGTCCATTTACTACGTGATAAGCAGAAGATCCATCCGATTGACCGTGAAAACCGCGCGGTGAAAATTCAGGGGGCAACAAAGCCATGAAATTCAATCTCTCGGAATGGGCACTGAACAATAAAGGTATCGTCCTTTATTTTATGTTGTTGCTTGCCATTATTGGTGCAATTTCCTATTCCAAATTATCTCAAAGTGAAGATCCGCCATTTACCTTTAAAGTGATGGTTGTCAAAACATTCTGGCCTGGAGCGACTGCCAAAGAAGTTTCAACGTTAGTGACTGATCGTATTGAAAAGGAACTGATGACAACTGGGCAGTATGAAAAGATTATGGCCTACTCCCGTCCAGGTGAGTCGATGGTTACATTTGTTGCTAAGGACTCGCTCACTTCTGCACAAATTCCTGATGTTTGGTACAACGTTCGTAAAAAGGTTAATGACATTCGTACTGAACTGCCAAGTGGTGTACAAGGTCCTTTTTTCAATGATGAGTTCGGGGATACTTTCGGTAATATTTATGTACTGACAGGCAAAGACTTTGACTATGCACTTCTCAAAGAATATGCAGATCGTTTGCAATTACAACTACAAAGAGTCAAGGATGTTAGTAAAGTTGAATTGATTGGCTTACAAGATCAAAAAATCTGGATTGAGATTTCAAATACAAAAGCAGTCCAACTCGGTATTCCTCTTTCTGCAATTCAAGAAGCCTTACAAAAGCAAAATAGTATGGCAAGCGCAGGTTTCTTTGAAACCGGTACAGACCGTATTCAAATACGTGTAAGTGGGCATTTAAACAGCGTTGATGAAATTAAAAAAATTCCTTTATTAGTCGGCAATAAAACCATCCAGCTTGGTGATGTTGCTGATGTCTACCGTGGTTTTAGTCAACCGGCTCAGCCACGTATGCGTTTTATGGGGGAAAATGGTATTGGTCTCGCCGTGTCTATGCGTAAAGGCGGGGATATTATTGCCTTGGGCAAAAATCTAGAGTCCGAATTTGCCCAGCTCCAAAAAACCTTACCTTTAGGCATGAAACTACAGAAGGTATCTGATCAACCTGTAGCAGTACAACGTAGTATTCATGAATTTGTAAAAGTACTCGCTGAAGCAATCATTATTGTCTTGTTAGTAAGCTTTTTCTCTTTAGGTTTCCGTACCGGATTGGTAGTCGCTTTTTCCATTCCTTTAGTTTTAGCAATGACTTTTGCCGGCATGAATGTATTCGATGTCGGGTTACATAAAATTTCTCTCGGTGCTCTGATTTTAGCTTTAGGTCTACTGGTTGATGACGCCATTATTGCAGTCGAGATGATGGCAATTAAGATGGAACAGGGCTATAGCCGAATTAAGGCTGCTGGATTTGCATGGAAAACAACGGCCTTTCCAATGCTGACAGGAACATTGATTACCGCGGCAGGTTTTTTACCTATCGCTACGGCACAGTCCAGTACGGGTGAATATACACGTTCAATCTTTCAGGTGGTGACGATTGCCTTATTGGTGTCTTGGGTTGCCGCAGTTTTATTTGTACCTTATTTGGGTGAAAAACTACTGCCTGATTTTACCAAGACTGGGCATCAAGCACCTTGGTATGTTCGTTTATGGGCAAGATTAACGAAAAAACCACAACCACAAACGATCGAGATTTCACAGGACCATCATTACGATCCTTATCAATCTAATTTCTATTTACGTTTTAGGAAAATGGTTGAGTTTTGTGTGACCTATCGTAAGACTGTAATTGCAACAACGGTCGGGATTTTCGTGCTGTCTGTACTGATGTTTAAAATGGTTCCTCAGCAGTTTTTCCCGCCATCAAACCGTACCGAAATTTTAGTCGATTTAAAACTTGAAGAAGGCGCTTCTTTAACTGCTACAGAACAAGCGGTGAAAAAGGTTGAACAGTTCCTGTCTAAACAAAAAGGTATTGATAACTATGTGGCCTATGTGGGTACAGGCTCACCACGTTTTTATTTACCGTTAGACCAGCAATTACCACAAGCCAGCTTTGCACAGTTTGTTGTTTTAGCGACCTCACTTGATGACCGTGATGAAATTCGTCGCTCGCTAGAAACTCAAATTAAACAGTTGCTCCCACAAGTTCGTACCCGTGTGTCATTACTGGAAAATGGTCCGCCTGTAGGTTATCCGTTGCAATATCGCGTGTCAGGTGAAGATCTCAATCTGGTACGTAAAGAAGCACAGCAGGTTGCGAAGGTGATTGGTGAAAACCCAAATACTACCAATGTACATTTGGACTGGGGTGAGCCGAGCAAAATCATTGCGATTCAGATTGATCAAGATCGTGCTCGACAAATGGGTGTCTCAAGTGTGGATTTGGCAAACTTCCTGAATGCTTCAATTACAGGTAGTGCGATTGAACAGTATCGTGAAAAGCGTGAGCTGATCGAAATCCGTTTACGTGGTGATCAAGCTGAGCGTGTTGAAGTCGCTTCTCTTGCAAGTTTAGCAGTCCCAACCGCAAATGGTACGACAGTGCCTTTAGCCCAGATTGCTAAAATTGAATATAAATTTGAAGATGGCCTGATCTGGCATCGTAACCGTTTACCAACAATTACCGTACGTGCAGATATTCGTACCAAATTGCAGCCAGCGACTGTTGTTGGCGAGTTAGCCGAATCAATGGATAAGTTACGTGCTGAGTTACCAAGTGGTTACCTCATTGAAGTGGGGGGAACTGTCGAAGAGTCAGCACGAGGACAAAGTTCGGTCAATGCTGGTATGCCACTATTTTTGGCAGTGGTCATGACATTACTCATGATTCAGCTTAAGAGTCTATCGAGAGCAACTATTGTATTTTTGACTGCACCATTAGGCTTAATAGGAGTAGTTCTGTTCTTACTTTTATTTAATAAGCCATTTGGTTTTGTGGCTATGCTGGGAACCATTGCTTTATCCGGAATGATTATGCGTAACTCGCTCATTCTGATTGATCAGATTGAACAAGACCGGCAAGCAGGGCATCCAACATGGGAAGCGATTATTGACGCAACCGTACGCCGTTTCCGTCCAATTATTCTGACAGCCTTGGCAGCGGTATTAGCAATGATCCCACTTTCACGAAGTATTTTCTTCGGTCCAATGGCCGTTGCAATTATGGGTGGACTGATTGTAGCCACCTTGCTGACATTGTTTTTCCTGCCTGCATTGTATGCTGCGTGGTTTAAGGTGAAAAAAACAGCATAAAATACATAATTTTTTTGTGAATAAAGGTGCGAAATATTGAAAACTCCAATATAGTAGCACCTGTCTTTACACAAAAAATACAGGATTATTTCACTGCATAAAAAATAGGCACAGTGCAGTGAATTGAGGTGAAATACAGATGGGGCAAGACCATATCGAACAGCATCGCCGTTATATTGTGATTTCTTATGCGTTCATGTTTCTTGCATTGTTTACGGTTATTTTTGCGGCCTTTGCTTATCTGGTCGCTCGTAAAGTAGCTGTTGTGGATGATGCGGAAGTTTGGATTCATGCTCATGCGCTCTGGATTATGCGCAATGGTATTCTATTCCTCTTCATGTCAGTTTTTGCTGTTGTTTGGTTTATTCCTCTTTTCTTTTTTGCATGGAACAGTAACCTTTGGGTAACGGCATCAACAGTTGCTGGTGTTGTTTTTAGCGCTATTGCTTGGTTATTTTTATTAAATGCATGGTTAAAAGGCTTGTCTAAATATTTAAAAAATAAGGCAGTTTTTTAATATATCTGTTTTTTGAAAGTTTTCCCCTTGTAAATTCGGCTAAAGCCCCCCATTTAGTCGGCAATAGAGTATTGATAAAATTTCCGTGAGGAGCACCGCCAAACATGGCTAAACGTGATTATTATGAGGTTTTAGGCGTTTCAAAAACCGCAAGTGATGATGAGATCAAAAAAGCCTATCGTAAATTGGCGATGAAATATCATCCTGACAGAAACCCTGACAATGCCGAAGCAGAAGAAAAATTTAAAGAAGCTTCAGAAGCTTATGAGATTTTATCGGACAGCGAAAAACGTAGCATGTATGACCGTATGGGACATAATGCGTTTGAAGGTGGCTTTGGTGGCGCTGGTGGTGGCTTTGGCGGTTTCAGTGCAGAAGATATTTTTAGCCAGTTCGGTGATATCTTTGGTGGAGCGTTTGGTGGCGGTGGACGTCAGCAACGCCAACGTCGCGGTTCAGATTTACGCTATGTAATGGAACTTACCCTTGAGGAAGCTGTAAAAGGGGTTAAGAAAACAATTACCTTTACTGCTCCGGCACCATGTGACGTGTGTGATAGTAAAGGCTCTAAAAATCCAAAAGATGTAGAAACTTGTAAAACTTGTCATGGTTCAGGACAAGTGCGTATGCAGCAAGGTTTCTTCTCTGTACAACAAACTTGTGGCACATGTCGTGGCCAAGGCAAAATTATTAAGAACCCATGCCATGCATGTCATGGTTCAGGTGTAGCTGATCGTCAGCAAACATTAGAAGTCACTATTCCAGCGGGTGTCGACAACGGTGACCGCGTTCGTTTAAGTGGTAAAGGTGAGGCGATCCGTGATGGTCAAGCTGGTGACTTATACGTTGAAGTGGTGGTTCGTGAACACGAAATTTTCCAACGTGATGGCGCCGATTTATATATGGACGTACCAGTAAGCATTGCGGATGCTGCACTTGGTAAAGAAATTGAAATTCCAACGTTGGAAGGTCGCGTTAGCTTGAAGATTCCTGAGGGAACTCAAACAGGTAAATTATTCCGTTTACGTGGTAAAGGTGTGCGCCCTGTACGTAGCAGTATGGTGGGTGATTTACTTTGCCGTATCGTGGTAGAAACACCAGTCAACTTAACCTCTCGTCAACGTGAATTGCTTAAAGAATTACAAGCATCTTTCGATGGCGAAGACAGTGCCTCTTCACCAAAGAAAAAATCATTCTTTGATCGCTTATTCGATTAATGATTGATTAGATCAGAAATTAAAAAGAAGGCGGATATTCAAAAATATCCGCCTTTTTATTGCGCTGATTTATCTTATTATTGTTATTCTGCTTAAAAGAAAATGACTAGCGATTACTCTGTAGGATGAGCGACATCAATATCGTCAACACTTACAATAAGTTCGTTTGATGCAACTGGAGCTACTACAGCCTCGACAGTAGCTTGAGTCACTGGTTGTACAGCTACTTTTACTGCTTCTACTTCTGCGGTTTTTTCTTCAATGATCGGGTCGATATCCTCGACTTTAACTTCAGCATTAGTATTGCTTGCCACACTTGTTTGAGGTGTAGGTGTTGCTGCCTGAGAATTTACATTTGTGGTAACGCGTGCTTTAGATAAGCTTTCTAGTGTGTCCCCAGGTTGGATTGCAGGCTCTGCAAATGCCATTGAACTCATCATCCCCATAATGGCTATTAAGCCCATAATTTTCGAATGCATGCTGAACTCCTTATAGTCATCTTTTTTTCATTCGTGGCTCAGTAGTGTGCAGATCAATTCTTTAACTTTTGTGAAAACTGTTTAAATTTCGGTTCATCTTAAAAAATATTTTTTACTTTTTATTGTGAGCAAAGAGTTTTGATATAGTAAGCCAATTACGTAAAACACAAGATTGGGAAGGATTATGTCAGCAGCTCCACGCATTGGTATTTTGGGTGCAGGCGGCCGTATGGGTCGTATACTTATTCAGGCAGTTCAACAAGCAGGTTATCAATTGGGAGCTGCTGTTGTACGCCCAGAAAGTACTTTAATCGGTGCTGATGCTGGTGAACTTGCAGGAATTGGTTCAATTGGAGTGAAGCTTACCGGAAGCTTGGCTGAGGTTCTTAAAGACTGTGACGTTGTAATTGACTTTTCGACTCCTGCTGCGACATCTGAGCATCTAAAGTTATGTCGTGAAGCTGGGGTAGCTATAGTGATTGGAACAACGGGTATGTCCGATGAACAAAAAGCTGAGCTTGATGAAACGGCAAAACACATACCTGTTGTATATGCGGCAAACTATTCTGTTGGCGTAAATGTATCAATCAAGTTACTTGAGCTTGCAGCAAAAGTATTTGGCGATACAGTAGATATTGAAGTGATTGAGGCTCATCACCGTCATAAAGTAGATGCACCATCTGGTACAGCACTCATGATGGGTGAAGCGATTGCTGATACTTTAGGCCGTAACTTAAAAGAAGTTGCTGTTTATGGTCGTGAAGGGCATACCGGTCCACGTGATCGCCAAACCATTGGTTTTGAGACCATCCGTGGTGGCGATATTGTTGGTGAACATACTGTCATGTTTATTGGTGAGGGTGAGCGCGTTGAAGTGACTCATAAAGCCACTAACCGTATGAACTTTGCTGCTGGCGCAGTACGTGCTGCTGCATGGGTTGTAGGTCGTGAAGCGCACAAATACGACATGAAAGATGTGTTAGGGTTGAACGACGTACAGGTGTAAACCATCTGTACACGTCCTATATGTGGCGAGAAAAACAAGATAGAGCAGAACATGAATAAAAAACAAATTGCTTTAACCACTCTTCTTTGCTTAAGCAGCCTCTGTGTAGGGGCTGCCTCTACAGACAAGGCTAAACTCAGTCTAGACCGTAATCATATTAAAGTCTGGACCTATCAAAAGGCCGATAATCCAGTCTTTCAATACAAGGCTGAAACAACCTTTGATGTACCCATTGAGCGTGCTGTTGCAGTAATTTTAGATGTAAATCGCGCAGCGCAATGGGTTCCTTATATGGGTAAAGTTGAAATGCTCTCTCAAGATGAGAAGAAGGGTGAATTTACTTTATATATGGTATTAGATTTTCCTTTTCCCCTAAAAGATCGCGATGTAGTTGTTAAAGGAAAAATGAGTAAAGCCGCTAATGGTGTTATTACGATTAAGAACACAGCGATTAATAGTAATTATCCGACTCAACCCGATGTGGTTCGTTTAACCCGTTATGAAGGCGAATGGACGTTCCAGAAATTAGCGAATAACAAAGTTAAAGTAACCACGAGTGGTTATGCTGATCCAGCAGGTTCAATTCCTTTAAGCTTCGTAAATATGTTTGTTCAGCAGCAACCGTATCAGATGCTGCTTAAAATGAAGCGGGAAGTAATGAACCCGATTTATGAGCAACCTAAATTACCCGATATTTTAAAATAAGTAAGTAAAAAAAAGCGCCTGATCTCAGGCGCTTTTTTTATTAATCTGAACACTGTTGCAAAGCTTGTGTCGGGCTGCTTTCACGTTTGATTTGGAATAGAACCAATAACAAACCTAACCCCGCCAATAATGCACCAGCAAATGATACTGCGCTATAACCCCAACCTAAATCGAGTACTAACGCACCTGCTGCGGCACCGACTGCATTACCTAGGTTAAACGCACCGATATTTACTGAAGAGGCAAGCCCTGGAGCTTCGTAAGCCACTGACATTACCCGCATTTGTAAGGGTGGTACTAAAGCAAAGGTTGCTGCACCCCAAATCACCAACGCAATGGCTGCTCCAATCTGGCTTTGGGCAAGAATAGGGAAAGTCACCATCATCACAATCAACAGTACCAGGAAACCAATCAGGGTTTTGTTGATAGATAAGTCTGCAAAACGGCCACCTAAATGGTTACCAATCGAGAAACCGACTCCAATTAATACCAACATGAACGTAATGAAGGTCGGTGAAGCATGAGTAAACTCAGTCAAACTTGGCGCAATATAGGTATAGAGCGTAAACATTGCTCCTGCACCAAGTACGGTGGTGAGTAATGCAAGCACCACAGGAGTACGCGTTAATACCTTCAACTCGGCCTTTACATTAGGTTTTTGGGCAACCATACCTTGCGGTAGTGCTTTCCATAAAGCGAGCATAGTAATAACGCCGAGCACGGAGATTGCAAGGAAAGACATACGCCAGCCAATATTTTGCCCAACCCATGTTGCCAAAGGTACACCACCAATATTGGCAATGGTTAAACCCATAAACATGGTTGCTACAGCACTGGCTTGTTTGTGCGCAGGTACAATACTCGCTGCCACAACAGAGCCAATCCCGAAAAAGGCACCGTGGTTCAGGCTTGTAATGAGACGTGCACCTAATAAGCTCATATAGCTTGGTGAAAACGCTGCAATCAGGTTACCCACCGTAAAGATCGCCATCAAAATAATAAGCGCATTACGTCGTGCAAAACCACCAAACCATAGGGTCATGAAGGGGGCACCGAGCATTACACCAAGTGCATAGCCTGTAATTAACATTCCGGCTGTTGGAATTGAAATACCTAAATCATGAGCGATATTCGGTAGCAATCCCATTGGAGAAAATTCCGTGGTACCAATGGCAAAGGCACCAATTGCCAAGGCCAATAACGAGAACGCCGTATTTGATTGAGTGTTCATGAGTTTAGTCCCAAACAGGTGCCCATGGCTCTGGGCTAACTTCACGGCCATTACGGTCGAGCTCAGCAATCATTTGCATTTCAGCTGAAGTTAACTCGATATCCTGTGCTTTTAAGTTGCTAATCAGGTTTTCACGTTTAGTCGAAGATGGGATAACTGCAAAACCACGTTGCAATGCCCATGCCAGTGCAATTTGTGCTGTTGACGCTTTATTTGCTGCCGCAATTTCAGCTAAAACAGGGTCGTGAAGCACTTTGCCATATGCAAGCGTCATGTATGAAGTGACATCAATATTCTTCTCTTGTAAGAAATTTACAAGTTTATGGTTTTGAAGATAAGGACTCAGCTCAATCTGGTTCGTTGCAATATGCTCTACACCAATTGTGTCAATTGCTTGTTGGGTAAGTGCAATATTGAAGTTCGAAATACCAATTTGTTTGGTTAAGCCTTGTTGTTTTGCTTCAAGTAAAAGCTGCATGATTTCAGGAATCGAAACACCTAAGTCCGGTGCTGGCCAGTGAATCAAAGTTAAATCGACATGTTCAGTACGAAGCTTTTGTAAGCTCTCTTTTAAGCTTGGAATAAACTTCTCTTGGGCAAAATTATCTACCCAGATTTTTGTAGTTAAAAATAAGTCCTGACGTGATACGCCACTTTCAGCAATCGCTTGACCAATTGCTGCTTCATTTTCATAAATTTGAGCAGTATCAATTGCACGATAACCGACATCTAGCGCATTTTTAACAGAATCAATCACAGCTTGTTCTTTAAGGCGGAAAGTTCCTAGACCAAAACGTGGGATATTCATGTATTCACCTGAAATTAAATAATTGTTTAACTTGAGGTGCATTTTGCTTTTTTTATTGTTGCGAAAAAATAGATGAATAAGCAAAATATCTTTGAAGTTTAGTCAATAATAGAATAAACCATGAAATCAACAATTGAAGAACTTATTGCCTTTATCACAATTGTTGATACAGGTTCATTTGTGGCGGCAGCAGAACATTTAAAGCAAACACCTTCAGGGGTGAGTCGATCTCTTACACGTTTGGAAGCGAAGTTAGATGTGACTTTGATAGAGAGAACAACGCGTAAACTGAAACTCACTCAAGAAGGGCAACAATTCCTTACGAAGGCTCGAAAAATTTTAAATGAGCTGAATGCGGCCGAAGAAGAACTACAAAAGTCTGATCAGGGGACTGCTGGCCTTATTCGTGTTGATTCTGCCACACCGTTTGTTTTGCACGTGATTGCACCATTAATGCATAAGTTCCGTGAGTGTTATCCCGATATTGAAATCGAATTAAATAGCAATGATCAGGTGATTGACTTACTTCAGCATAAAACCGATGTCGCATTTCGATTTGGGGAGCTTAATGACTCTAGTCTGCACGCCAAATTGGTATGTAAGAGCCGTTTATATATTGTGGCAAGTCCTGACTATCTAGCTTTTAAGGGAACACCAACACAACCTGAAGAACTTAAGCAGCATGATTTGATTGGTTTTACCAGACCGACATATATCAATAGCTGGCCAATTAAAATCGGTGACGAATATTTTTTCGCACAAGCAAACATTAAAGCTTCTAGTGGTGAGACTGTGCGCCAGCTGACGATTAGAGGACATGGTATTGCACGGCTATCTGAATTTGAAATTTGGAAAGATATGGAAGAAGGGCGATTGATTGCATTATTTGAAGATCAAATTGAACATCAATATCAAAGCATCCATGCTGTGTATTATCAACAAGAGCATCTACCAAAACGAATACGCTTATTTATTGAGTTCTTGGCAGAACAGTTAAAAGATGGTTTTAAAACCTGTCTCTAAAAGTTCCATAGATATCACTTGGAAAGTGAACTTCTAAAATGGGTATTGTTTGTCCTTCTGCTGAATGTTGGAAAAGAAAATAGCTTTTTTGCTGGTCTCGGCAGCTAAAATATAAGGTTGAATAAACTGAATTCACCATGACAACTTCATTTGAGCTATTTCGTTTATATTGATAATGAGAAATCGCACTGGTCTCGTCATCAGTTCGCTGTTCCATTTTGTAGTCTTGTTGGTTGGTCATTTTTAAATAACCTTCAATCAAACTTTGACAAATCGTGTGTCTGTGCTGCTCATTTTTGGGCTGTGGTTGGCAACCTGCTAAAACAATAGTAAATAACAATATAGCTTTTAATTTCATTAGTTTGCTACTCTTTGAGTTGATTTCCATAGCCTAAAGGTGTTCTATAAACCAGTACAGATACAGAAATTTTTAAAAAAGCAGCACAGAATGACTTTCCAATATCAGGTTCTTGCTAACCAATTAGCACACCGTATTTATCAAGATGAACTGAAACCTCATCAGAAGCTTATTTCCTTACGAGATTTTGCCCGTCAACATGGTATTAGCTTAAGTACCGCAAAAAGTTGCTATGAATTGCTTGAGGCGAGGGGGCTTATTTATGTAAAGCCGAAGTCAGGTTATTTTGTGGTTGCTCGCACCCCATCTAGCCCTATTCCGGATAGTCCAGATTTCTTATCTTTACCTCGGCATGTCTCAAATCTGGAATTGCATAACCAAATTCAGGAAGCTGCCTTACAAAGCCATCTTGTACCTTTGGGATCGATTCAGTTAACGCCGCACTTTATTCCTGTAGAGGGTTTACGTCGTTCTATTCAACGGGCTTTAAAAAATTGTCAGCCTCAAGATTTTCTTTATTGTAATAAACAAGGCCATGAACAATTAAGAAAAGCGCTATCTGATCATTGGCGTGAAGATGGTATTTATATCGCTCCAGAAGATATTTTTATTACCAATGGCTGTATGCCGGCTTTGTCTTTAGTAATTCAGAAACTCACTGAAGTGGGCGATAGTATTCTTATTCCTACACCCACCTACAATGGTCATTTACAGTTATTAGCAAGTTTAAAACGACAAATTGTTGAGATTCCGGCAGATCATCGCGGCATTGATCTTGAGCGCTTAGAGTCTTTAATGCAGCAAGGTTTGGTGAAGGTTTGCTTAATGACAGCCAACTATCAAAATCCTTTGGGATATTGTTTTAGTAATGCAGAGAAACAGAAGATTGCTGAATTAGCTGCAAAGTATCAGTGTTTTATTATTGAAGACGATATTTTTGGTGAGTGTGGCTACAGTAGTGAACGGCCATTACCCATTCGATATTGGGACCGCGAAGGTTATGTCATTTGGTGTGGTTCAGTGTCTAAGTCTTTGTCGAGTGCGTATCGAGTAGGATGGTTTTGTTTAACGACAAAGCTAGAACATTTAAAACTTGAACTGCTGGTAAGTAATATTGGCGTGAATACACCCTTGCAGTTAGGTTTAGCTGATTTTATTTATAGTCGTGGTTATCGAGAGCATTTAGAGCAGTTAAGACCCAACTTGATGCGACAAGTCGAAGAATACCGTAGCTGTATTTTAAAAGCTTTTGAAGGTATACCAATTGCATTGAGCCAGCCCGAAGGCGGATATGCATTATGGATACAGTTACCTAAGAGTGTAGATAGTTTAGCGCTCTATTACACTGCCCAAGCTCAGGGAATTACGGTGGTACCGGGTCATGTTTTTGGTGAGGATGAACGCTATCGACATTTCATTCGTTTAAACGCAGGCCATGAGTTAACTGCCGATGTCCGCCAAGCAATTATGAGCTTGGCAGACTGGTCGCGACAACAGATGAAAACGGTGAGTTAGTTTTATTCTGCAAAGTCTGCCTTAAGCACAATGCGATAGCGTGCCTGACCTGAGTGTAGACGTTCAATTGCTTCATTGAGCTGTGACATTGGAAATAGCTCAATTTGAGGTGCAATTTTTTTGCGTGCGGCAAACTTTAAAAGTTGGCGTAGAGCAGCAGGTGAACCAGTAGGTGAGCCTGTTACTGATTTGGCACCATCAATAAGTGAGCCGACAGAAACAGGAACAGGTTCTAAGGTCAGCCCTAAGAAGTGCAACGAACCGTTTGGTGCTAGCGTAGAAATAAAAGCTCGCCAATTTAAAGTCACATTTACGGTACTCAGCAATAAATCAAATTTACCTTTTTGAGCTTTTACTGCTTCTGTATCGCGACTATTTACTACATGGTCGGCTCCCATTGCTTTGAGTTCTTCGGTTTTATCTGGGTTAGAACTAAAAGCAGTGATTTCACAGCCCCAAGCTTTGAGTAGCTTAATGGCTATATGACCTAAACCGCCAATACCAATCACACCCACATGATGGGTTGCCTGAATCTTGTGTTTGAGGAGTGGATCAAAAACGGTAATTCCGCCGCAAAGTAGGGGCCCAGCACTTTCAGCGTCTAAATCATCTGGAAGGGGAATGGCCCATTGCCAACCTGCACGAACTTTATCGGCAAAGCCACCTGCATGACCCACGATTGTTGCGACATTTTCGCCCGTACAAAGTACTTGCTGACCACCAATACATTCATCACACGCTTGGCAACTTTCAGCAGTCCAGCCAATACCAACACGTTGCCCAATTTGTAAACCTTTGGCTTCTGAACCCAAAGCTACAATTCTTCCAATAATTTCATGGCCTGCAACTACGGGGTAGACGGTTGAGCGCCACTCATTGTTCAGAACTGAAATATCGGAATGACACAAACCACAGTATTCAACTTTTACTTCAACCTGATGTGGTTGTAATTCACCTGCATCAAATTGGTAAGGAACCAGTTTTTCACCTGCCTGCATTGCTGCATAAGCCTGAATCGTATTATTGCTCATCGGAAACTCCTTAAGCGGATTTGAACCGTTCTGGTGGGTTATGAAGCTTTAAATTGACAATCGTTTTCATGATCATTGACCATACCCACTGCCTGCATAAACGCATAGCAGGTGGTTGGACCAACAAATTTGAAACCATTTTTTTTAAGCGTTTTAGATAGCTTTACACTGAGCTCAGTTTGAGCAGGGGCCTTACGATAATCTATAACATCATTGTGCTGAGGAGTGGTATCTACAAACTGCCAAAGCCATTTAGAAACATCACCAACTTGGGCTTTAAGGGCTTGCCATGCAATCGCATTATCGCGAATGGCTTTGAGTTTGCCTAAGTGACGAATTAAGCCTGCATCGGATAGTTTTGTTTCTAAAAAGTCATCTGTAAATGCGGCAATGTCAGCAATAGAATGATTAAAAAAGTGCTGGCGGTAGCTTTCTCTTTTTTTGAGTACGGTAATCCACGATAAGCCAGCTTGTTGGCCTTCAAGACAAAGCATTTCAAATAATCGGGCTTCGTCGTGTTCTGGTTTGCCCCATTCTTCATCATGGTAAGCAATATAGAGAGGATCGTTGGAACACCATCCGCAGCGTTGAATTTTCATGATGATGCTCCTTATATTTATCTTAGTATTTTAGAGTTTGAATGGTACCCATTCATTTGGGCGAGTATCCCAATAATATAGTTCGGCTTGGGTTAAGTCTTCAAACTTTAGCCAAAAATCTTTGCCGACTTTATCTGAAAAACCGGTACTGATCAGTAGGGCATCATCGCTGATTTCCATGATCCAGCCTTGATAGCTATTGCCATTTAGAATGATCTTTTGCTGGTTGCCAGACTCGGCAAACTCTACTAAGCGATTGATCAGCGCTTCCGACATAAAATGTTCCTAGCGTAAATATGAATAAGGATTAACAGCACCACGACCTTTACCATCTAAGTAAAGGCCATAATGAAGATGAGGTGAAGTATAACGTGCATTTCCCGTATTGCCGACATAGCCAATCAGATCGCCCTTTTTGACATAGTCACCCACGTTTAAGCCACGTTTATGTCCATCAAGATGAGCATAATAATGCCATGTTCCTGCCGGGCCTAAAATCCAGATGACTTTGCCACCGAGGTTATTATTACGAAGATCTGCCACTAGCCCTTCGGTTGTACTGTACACTTTGGTTCCACGTGGAGCCAAAATATCAATTCCTTCGTGGCTACGACCCTGACTCCGAGCAGCGCCCCATGTGTCTTTTAACTCATCTCGATCGACTCCTTTTACCGGAACGGGAAGTCGACTTGGAAGCTGCATACTCTTGAGTTTGCTGACTTGAGTTGGTGAAAGCGGAGCAGGCTTTTTAGGTGCACTGGCACAGGCTGCCAAGAGAATAATGAGAAAACCAAGTGAGAGATCGGAAACTAAACGTCGCACAAAATACTCCCTGTCATAGCCATATCAAAATTATTTTGCCCACTATGTCATGAACGGCTTGTCGAGATCAATTTTTTCATAGCGGTTGGAACACCTTTAGCGACAGCTTGTTCCGGACTTAGCCATTGGCCTTCAAGTTCAATCGCCAGATGTTCTTTTTGATCAGGTTCCACGTGGAACACATGAGCATTAAGTAACCATGTGAAGTGGGTGAAGCTATGACTAATCTGAAAGGTTTGTGCTTGAGGTTGTAGTTTAAATTGCTGGCTTAGGCTCAGACGCTCATTTTCATTTTCTAAAATAGGTAAACAAAATAAACCGCCCCATAGACCATGAGCTTGGCGTTGCTGCCAGAACCATTCATCTTCGCACTGAATAATAAGAACATCTGCCGTTTTAACAGGTGGTGTTTTTTTCGGTTTTTTAAAAGGTAATTCTTGTTCTAAACCTTGCTGATAAGCCTGACAATGAGATTGCATTGGGCAATATAAACAAAGAGGCTTTTTAGGTGTACAGATGGTTGCACCCAAGTCCATAATCGCTTGAGTGTAGTCATGGTTGCGTTGGGTTGGGCATAGCTCTTCAGCGAGTTTCCACATTTCACGTTCGTGTTGTGGCTTGCTTAAGTCATCCTCAATGGCAAAGAAACGAGCTAAAACGCGCTTCACGTTGCCGTCCATAATCACGCCGTACTGACGCAAACCTAAAGACATAAGCGCGCCTGCAGTCGAGCGACCAATGCCGGGTAGTGCAATCCATTCTTCTAGGGTTTCAGGAAATTTGCCTTGCTGTGCTACAAGGCCAGCAGCTTTATGCAAATTGCGTGCACGAGCGTAATAGCCAAGACCTGCCCAATAAGGGGCTACTTCATCCCAAGTTGCATGGCCTAAAGCTTCTACAGTTGGGAAGCGCTCCATAAAGCGGTCAAAATATTGAAGAACTGTTTTTACCTGAGTTTGCTGTAACATAATTTCAGAAACCCAGACTTTGTATGGATCATCTGCGACTTGCCAAGGCAAATCATGCCGACCATGGTGATCG
Organism: Acinetobacter sp. AOR41_HL; assembly: GCF_027854645.1. Taxonomy (NCBI): domain Bacteria; kingdom Pseudomonadati; phylum Pseudomonadota; class Gammaproteobacteria; order Moraxellales; family Moraxellaceae; genus Acinetobacter; species Acinetobacter sp. AOR41_HL. Next base: position 52,952 of record NZ_JAKTHZ010000042.1, on the reverse strand, counting down.
AACCAGTTTAAGAGGGCATCAGAAAAAGAAAATTCAGGCATGAACAGCTATAGAAGAAAAGTAAGGGCTAAATTATAGCTGAAATTTGGCTTAAGTTTTGTTTAAAGCAAGCAATCAGAACGAGCCTGTTAAAATAGAGACTACTTTAAAACGAGTAGTCTCTGCTTCAAGCATAAAAAGGATTAATCCTCTTTTACGCCCCAACGTTGATCAAGTTTCAACGGCTGGTTTTTGTAGTAAGGAATGACATGAATATGGAAATGGTCAGAAGTTTGTCCAAACACTTCACCATCATTAAAGCCAATATGGAAACCAGCTGGTTGATGACGAAGCTGTGTTTCATGACGGGCAATTTCAAGAAGTGTCAGTAAGCTTTCATGCTCTTTAGAGGTAATGTCAAAAAACGAACTTACATGGCGCAGTGGAGTCACTACACAGTGGCCTTTAGACAACGGATTTGGGTCAGGTAAAATTACAGCAAATTCATTCTTATCAATGATGTCATATTCATCAAAATTGCAATACGGACATTTCTTGTCAGTCATTGTTGTATCCTCTCATGTTATTCCATTAAACCCCGAGTGCGGGAAATAAGACTAGGCTTTGCTCTAGCTCAACGGGAGTATAGTTATTGAAGTATGGTTTAAAAAATACAGGAAAAATATTGCAAAGTCATAAAGATTTAAGGGAGCAAATGCGAAAAAAGAACCATTTGCTCCAAATTTGCTTCTTTTATTTTAAAGTACGTTCTAATAAAGCGTACATTTTAGCAAGGCCTTGTTTTTCCGCTTCGCTGTTGTAGCCAAGATCTACGCCGTTCGCTTTAGCTCTTTCATCTGCAAGCGGGTTACTAAAGCCATGTTTAGCATCCTTTAAAACCACTACTTCATGTTTAACCTCAGCAGCTTGCATCTCTTTTTCAAAATTAGCAACATCTTCTAAGGTGACCATGCTGTCTAGTTCACCATGTAGAACCAGAACCTCACCTTGAATGTTGCCTTTTTGAGCAGGTGCCTTAGGAGTTAATGTACCATGAAATGTCGCTGTTGCTTTGAGGGGAGCACCTGAGCGAGCTAAATCGAGTACCACTTTGCCACCATAGCAAAACCCTACTGCTGCAAGTTTTTCACTATTCACTTCTGGTTGAGCAGCTAAAGTTTGAAGCCCTGCATTAGCGCGGTCAGTCACCGTGTCTAACTCTTCAAATGTCTGCATCATCCATTCGTAAGCTTGAGCAGCAGTCGTCGTCACTTTTTTATCGCCATACATATCAATTGCAAGTGCAGCATAGCCGTGTTCAGCAAGTTCACGCGCACGTTGTTCAGTGTATTCGTTACGTCCCCACCACTCAGGACCAATAATGACACCAGGTACAGGGGTCTCACTTTCTGGAGCTGCAAAGTAACCAATTAAATGGCTGCCATCTGGTGCAGTGTATTGAATTTCACGGGTTTTAATTGCTGTACTCATGACATTAATCCTGAAATTTAACTTGGTTTAAATACACTTGATTAAAGCATAAAAAATAAAAGCTATATAAATAACTATGTAAAAATCTACATCAAAAGAAAAACATAGAAACATTTGGGCAATAAAAAAGAAGGAACAGGTTCCTTCTTTTTTATATGGTCATAATTAAATTAGGTTCGGCCTCGCGAAATAAAACCAATAACAGCGAGAATTACAGCCACAACTAATAAAATCACGGCAAAGTCTTTAGATAACCCTGCAACACCACCAAACCCTAATAGACTGGCAATGAGTGCAATCACTGCAAAAATTATTGCCCAACGGAACATATGCTGTCCTCCTTATTTTTCATTGTGTTTTTACTATATAGCGTGTTTTTTACACGGAATGTGTCGTTTATGTGGTTGAAATGTATATTAAACAATCATTTTGTGATGCTAAAAATACGGTTTCTTTCCTTAAGCAGAGATTACTTCAATGCTATAATCTGAGTTTGCTTTATGTATATAGCTGTTAAAACCTATGTCTACCGAGACCTCACTTCGTCCATTGTTTTGGAAAAATTATACGCTTGAGCAGCTTACACAGCCTGAGTGGGAAGCTTTGTGTGATGGGTGTGGTTTATGTTGTCTGGTCAAGCTAGAAGATGAAGATACCCATGAAGTAGCTTACACCAAGGTAGCGTGTAAATTGCTGGATTGCTCTACCGGACGTTGTTCAGACTATTCAAATCGTCAGCAGCAAGTTCCTGACTGTTTACAGTTGACGCCGGAAAGCTTAAAAACCATACACTGGTTACCATCGAGCTGTGCCTATAAACGGTTGAATGAAGGTAAGAATTTACCTTCTTGGCACTATTTAAATACGGGTACGAGACAAAGCGTAGTGAAAGCGAAAAAGTCGGTTGCAGGACGATGTATTCCTGAAACTGATGTACATGAAGATGACCTAGAAGATTATGTGGTGCGTTGGGTGCGTTAATATGCTCCCGATGGGCATTTTTAATTACAGCGTATAATAAAGTAACATTTTAATCGTAAAGTTTTTAACTATCTCCGTTATATAAAAATAAAAGCAAAAGGAGATAAAAATGATGAAACGACTAGCAGCCCCCTTATTATGTAGTAGTTTCTTCTTGTTAATGGCCTGCGGGTCTAATAATACTAATTCAAAAAGTCCTGAACAAAATACAACTGCAAAAACAGAGCAAACTAGTGGTGCCAAACAAGTTTATCAGGTCGAGGCAGTCGCACATTTTAATGAGCCTTGGGCAATTACCACTTTGCCGGACCAACGTTTATTAGTCACTGAACGGCAAGGTAAATTAAAAATTTTTAATCCCCAAAATAAAAAAGTACAAGATGTTCAGGATGTTCCAGCGGTGAACTATGGTGGCCAAGGTGGTTTAGGAGATGTCGCTTTGCATCCAGATTTTGCCGAAAATCACTGGATATATCTCAGTTATGCGGCCAAAGGGCAGGGTGGATCTGGTGCGGTGATTTCACGTGCAAAATTAGATTTATCTAACCCTAATCAGCCAAAACTTAAGTATATAAAGCAGATTTGGCAGCAAGTACCTAAAGTTTCAGGACAGGGCCATTATGGGCATCGTATGCTTTTTGGCGCAGATGGTAAGCTTTGGGTCAGTTCAGGTGAGCGCCAAAAGTTTGACCCTGCCCAAGACATGAAAAGTAATTTGGGTAAAATTCTACGTTTAAATGATGACGGTTCAGCAGCTGTAGGTAACCCTTTTTATAAGCAAGGCGGTGTTACTGCTGAAATATGGTCACTTGGACACCGTAATCCCTTAGGCATGGCCTTTGACCGCCAAGGACAGCTATGGGTGGTTGAGATGGGGCCTAAAGGTGGTGATGAGCTTAATATCATCGTTAAAGGTGAAAACTATGGGTATCCGGTTGTTTCAAATGGCGACCATTATTCAGGTCAGCCTATTCCAGATCATAACACTCGCCCAGAGTTTAAAGCACCCGAGATAGACTGGACTCCTGTAATCTCACCGTCGAGCTTAATTATTTATCGCGGGCAACAATTTCCGGCATGGCAAAATAAAGCCTTAATTGGTGGGTTGTCTTCACAAGCCATTGTAGTTGTAGATTTAGAGCATAAGCCCGTAAAAGAAGTGCAAAGATTAGAGATGAAGCAACGTATTCGTGGGTTACATGAAGCACAAGACGGTTCAATTTGGATAATTGAAGATGGCCCCAATGCTCGCTTACTCAAGCTGAGTAAGAAACTCTCTTAAGGCCTTGAGTTAGCCTATAAATAAAGGATGGGTCTCATAGATTCAAATTGTAGATTTCTGTGAGACACAATAGACTATAGTGAAAAGACGATAAAGCTATTTGAGATGTCAGACACCCATATTCCACTTCCTGAACGCCTGCGCCCGAGAGACTTGTCTGAAATTATTGGGCAAGATCATTTGTTAGGTGAACATGCACCCTTACGTCAAATGATTGATCAGGGACATTTGCCTTCTATTATTTTTTGGGGGCCTCCAGGCGTCGGTAAAACGACAATTGCTTTGCTTTTAGCTCAGGCAATAGATCGTCCGTTTGTGAGCTTATCTGCGCTGAATACGGGCGTAAAAGAATTACGTGAAGTGATTGCAGAAAGTGGTGATTTACTCACACCTGTAGTTTTTATTGACGAAATCCATCGCTTTAATAAATCACAGCAAGATGCATTATTAGGTGCCGTGGAAAAAGGAAAAATCACCTTAATAGGTGCGACCACTGAAAACCCGTCTTTTGAAGTCAATAGTGCACTTTTATCGCGCTGTCAGGTCTATACCTTAAACAGTTTAGACAGTGAGGCAATTCAGACTTTACTTAACAATGCACTTCAAAACGATAAATTCTTAAAAGAACGCTACATTCATATTGAAGAGTATGATGCTCTTTTACAGTTTGCAGCAGGTGATGCCCGTAAAGCACTAAATTTACTAGACTTAATTGCAAGTACTTTTGAGCCAGAAGTTGAAAATACCATTACCAATGCTGTGGTTGTAAAAGTCGCTCAGCAAAATATTGCGCGTTATGACAAATCGGGTGAACAGCATTACGACCTCGTTTCTGCTTTTATTAAATCGATTCGTGGTAGTGATCCAGATGCTGCTCTGTACTGGATGGCTCGTATGCTCAAAGGCGGGGAAGATCCGGTTTTTATTGCAAGACGTATGCTGATTGCTGCCTCAGAAGATATTGGAAATTCGAATCCAAATGCGCTATTGCTTGCTGGTGAATGTTTCCGTTCTGTACAGGCAGTTGGAATGCCTGAGGCGCGAATTATTTTGGGTCAAACCGCGGTTTACCTAGCAACCAGCGCGAAAAGTAACAGTACTTATTTGGCGATTAATAAGGCCTTAGAACTTGCTGAGAAAACGGCAAATTTACCAGTGCCTTTACACTTGAGAAATGCACCGACCAAACTGATGAAACAGCAAGGTTATGGAATTAATTATCTCTATCCTCATGACTACCCAGAGCACTTTGTGCTGCAAGACTACTTACCACCTGAGTTGAAGGGAACTAAACTTTATGAGTCGGCGAGAAACAAGCGTGAAGTTGAAGGTGAGCGCCTCCAGCAACGCCGATGGCAGCAGGAGCAATAGTTCTCTATTGCTTCTTGCTAATCCAATTCTTCAGTGACCTGACCGTAAATTAGTAGGGTAAACACACCTGTACCACCAATAATGTTTCCAATAGTAGTTGGAATTAGAAAATTAAATAGATATTCGCCAATAGAAGCCTCTCCTTGCCAGACCAGATAGGACATTTCGGTAGAACCAACCACAACGTGGGTAAAGTCGCCTAGTCCTATCAGATAAGTCATGAAAAAGATGACTAGGAATTTATTGCTGACCGAAGGCAGCATCCACACCAATGCCGCAATTAAAAGTCCCGACATAACCCCTTTAAGCAGGTTCTGGATTGCAGAAAAAGATGCAACATGATGCGCCAGCTCATCTAGTGCTTTATCAATGTCTGGAGTAAACAGGTCTGTGGTCAGGAAAAATAAACTCGCCAAAGCTGTTCCAATGATATTGCATAGAATCACAATCCCCCATAAACGCCCCACAGCTCGTAATTTGTCCAAACTAAAAGGTTTAAATAAGGGCACAACTGTAGTAATGGTATTTTCGGTAAAGAGTTGCATGTGGCCCAAAATAGCAATCAGGAACCCAATGGTATAACCAAAATTGGTGATTAAATCGGTCCAGATGGCATCAGTTGGGATATAAGAAGCAATAATCGCTTTAAATACAAATGAGAAACTAATGACCAAACCAGCAGCAATTCCTGAAAAGATCAGTGCAGCTGTCGGGCGATCCAGTTCTTCCGCACCATCACGGCGGATAATTTCATAGACTAAACGGGGTGACAGTTTCTCGTGTTCTTCTACTGCCATTTTTTCACGCCAGCTTAAGGTTTGCTCGACCTTTTTTTCCTCTATTTCATGATCCATCAGATTTGCTCCTCACTGAATAAATATTTTTTACTTATTATTTTTATTCATTGTTAAGGCAGCATTCGGGATAAATCCAGTTTATTCCTACCAGCTTTATGTGTCTTTTTATAAATTGAAGGGTACGGCAGTAAGCAAAATAATATACGGATGAACGTAATTAACCAGATAAGACCATTAAGTATAAAAAGAGATTGAGAGTATCGTATGGCAAGACTATTTACCGCCCGAGTGAAAGGCGAGCGTTCTCTATAAACTAGTTAGGTTTGAGATTGAGCGCTTATAGCAACGCAGAGAATTAAAGTAATGTATATGTTCTCAATGTACGTATGAGTTTCATATAGTCACCTTGAGAAGCTTCAGAAATAACGGTTTCTACTTCAGCTTGGCTCCAACCTTGTTTCAAAGCAGAATCGCTAAAATTAGATAAAATCACTAATGGGTTTTCACCAAAATGTATCGAGTGATTCATTAATTTCTTTTCAGGCTTAAATAGTTTCATTGGATTCACCATACTTTAAATTTAATTATTGTGATGCAATTAATGTTTTTTTAGATTTTAGTGCTTTGTTTTTAGATTGTGCAAGTCATAATTTAATTAAATATACAAATCTGTCTACTTTCCTTAAATTCTTGGGTGCTGGAAATAAAAAAACCGAGCTGAAATGCCCGGTTTTTTTAATGAAGCTGACGAATTAGATGTCAGATAAATCTACGCCTAAACGAGCAGCAACTTCTTCATAAGCTTCAACAACACCGCCTAAACCTTGACGGAAACGGTCTTTGTCGAGTTTCTTCTTAGTGTCTTTATCCCATAAACGGCAACCGTCTGGAGAGAATTCATCACCAAGTACGATGCGGTCATGGAAAACACCAAATTCAAGTTTGAAGTCCACCAAAATCATGTTGCCTTCAGCAAATAATGCTTTTAATACATCATTTACTTTATAAGTTAACACTTTCATTTGTTCTAACTGTTCAGCAGTCGCCCAACCTAAAGCAATCGCTTGAGATTCGTTAACCATTGGATCGCCTAGGCCATCATCTTTGTAGAACAATTCAAATGTAGGAGGAGTAAGCTCTTTACCTTCTTCTACACCTAAACGACGGCATAAAGAACCAGCTGCGTAGTTACGGATTACACATTCAACAGGAATCATTTGAAGTTTTTTAACAAGAACTTCAGTTGGAGAAAGCAATTTTTCAAAATGCGTTTCGATACCCGCTTCAGCAAGCTTTTCCATGATGAAGGCGTTAAAACGGTTGTTCACCTTGCCTTTACGATCTAGTTGTTCGATTTTTTCGCCATTGAACGCAGAGGCATCATCACGAAAGACTAAAATCAGATGGTCGGCATTGTCTGTTTCATATACAGATTTTGCTTTACCAGTATAGAGCAAGGTTTGTTTTAACATGAGGGAACCTTTTAAAAAAAAATGCCTAGTAAACGACTAGGCTGGCCAATTTTGGTAAATCTGGTTTAACACTTCCGCAGCAACATCAGGGCTTGCAAAAGTGTTGTCTGGATTAAAGAGAGCAAGGCTATGACTAGAGCCAACACCAGTCAGTTTAAGCACATAAGTTTTGTCATTTACTTTGATCGTCGCTTGATTACTGCCTTGAGCGATAACATTGTAATTTAACGTGCTCAAGGTTGCTTTGGTGTATTGCCAAATCTCGGCAGTACTTCCATCAATTTTTAACAGTGGATTCTTATTACCATCTGTTACAAGTTGAGGGCGACTAAGCGCGCTACCTGATTGAGCAGATGTGTCTGCTGTATCAGCTTGGGTTTGTTCAGGACGTGGCAATGCAAAACGGTTGCCACGCTTGTTTTCAAACTTCGGCGCATGATCGATAGCGAGCTGGTCTACTGTTGGTGCAGGATACAAAGGAGTCGCTGGTCGTACAGTTGCATCGGCAGGGTACTCAAGCGGGGCGAGTTGCTTTGCTTTTTTATAATCTAAAGAGTGATTATTGAGTGCGAAGCGACCACAGCCAGCTAAACTTAAGGCTGAAACTGCAAGGACTAAACCAAGACGTAATTGCATCATAAATTGCTCTTATTAAATAATTCCCGCATCTTTTAGGGCATTGCGGAGAGGTTCGCGATATTGCTCAGCGAGAGGAGTGAGTGGTAAACGAATACCAGTATCAATCAGTCCCATCTCATGTAGTGCCCATTTCACAGGAATTGGGTTTGATTCGCAAAATAGAATATTGTGTAAATTTGCAATCTTATTGTTAAGCGTCTTCGCTTGTGGCTCATCTTTAGCAATTGCAACCGCGCATACTTCGCTCATTGCCTTAGGTGCAATATTTGCAGTAACCGAGATATTACCGTCTGCGCCAAGAAGCATAAGTTCCCATGCAGTTTCATCGTCACCTGAGTAAACAGCCATTTTGCCGTTTAAAGCTTCAATTAAGGCTTTACCACGAGGTACGTCACCTGTAGCGTCTTTAATACCCACAATGTTAGGAATCTCTGCTAAACGTACTGCTGTATCGTTTGACAAGTCTACGCCTGTACGACCAGGTACGTTATAGAGAATAAGAGGTAATTCAACAGCTTCAGCAACTGCCTTGTAGTGCTGGTAAAGGCCTTCTTGGGTTGGTTTGTTATAGTATGGCGTTACAAGTAAAGCTGCATCAGCACCGAGGTCTTTAGCAGCTTTAGTTAATTCGATTGCTTCACGGGTTGAGTTTGCACCAGTACCGGCAATAATTGGAATACGTTTATTGGCTACACGAATAATTTCTTTAATAACCTGTGTGTGCTCTTCCATGCTCAATGTTGAGGCTTCGCCGGTTGTACCGACGGCTACAATACTGTTTGTACCTTGTTCTATGTGCCACTCAACCAGCTTCTCAAGACCCTTCCAATCTACACCGCCATCTTTCAACATGGGAGTGACAATTGCGACGATTGAGCCTTGAATGGTCTGTGCTTGCTGAGTCATTTTAAAAAATATCCTATTTATCCATCCGAATCTGAGGTAAGAAAAACAAAATGTGGGATGGTTGCAGTATTTTGATTGTCCAGTTCTAACAATAACAGATTGTTGAATGACAATTATGCAAATTATGACTGATCAGACGCATAAGAACAATATGCTTAACTGATAAACCCTATGTAAACTTGAGCGAAACATAGAATGCCAATTTGATCATTTCAAATAAAAGACAGTAAAGATGACAATATGGTGCAATTCTTCCAGTTTCTACTTAACACTGTCTTTTTTATGGCAAGATAAAATGCATATTTCTCCCGAATGGGACTTAAGATGGCATGAAAATGAATAAACAACCACAAAATGCGGCTTTAGTCGTAGTTGATGTACAAAATGGTTTTACGCCAGGTGGGAACTTAGCAGTTGCCGACGCCGATACAATTATTCCAACTATTAACCAATTGGCGGGTTGTTTTGAAAATGTAATTCTTACACAAGACTGGCATCCAGATAATCATATTTCTTTTGCAGCTAACCACTCGGGTAAGCAGCCATTTGAAACTATTGAACTTGACTATGGACCACAAGTGCTTTGGCCTAAGCATTGTGTACAAGGCACGTATGATGCCGAGTTTCATCCGGATTTAAATATCCCGTCAGCTCAACTGATTATCCGAAAAGGTTTTCATGCTCATATTGATAGTTACTCGGCTTTTGTGGAAGCAGACCACGCCACAATGACGGGTTTAACGGGTTACTTAAAAGAGCGCGGCATTGATACGGTTTATGTGGTCGGTATAGCTACAGACTTTTGTGTCGCATGGACTGCTTTAGATGCCATTCAACTAGGCTTTAAAACTTTAGTGATTGAAGATGCCTGTAAAGGCATTAATCTCAATGGCTCTTTAGAGCAGGCATGGCAAGCCATGCAGCAGCAAGGCGTTGTCCGTATTCAATCAACTGATCTGTTGAATGAATGCTAGAGATACTGATTTTGATGCTTGGACTTTAATTGCGATTTGGTATGGATGAACAGTATGTCTGCATTATTACGTTTTACTCAGTTTGTTCAAAAGACGTTTGCCCTATGGGTAATTATTTTTGCAGCTCTGGCGTTATGGCAGCCTGAATTTTTTGTTTGGCTGAAAGCTTATATTCCATGGATCTTGGGCATTATTATGCTCGGCATGGGAATGACCATGACCGTTGATGACTTTAAAGGGGTACTACAAAGCCCTAAAGCCGTGTTAATTGGGGTTGTCGCGCAGTTTGTCGTGATGCCCGGTTTGGCATTTGTTCTGTGTAAATTATTTAATTTGCCTCCTGAAATTGCAGTCGGCGTTATTTTGGTCGGTTGTTGCCCAGGGGGAACAGCTTCAAACGTCATTACCTATATGGCCAAAGGCAATGTGGCTTTATCGGTCGCTTGTACATCGGTATCAACACTCTTGGCTCCTGTGTTAACGCCTGCAATTTTCTATCTGCTTGCCAGCCAATGGTTAAAGATTGACGCGGCTTCGATGTTTATTTCGATTTTGCAGGTTGTACTACTTCCGATTGTGATTGGTCTGATTTTGCGAACTTGGCTTAAACGTCAGGTCGAATCTTATATTCAAGTCATGCCTTTAGTTTCAGTGATTGCAATTGTTGCTATTGTGGCAGCCATTATTGGCGGCAGTAAAGCAGCTATTTTTCAATCGGGTTTGCTCATTTTGGCGGTAGTGGTATTACATAACGGGCTTGGTTATTTATTAGGTTTTACCGCAGCGCGTTTCTTCAAATTGCCTTATGCAGACAGTAAAGCAATTGCGGTAGAAGTCGGTATGCAAAACTCAGGCTTAGGCGTAGCGCTTGCGGCAGTACATTTTGCGGCTTCTCCGATTACAGCAGTACCGAGTGCTATTTTCAGTCTTTGGCATAATATTTCGGGCCCGGCGCTTGCAACTTATTGGGCAAGTAAACACAAACAGGAATAACTGTATACAACACACATTAAAAAAAGGCCAAACGAATAGTTTGGCTTTTTTATTTAAAGAACATTTTAGGGAGAGCTGAATTTAGAACTGGTATGTCTTTTGCTTTGAATTGATGCATTAAAAATAACGTGAATATCAACATAAATCGCAAAGAAAAAGATAAGGCTTTTTTTGATGAACCAGATTTTTAAATTATTTATACCCATGCTTTCTAGCAATTTAATTGTAGTTTTAAGTGGATTGGTTGATATTGCGTATGTAGGGCATTTTAGCAATGACCATGTCGCTGCATTATCGGTAACCTTATCTTTATATACAGTGATTTATGTCATTGGGATGGGGATTCTGCAAGGTGTGATACTCAAGCTTTCAGAAGCATATGGTTGCCATGATTTACCGCGTATACGTCAGATTTTTATTCAAGGCATTTGGCTAATGTTATGTTCGGCATTGATCAGTATTGGCCTGCTTTACGTATTCCGTGATTTACCAAAATTATTTGGTGCATCTGAACATGTCGTTTCAATTACTAAAAACTGTATTTGGGCTTTGGTATTTATTTTACCTGCGCATTTACTGATGCGTTTATTTACAGCTTTGTCTCAGGTCACTGAAAATGCACACAAGGTTTTATTATCAGATAGTCTTTTCTTCATTCTTAAAATTATTTTGTCCTATCTTTTAATTTATGGTGTTGCTTCATTTTCAATTCCGCCACTCGGTGCGATAGGAGCTTTATTAGCCACTATTATTGTTCGGTGGTTTATGTTGGCTGTTTATTACCTGTTTTTCTTGGAGAAAGGATACATCTTTATTGAACATCCAGAGCGGTCAGTTGAAGATAGCCGACAAAGTCTGCGTATGATTTTAAAAATAGGGATACCTACCGCGATCATGGCGTTGATGGATGTTGTTGCATTTTGTTCGGTTGCTATTTTAATTTTGCCTTTCGGGAGTGTGGTGTCTGCAGCCCATCAAATTGTCGCGAGTACGGGCGGCTTCATGTTTATTTTTCCTTCCTCAATTGCCTCGGCTTATAGCATTTTGGTGTCGAGGTCTATGGGCAGCGGGAACATGGACGAAGCAAACAAAATTGCCAGACAAAGTATATGGGTAATTATGGCAGTGAGTGGCAGTCTGTCCCTGTGTTTATGGTTGGAGCGGGACTTAATTGTCACGTTCTATTCAGATGATTTGGCTGTACAGATTTTGGCAGCATCACTGCTGTTGATTGTCTGCATGTCTCATTTTCTAGATGGCTTAATGTCTTTACTAACCTCTTTGCTGCGTTGTTGGGATGTGTCGATTTTACCCATGCTGATTTTTTTAGTCGTGGTGCTATGTTTCGGATTGGGTGGTGGTTGGTGGATGGCTTATAAAGGGCTGCATTGGGGGAGTCACTCGATTTCTGCAATGGGAATTTATGGTTTTTGGAGTATGGCAGCCATAAGCTATTTAATAGCTTGTGTATTGAGTGCTTTCTGTTTCCGTTTTAGAAAGCAATTAAGAGGTTTTTGATTAGGTAAATCAACACAACCTTAAAGAGGATGTGTTGCTAACCATTCTTCAATCTCATTTTCAGAAATTACTTTAAAGCCATGGCGCTGTAACAGTGCTGTGGTAATTCCCACACCTGTAATTCTCTCACCTTGAAAAGTACCGTTATAAATTTTTTGGCTACCGCAAGACGGACTATTTTCTTTTAAAACCACGCAAGTTGCTTGTATTTGCCGTGCAATTTCTAAAGTACGGTAGGCGCCTTTTAAATATAGCTCAGTTACATCTAAACCAGATGAATCCGCGATTTTTGCCTTGCCATCAAGTACATCTTGACCTGTTCCTCCCACAATTTCTGCGGGTAGACGAGGGGTGCTAAATCCACCTAATAACTCTGGGCAAAGTGCATGGGCTTTTTTATTTAAAAATAACTGCTGAAGCGTAGTGTGCAAGCAAGAGCGCCCATCGTAGCGTACAGGCTCCCCAATTAAACAGGCACTGATTAAAAGCATGGGTTTTCCGTCATTAGAACTTTAAAAGCCATGTGAGTGTACCCAATGATTTATAAAATATGAAATCTAAAACAAGCACAAACAAATGGCGTAATTCGATTAATAAATTACACAATTCATAATTAAATTATGTATTGCATAATTTAATTGTTTTTAGTAGCATCTGTTTTTAAGGTAAATGGCCATTGGAGGTCCAACAAGGATGTTGGCTTCCATAAATCTAGGAATGACTTTAGGAAAAGACGATTTTTAAAGGATTATTGAAAAATCTCAATCGTACTTTTAGATAAGAAAGGACAGTGTGTATGGAAAACAAAGACCATATAGAAGGGAAATTAATCATCGGCTTTGAGCTCACTCAATCTTCGTTTTAGTTATTGGTTTTTTTCTCATAGGATGCGTTGGGCTAAGGCATTTTGACGGTTCAAACACTCTCCCAGCAAATACGTATTCTATAGAGAAAGGAGCTGACCAGATCAGCATGAGAAGTAAACGGATCAGGTAATTACCAGAGGGAAACTAGATGGATATTTTAGAGAACCCATTAGAATTATGCGGTTTTGCATTTATTGAGTTTGTTTCAAAAGAAAATGAATTAGATCCAATTTTTGAAACAATCGGCTTTTCAAAAGTAGCCAAGCATAAATCGAAAAAAGCGTACTTATGGCGTCAAGGAAATATCAATATTATCCTGAATTATCAGCCAGAATCTTATGCTTCATTCTTTTTTAATGAGCATGGTCCATCTGCTTGCGCAATGGGATTCAAAACTCGTGATGCGGCAAAAGCTTTTAAAAAGGCTGTTGAACTTGGTGCAGAACCAATGTATTCGAATGTTGGGCCAATGGAGCTTAACATTCCGGCAATTAAAGGTATTGGTGGCATGCCAATCTTCTTAGTTGACCGCGACATTTATGAAAATGACTTTATTTTCTTTGATGATACCCAGCGTAACCCTGAAGGTGCGGGCTTAAAAGAAATTGACCACTTAACTCATAACGTCTACAAAGGCCGTATGGAGTACTGGGCGAACTTCTACGAGAAGATTTTTAACTTCCAGGAAATTCGTTACTTCGATATTAAAGGTGAATATACAGGTTTAACATCTAAAGCATTAACTGCTCCAGATGGCATGATCCGTATTCCTTTAAATGAAGATTCAGACAAAGGTAACGGCCAAATTGCAGAATTCTTAGCTGATTTTAATGGCGAAGGTATTCAGCATATTGCATTTATTTGTGATGACTTAATTTCGACTTGGGATAAGTTAAAAGGCTTGGGTCTGCAATTTATGACTCCACCGCCAAACACGTATTATGAAATGTTGGAAGATCGCTTACCTGAGCATGGCGAACCGACTGATGAATTAAAACAGCGCGGTATTTTGCTTGATGGTAATACTAAAGATGGTCAGAAGAAGCTTTTATTGCAAATCTTCTCTCAAAATATGATTGGGCCAGTTTTCTTCGAATTTATTCAACGTAAAGATGACGATGGTTTTGGTGAAGGTAACTTCAAGGCATTGTTTGAATCGATTGAACGTGACCAAATTCGCCGTGGTGTTCTCGAAGCAAAATAAGTTTTGCTTTGTCTCTAATCTAAAAAAACCAAGAGCAATGCTCTTGGTTTTTTTATAGCTATTGATTTAGCGGCTTTTAATGTATTGATTAATCGAATTAATCTCATTTTTAAGTGTTTCAATAATTTTACTTTGTGGGTCAACGGGTAAAAACATTTCGCTATCAAGCGCCACAATACAAAACTCAATCCCTTGGTTTGAGTTAAATACTGGCAGACCTACAGCGTTAATACCCGTAAGTAAATCACCTTTAGCCGCAGACATTTGTTGCTGGCGAATCGTCTCTTTAAGTTCTAAAAACTCTTCCCAATTATGTGGTGCAATGTTTAGCCCAAGTTCTTGATGTTTTTGCCATTCAGCTTCTAGCAATGGACGAATAAAATGCTCCGGAAGGTAAGAAGCAAATAAACGTCCTGCAGCAGAATTGACTAAAGGCATAATTGAACCGACTTTGGTCACAATCGAAATAGGGTGATTAGATTCAATAGATTGAACCACCACAGGGCCTTTTGGCGACCATTTACTAATTTGAATGCCACAGCCAATTTTGCTTTGTAGGTCGTAAATTAGATGTTGTACCAACTGTAAAGTGTCACTGTGCTGAATGCAGTTTAAGCCTAAACGCCATGCCTGATCGCCTAGAGCATATTGACCGTCTTCAAGCTGTTTGGCGTAATCCATGCGAATTAAGCTCACCAAATAACGGTGTACTTTGGCAGGATGCATCTCAAGCTTACTCGATAAGTCTTTGAGAATAATCGGTTGATTGTGCTCTAAAAGGGCATTTAGTACGGATAAGCCAACTTCAAGTGATTGAACCCCCCCAGATATTTTTTCTTCAATCATTTAAATACCCTTAATCGATTTACTTCAGCAGTTAAACAGTTATGTATAAACATAAATTGGAATTGATGCGATTTACATCATGCCTGAGCCTATAGAAAAATAGAAATCACCTTTTTCTATTAGCGAAATTCACATGTTTAATAATCAACAATTCTTACAAACACCTTCATCTTTCATTTATAGCGTAAATTGATAGAAGTTTAGTAGATTTAAACAATATAAATCGGCATTGATATAGAACAGTTCATTCAAACTATTCCCACCAATGCCGACTTTTGAAACAATTGCTTTGAAAGAATTATGCGCCTAATTCTTCTTCATGCAAGAAATGAGTATGGTGTGGAGCACGTTTGGTTTTGCTCCATTCATCTAACATTTCAGTTTTCATTTCTTCAGTAATTTTTGCAATTTTCTCTTCAGCATGTACATCGTTATAAGTCAGTTCTAAACGATGGCCATTTGGGTCAAAGAAATAAATTGAATGGAAGATACCATGGTTAGTAATACCTAGCACTTTAACGCCGTTGTCTTCCAAATGTTTTTTGGCAGCTAAAAGGGCATTTAAATCTTCAACTTCAAAGGCAATATGTTGTACCCATTGAGGCGTGTTTTCATCTCGGCCCATTTCTGGTTGGGTTGGTAACTCAAAAAATGCCAACACATTGCCCTGACCAGCATCTAGGAATAAATGCATATAAGGGTCGAAGGCTTTCGTTGAAGGTACATGGTCTTCAGCAAAAGCTAAGATAAAGTCCATGTTGAGCATTTTTTTATACCACTCAACAGTTTCTTTCGCATCCTTACAGCGATATGCAACGTGATGTATTTTTTTAATGGCAAATGTCATGTTGAAACTCCTTTTACTATTCCCAATCTGGTTGTTGTTCTGGCGCCGCTTTATAGAAGGCTGGGATAGACAAACAATGTTGATAAATTGATTCAATTTTTGGAAACGCAGACAAATCTATCTTGAAGCGTTTCGCGTTATAGACCTGTGGAATGAGGCAGCAGTCGGCAATCGTTGCTTCATGTCCAAAGCAAAATTGTCCATTTGAATCTTGAAGTTGCTGTTCGAGCGTTTGAAAACCTTCAAGAATCCAGTGCTGATACCAGTAATTTTTTTGTTCGTCCGAAACATTTAAGTCATTTTTTAAATATTTCAGCACACGTAAGTTATTTAACGGATGAATATCACAGGCAATTGCCTGTGCAAAAGCACGGATTTTGGCTCTCTCTTTCACATCATTTGGGAGTAATTTGGTTTCCGGATATTGTTCATCTAGATATTCCAAAATACTTAATGACTGTGACAAAGTTAAATCGCCATCTACTAAAGTTGGCACTAAGGCACTGTGATTTAACTTTAAATAGTCTTCACTTTGCTGCTCGTTTTTAACCAAATGAACTGGTGCAGTTTCATAAGCGAGATTTTTAAGATTGAGGCCAATCCGTACTCTGTAAGCTGCAGAGCTACGAAAGTAACTATACAGCTTCATAGTCTGGCTCCGAAGTTTCTGCAAAATCAAAAGCTAATGCAGGAAGTACCGTATTTCGAACTTCACCAAAGCCAACACGAATACCATTTTTCTCACAGTGTCCTTTCATAATGAGCGTATCGCCATCTTGTAAGAAACCACGAGTTTCACCATTCGCAAGTGTTAACGGTTTGGTGGTGTTCCACGTCAGCTCAAGCAAGCTACCATAAGAGTCAGGTGTAGAACCTGAAATAGTCCCTGAACCCATTAAGTCACCGACCTGAACGTTACAACCAGCAATCGTGTGGTGAGTCAGCTGCTGAGCCATAGACCAATACATATATTTGAAATTGGTTTTACAGATCACATCAGTTTGTGCTGAATTTGGGCTTTGAATTTCAACACTCAAATTAATGTCGTAACTATTCGCTATATTTTCTTGTAAGTAAGCGAGAGGCTTCGGTTCTTGTTTTGGCCCTTCAACTTTAAATGGCTCAAGTGCTTCAAGTGTAACCACCCAAGGTGAAATCGAGCTTGCAAATGTTTTAGCGTTGAAAGGTCCAAGTGGAACATATTCCCATTGCTGGATATCGCGTGCTGACCAGTCATTTAGCAAAACCATGCCAAAAATATGATCCCATGCATCTTCAATTGCAATTGGCTGGCCTAATTGAGTTGGTTTGCCCACAATAAATGCAGTCTCAAGTTCAAAATCGAGTTTGCGAGTTGCTGAGAAAACCGGACGTTCTTCATTTGGAAGCTTAATCTGACCAGAAGGGCGTACGACGTGAGTTCCGCTGACCACAACAGAGCTAGCACGGCCGTTATAACCAACAGGCAACTCGCTCCAGTTTGGAAGCAAAGCATTTTTAGGGTCACGGAACATACAGCCCACATTAGTTGCATGTTCTTTAGAAGAATAAAAATCGGTATAGCCAGGAACTTGGACAGGCAAATGTAAAGTCACGCTGTCTTGCTTAACTAAAACTTCCTGACGTAATGCTTCATTTTCTTGAAGCGTTGAGTTTTCAACTGAAAGAAGAGACTGTAGCGTTTTACGAACTTTAGACCAGTTGGCTTTGCCAGATTCAATAAATTTATTAAGTGTAGATTGATTAAAGTATGTGTCTTGATCTGAAAGTTTTAAAAGACCATGCTTTTCAAGAGCAGCGAGATCAATCACCCAATCACCGATAGCTACACCGACCTGACGCTCGCCTTCGGCTGTTCTACTAAAAATACCATAAGGCAAATTATGAATAGTGAAATCAGATTGAGGTGAAACTTCAATAAAAGAGTTTAGTTTTTGTTCCATTTTCGCTTCCTTGTCTTCATCTCGCGTCTTATACAAATAAAAGTTCGGTCTAGGGACTGAGCTACTCAGTAAGTTTTAACCTTTATTGAGGTCATTTTTTACTTATGAGTTTGATAGAGACCGAGAACAACCAATTACTTCATGGTTCTTATAATACTGAATTCATCAAATTACGCAATACATAATTTGATTACACATTGCATAATAATTGTTATTTCTTGCATTTTCTGTTTTCATGCGCGGTTGTGAGAAAAGTATCGCAATTATTTTTTCATCAATCCCTATGAAAATCTGATCAATTTATGATATACGTAATTTATTGGAAAAAAATTACGTGACAAGGATGAGAATAATCATATGTCAACACAAGAGCAAGGAAACCTGAAACACGGTTTGAGTAATCGTCACATCCAGCTGATTGCATTGGGTGGAGCGATTGGTACAGGGCTGTTTCTTGGTATATCACAATCGATTAAATTGGCAGGTCCATCGGTAATCTTGGGTTATGCGATTGCCGGATTTATTGCTTTTTTAATGATGCGCCAGCTCGGTGAAATGGTGGTCGAAGAGCCAGTAAGTGGTTCTTTTAGTCATTTTGCTTATAAATATTGGGGACCTTTTGCAGGCTTCATGTCAGGATGGAACTACTGGGTACTCAACGTACTGGTATGTATGGCAGAGTTAAGTGCAATTGGTCTTTATATTCAATATTGGTGGCCGCAAATCCCAACGTGGGCATCCGCTCTAACGTTCTTTATTCTCATTAATGGTATTAATTTGCTGCATGTTAAGTTTTTTGGCGAAATGGAGTTTTGGTTTTCCATTGTCAAAATCTTAGCTATTTTAGCTATGATCGGTTTCGGTTCGTATTTACTTGCAACCGGTACAGCAGGGCCACAGGCCAGCATTTCAAACCTTTGGGCATTGGGTGGTTTCTTCCCATTTGGCATTAAAGGTTTGGTCATGGCAATGGCGGTGATTATTTTTGCTTTTGGTGGTATCGAGCTTTTTGGTATTACTGCGGCAGAAGCACGAGACCCAGATAAAACTTTACCTAAAGCGGTAAACCAGATTATCTATCGTATTTTGATTTTCTATATTGCGACGCTTCTTGTTTTATTCTCATTATTTCCTTGGAATCAAATGGCAGAAGGTGGCAGTCCTTTTGTAATGGTGTTTGCTTCTTTAGACAGCCAAGGTGTTGCAACTTTACTCAACTTCGTGATTTTGACTGCTGCGGTTTCGGTCTATAACGGCACAAGTTATTGCAGTAGCCGTATGTTGCTCGGCCTTGCTCAGCAAGGAAATGCACCAAAAGTATTTGCTCGTATTAATAAACGCGGTATTCCAACCAATGCAGTGATCCTTTCTGCGGCAGTCACTATTTTATGTGTATTGTTAAATTACATTTTCCCTGAAAAAGCGTTTGGCTTACTCATGATGCTTGTTGTAGCAGCGATTGTGATTAACTGGGTCGTAATTTCATGGACACATTTAAAATTCCGTAAATTCATGATGCGCCAAGGTCAAACCACTAAATTCCCAAGCTTTATGTATCCATTTAGCAACTACCTTTGCATGGCGTTTATGCTTGGAATTTTAGTTGTCATGTCGCTAACACCAGATATGCGTGTTGCGGTTATGATGATTCCGGGATGGATTTTGTGTTTGATGGTGGCTTATCAGTTTAAACGCCGTAAGTTAAAGGCTGAGCAGCCTGTACATGCTTTAGAAGCAGATGTGTAATTAGGCCTTAATTAGGAGCGAAAAGGGACGTATCGTATACGTCCTTTTTTATTTTTAAAATTTACAACAGAAATTAAAGGACTTTATAACTGTTATATTATAACATCTCTTGAATGAATAACTAAGGCTTCCCGATGTTGAGGAAGGAACAACATATTTATGAAATATTCCTATTTAGGTTTAATCTTACTTTTTCTGACTGCGTGTACCACTCAAACACCTAAGCCAACCGTTTCTAAACATCCTCACTCTTTGCCTCAGCCATCTAAAACGGTAGTAAGAATAAAACAACAACCCGAAGATTATATTGCCTGGATTGCAACCGCAGATCATGCGCAGTCTGTACAAGCTTATAAGCAATTTCTTAAGCAAAAAGGGCTTGCCAATTTAGTTCCAGATTATGAGTTATTGCGTTCAGCTCGTGACTGGCAAAAATGTGGAGTGGAGCCTTATGCCGTGCCACCACGCGAGATTTGGTCCAATATTGTACCAACGCTTAGTATCTTAAAAGCATTGGTTGACGATGGTGTAATTAACGATTTTGAAGTGACATCGGCCTATCGAGCTTTATCTTTAAACCGCTGTGCAGGTGGGGCAGATGCTTCCCGACATGTCTTTAATGCAGCGCTTGATTTTCGAATTGGACCAGAACAGCCTAGCGACTTAGACCAGTTCAATATTCAACAAACCAAAACTAAACTTTGTCAGTTCTGGGAAACCAAAGGACAAGCACTTAACATGGGTCTTGGTGTTTATACCTCGGGACAAATTCATATTGATAGCCAGGGATTCCGTTCATGGGGACCCGACCATCACTATAGAACCTCGATTTGTCAGTGACTATAAAAGCAATTTTTTCAAAGACTAAGTAAATTGGCTTAGATAAAACTGGAATAAAAACTTGATCAATAGTTATGTTATAACATAACATTAATGGGGTTTAGAAATAGGTTACGCCTGTGATCTGGCCATATTTAATTGGCCAGCCATGATCAGTTTAAATATTATTCAAAGAGATCAAGCCATGCACACTGCAATCGCCAACTCATTTGCCAAGCTTCCTGTTACCGTTTTATCTGGCTTTTTGGGTGCAGGAAAGACCACATTACTCAACCATATTTTAAATAATCGTGAAGGCCGCCGTATTGCCGTGATTGTTAATGATATGTCTGAGGTAAATATTGATGCAGCATTAGTACGTGAAGGTGGGGCAGAGCTTTCAAGAACAGATGAAAAACTGGTTGAAATGAGTAACGGTTGTATCTGTTGCACGCTACGAGAAGATTTACTGGTTGAGGTGAGACGCTTAGCCGATGAAGGGCGCTTTGACCAATTGGTGATTGAGTCAACGGGTATTTCAGAACCATTACCAGTAGCAGAAACTTTTACCTTTGAAGATGAAGATGGAAACTCTCTCAATGAGTTTGCTCGACTTGATACTATGGTCACGGTAGTCGATGCTTTTAACTTTCTTAAAGATTACAGTTCAGTTGATTCACTGCAACAACGTGGTGAGTCATTAGGCGAGCAAGATGAGAGAACTGTGGTCGATTTGCTTATTGATCAGATTGAGTTTTGTGATGTGATTGTGCTGAATAAAATTGATTTGATTGATCAGGCGCAGCAAGACCAGCTTATCGCCATTTTAAAAACTCTAAACCCGCGTGCTCGAATTGAAATTGCTCAATTTGGAAAAATTGCCTTAGATAAAATCTTAAATACACAGCTATTTGATTTTGATGAAGCCGCGCAAGCACCGGGCTGGTTAAAAGAGTTACGCGGCGAGCATACGCCAGAGACTGAAGAGTACGGGATCAGTAGCTTTGTTTACCGCGCACGTTGCCCTTTCCATCCAGAACGTTTTTATGATTTGGTGCAGGCTGAATGGCCGGGAGTCGTGCGTTCAAAAGGCTTTTTCTGGTTGGCTGCCGAACCGACTTTGGCTTATTCATGGTCACAAGCGGGTGCAATGGCTCGACATGGTTTAGCAGGTTATTGGTGGGCTGCTGTTTCAGAAGAAGATTGGCCGAGTGACCTCGCCAGTATTGAACAAATTAAGAAAAACTGGGACGCTCGCACAGGTGATGCGCGTCAGGAATTGGTTTTAATTGGTATGCAAATGGATGAGCAAGCTTTAATAGAACGCTTAGATGGTTGTTTATTAAGTGATGAAGAAATGGCTTTAGGGCCACAAGCTTGGCAGAACTGGTCGAACCCTTTTAAGCAAGATGATGAAACCATGTTGATCGCTTAATAAAACAAAAGCCCCTATTTTCAAGGGGCTTATTTTTATGATTTATCTTTAATAAAAATCTTTCGAATGTAGCTGTTAAGCGGGGTGGAATAATATTTTTCAATTGCTGCGCTAATAACAAAAGTTAGAACTAGATAACCAATTAAAAGCATAATTTTGATGCTAGCGTCGGTTTGAGCTGGAACAAAAGCAACTTTCATAAGACCGAGCACAACCAGATGGAACAGATAAGTTTCGTAACTTCGTTGCCCCAACCAGACCATCACTTTGGTAAATAGGTTATGCGCTTGCATTTCGGAAGGATGTTGAAAACACAAAATCAGTAAGCCTGTGGCAAAAGCAAATAGGCTAATACCCCATGTACTCACTTCTTTAATTGGCGCATATAAATATAGAGCGGCCATGCTCAAAATAAGCAACCAAGAAAAAGGTTTTTTATAAGTCCAGTTTGGTCGATATGTATGAGAAAAAATCGCCGTTAAACAGCCCACCGCTATACCATCAAAACTTGAAAAATAATGATATAAATAAGCACCGCTTTCTTCTCCAAAATGTAGAGATCTAAAATAAGGCCCGTAAATAATTACCCCAATCAATACAGCAATAAACACCTTATTACTACGCGTAAGCAAGCACAATAATGGGAAAACAAAATAGAAAACTTCTTCCACAGAGAGTGACCACAACACGCCCAAGGCGTAGTTTACCCAACCGAATTTAATAATCAGGATATTCATCCAGAAGGTTAAAGCTGCAAATATGGTTAAAGGATAAGAGACCTCAATACCATTCGGAGCTTGGTTTATAAAGGGTTTTAAGTCAAATGAACCAAGTATGCTTACCCCTAAAATGAGTAATATCAGACACGGCAAGATACGCGCTGCCCGTCGGATATAAAAATGCTTGAGGTTGATTGCGGAAAATTGTTTGTCTCGTTTTAAAGTGTGATGGGTAATTAAAAAACCCGAAATCACAAAAAACATGGTGACACCATAGTTTCCATTTCTTGCGATGACTGTGCTAAATGCTTCACCTAAAAAATCAAAACCTAACCATGTATCTTTGAGTTTATAGGGAATATTAAAATGATGTAAAAGAACCAATAGGATAGACATTCCTCGAAGAATATCTATTTTATAATTACGCATTCGATGTGCTTCCAGCTTTATTAATATACTGTGTGGCAGCAGAATACTATTGATCAGTTATTTTAAATAAAAATTTTACGCATCATTTCGTAAACTAAAAAAGACTACATTTTTGCTTCTTTGAATTGAGCTAAGGCATAGCAGAAATAACTATTAAATAAATATTGATAAAGCCTTTATATATTTGAATTTCTCTACATAAAACTTTAAATTAGCTTTTACCGAACTATGTTTATTTTTTAGACTTCTTAAAATATATTTAATTCATAAATTAACATGTTGTATGTGGTTGTATATACATAGCATGTCAACTAAAATACCTTTTTGCCTGCTGCCTTTTTTGAGTAATTAGTTATGCCCAGAACATCAAAACAAGAACATACTGAGCTTTCAATTGAAGCTGATAGTCCAGTTCCTTTATATCAACGCGTAAAACAGCTGATTTCACAAAAGATTTATGAAGGTACTTGGGCTGTAAATAAAAAAATTCCTTCGGAAAGTGAACTCGTTAATCAACTCGGTTGTAGCCGTATGACGGTAAACCGTGCGCTACGTGAATTAACGACTGAGGGTTTGCTCGTTCGAATTCAGGGCGTTGGTTCTTTCGTTGCTGAAGGGCAAGGCCGAACTGCACTTTTTCAAATTAATAATATCGCCGATGAGATTATTGCACGAAACCATAAGCACCACGCTGAAGTTTTAGTCTTAGAACAAATTTATGCAAATGCAGAGCAAAGCGTGTTAATGCAAACTCGCGAAGGTCAAAGATTATTTCACTCGATTATTGTGCATTATGAAAATGATGTACCTGTTCAGGTCGAAGATCGTTTAGTCGATGCAGCGCTGATTCCAGATTATTTAGAACAAGATTTTAAAACCATTACGCCGAATGCTTATCTCATGGCGAAAGCGCCAGTGACGGAAGGTGAACACATTGTTGAGGCGGTTTTAGCATCTGCTCAAGAGTGTAAATGGTTGAAGATTACTAAAGCTGAACCGTGTTTACTGATCCGTCGCCGTACATGGTCAAACAAACAACTCATTTCAAGTGCACGTCTGATTTATCCAGGTAGCCGTTATTATCTCGAAGGGAAATTTAATCCATGATTGAATTGATCAGGGCCGATCAATATACAAAAATGCTTTGGAAAAACGGTGCGGGTTTCACTTTAGAAATTGCCAGAAGCCAAGGTGAAGCCGATTTCGATTGGCGCATTTCGATGGCAGATGTAACCACTTCCGGACCATTTTCGTTATTTCCCAATAAGCAGCGCATTATTAGCGTCCTCGATGGACAGGGCATAGTACTGTATGTCGATGAGCTTCCTGCCAAAACGCTAAACCAAGGCGATATTTTTGCTTTTCATGGTGAGAGTCAGGTTCAAAGTGAACTTGTAAATGGGGCAATTCGAGATTTAAATTTAATTTATGATCCTGCAAAGTTTCATGCCCGTTTTCAGTGGTTGAATGATGCAGCGGAGCAGGCATTTATAAGTTCGGCAGATCTGATTTTCATTTTTAATCAGGGTAGTGAAACACAAGTAAATGTGAATGATCATTCCGTTCAGATTGCTGCTCATGAGACATTAAAAATTGAGAAAAAATCTGGCGTGACATCGATCAACTTTCCTAAAAAACAACTCAAAAGCTGCTATGTCATTGAGTTAATTCAGCTATAAAAAGACATCATTTACGTCTTAAAAAGTACATGTCTTCTTAGAGGATATGTACTTTTTTATGCTCAATATAAAAATAAATTAATTTAATTCATAAACTTATTTAATTTTTTTAAAAAAATATGAGTCACCCTCTTCACGCCGAAAAATATTTGTGTAGTATATGGATGTATATACAAGTTAATACATTACTATACAAATGCAGAAACAAGTGATGTTCTGCTGATGTAAGCTCAAAGGAAGGAGTCCGACTGTGACAACAACGACAACAAAATTTCGTGATGTAGAAATTCGTGCACCACGCGGCACTGAATTAACGGCTAAGAGTTGGTTAACTGAAGCCCCATTACGTATGTTGATGAATAACCTTGATCCGGACGTTGCAGAAAACCCGAAAGAGTTAGTTGTATACGGTGGTATTGGTCGTGCAGCACGAAACTGGGAATGTTTCGACAAAATTGTAGATACGCTAAAAAATCTTGAAACTGACGAAACTTTATTGGTTCAATCAGGCAAACCAGTTGGTGTGTTTAAAACTCATAAAGATGCACCACGCGTTTTAATTGCAAACTCAAACCTTGTACCGCACTGGGCAAACTGGGAACACTTTAACGAATTAGACGCTAAAGCTTTGGCAATGTATGGTCAAATGACAGCAGGTTCATGGATCTACATTGGTAGCCAAGGCATTGTGCAGGGTACTTATGAAACTTTCGTTGAGGCAGGCCGCCAACACTACAACGGTGACTTAAAAGGTCGTTGGGTTCTTACTGCTGGTTTAGGTGGTATGGGTGGTGCTCAGCCTCTAGCTGCAACACTTGCAGGTGCGTGTTCTTTAAACATTGAATGCCAACAAGCAAGTATCGATTTCCGTTTACGTACCCGTTATGTAGACGAACAAGCAACTGATTTAGACGACGCTTTAGCGCGTATTGACCGCTATACAAAAGAAGGTAAAGCAATTTCCATTGCGCTTCATGGTAATGCTGCTGAAATTTTACCTGAGCTTGTTCGCCGTGGTGTGCGTCCAGACATGGTGACAGACCAAACAAGTGCACACGATCCACTTAATGGCTACTTACCAGTAGGTTGGACTTGGGATGAATACCGTGCACGTGCGAAAACTGAACCAGAAGCTGTGGTAAAAGCTGCAAAACAGTCGATGGCGAAGCACGTACAAGCGATGCTTGATTTCCAGAAAATGGGTGTTCCAACATTTGACTATGGCAATAACATCCGTCAAATGGCGAAAGATGAAGGCGTAGCAAACGCTTTTGATTTCCCAGGCTTCGTACCTGCTTACATCCGTCCATTGTTCTGCCGTGGTATTGGTCCATTCCGTTGGGCAGCGCTTTCTGGTGACCCAGAAGACATTTATAAAACAGATGCCAAAGTTAAAGAGTTAATTCCTGATGATGAACATTTACATCACTGGTTAGACATGGCTCGTGAACGCATTAGCTTCCAAGGCTTACCAGCGCGTATTTGCTGGGTTGGTTTAGGCTTACGTGCAAAACTTGGTTTGGCATTTAACGAAATGGTTCGTAGCGGTGAATTGTCTGCACCAGTTGTGATTGGTCGTGACCACTTAGACTCAGGTTCGGTTGCAAGTCCTAACCGTGAAACTGAAGCAATGCAAGACGGTTCAGACGCAGTATCAGACTGGCCTTTATTAAACGCGTTGCTCAATACAGCAGGCGGCGCAACTTGGGTGTCTTTACATCACGGTGGTGGTGTAGGTATGGGCTTCTCTCAACACTCAGGCGTTGTGATTGTGTGTGATGGTACAGATGAAGCTGCTGCACGTATTGCTCGCGTATTGACCAATGACCCTGCAACAGGTGTTATGCGTCATGCCGATGCAGGTTATGAAATTGCGATTAACTGTGCCAAAGAGCAAGGCTTACACTTGCCAATGATCACGCAATAAAAATACATGGAAGAACTAGCGGTGCTTTTTGCAATTGTGAAAAGCACCGTCTCAGCAGAATATAGTGCAAAAAATTAGGAAGCCAACATGGAATTACTTATCCAACCGGGAAAACTGACCTTAGCCGATTTACGTCAAGCGTACCTCAACCCGATCAAAGTTAAATTGGATGAAAGTGCCTCATCTGCAATTGATGCAAGTGTGGCTTGCGTTGAGAAAATTGTAAATGAAGGGCGTACAGCTTACGGTATTAACACAGGCTTTGGCTTACTCGCGTCAACCAAAATTGCTCCTGAAGATTTAGAAAAGTTACAACGTTCATTGGTTCTGTCACATGCAGCAGGTGTAGGTGAAGCACTTGATGATGCAATGGTTCGTTTAATTATTCTGTTAAAAGCAAATAGCTTGGCGCGTGGTTTCTCAGGTATCCGTCGTAAAGTAATTGATGCTTTGTTGGCTTTAATTAATGCCGAAGTTTACCCACACATTCCATTGAAAGGTTCTGTAGGTGCTTCAGGTGACTTGGCACCACTTGCACACATGTCTTTAGTTTTACTGGGCGAAGGTAAGGCACGTTATAAGGGTGAATGGTTACCAGCTGTTGAAGCTTTAAAAGTTGCAGGTTTAGAACCAATTTCTTTAGCTGCTAAAGAAGGTTTGGCACTTTTAAACGGTACACAAGTGTCAACTGCTTATGCGTTACGTGGCTTGTTTGAAGCTGAAGACTTATTTGCTGCTGCAACGGTTTGTGGTGGCTTAAGCGTTGAAGCGATGTTGGGTTCACGTGCCCCATTCGATGCTCGTATTCACGAAGTACGTGGGCAACGTGGTCAAATTGATGTAGCTGCGGCTTATCGTGACCTATTAACTGACTCAAGTGAAATTGCACATTCACATGAAGACTGTAGCAAAGTTCAAGACCCATACTCTTTACGTTGCCAGCCACAGGTCATGGGTGCATGTTTAACCCAAATCCGTCAGGCTGCTGAAGTATTAGAAATTGAAGCAAATGCTGTATCGGATAACCCGCTTGTTTTTGCTGAACAAGGTGACGTGATTTCTGGTGGTAACTTCCATGCAGAGCCTGTTGCAATGGCGGCAGATAATTTAGCATTGGCGATTGCTGAAATTGGTTCACTGTCTGAACGTCGTATTTCGATGATGATGGACCGCCACATGTCACAACTTCCACCATTCTTGGTTGCAAATGGCGGTGTTAACTCAGGCTTTATGATTGCACAAGTGACGGCTGCTGCACTTGCGAGCGATAATAAAGCACTTGCACATCCTGCAAGTGTTGATAGTTTACCAACGTCTGCCAATCAGGAAGACCACGTATCGATGGCTCCGAATGCCGGTAAGCGTCTTTGGTACATGGCTGACAACGTTCGTGGCATTTTAGCTGTTGAATGGTTAGGCGCTTGTCAGGGTTTAGACTTCCGTGAAGGTTTAAAAAGCTCGCCTAAACTTGAACAAGCTCGTAAAATCTTGCGCGATCAAGTTCCTTACTACAGCGAAGATCGTTTCTTTGCTCCGGATATCGAACAGGCTAGTGAATTGCTTGCGAGTGGTTGCCTAAACAAGTTACTCATTCCAAAACTACTCCCTAGTTTATCTGAAGTGTGATTGATAAAACGGTCACATGGAGTGGCCGAATCCAACTAAATTTCCTCAAGGATTGGAGATTATAATGTCACAAAACTCCACACTACAGCGGGGTTTAAACACCCGCCATATTCGTTTCTTGGCATTGGGCTCAGCAATTGGAACTGGGCTTTTCTATGGTTCGGCGACTGCCATCAAAATGGCAGGGCCTTCAGTATTACTCGCGTATATCGTTGCAGGGATTGCAATTTATATCGTTATGCGCGCACTGGGTGAGATGGCTGTCCATAACCCTGTTTCTGGCTCATTCAGCCACTATGCATCTCAGTACATTGGTCCATTGGCGGGTTTTACCACAGGTTGGACCTATGTTTTTGAGATGGTGATTGTTGCAATTGCCGATGTCACTGCGTTTGGTATTTATATGGGGTTTTGGTATCCCGATGTACCGCGGTGGATCTGGATTTTGTCTCTCATCATGTTCCTAGGCGCAATTAACCTGATTCATGTAAAAGTTTTTGGTGAACTCGAATTTTGGCTTTCTATTGTTAAAGTCAGTGCCATTGTTGCCATGATTTTAGGTGGCTTGGGTTTAATGTTCTACGGTTTCCATGTTGACCACAGCAATGTTGTACCGGGGCTTCAAAACCTATGGATTTATGATGGCTTCATGCCACATGGTATTGCAGGTTTAGTGGCATGTTTATCTGTAGTGGTATTCGCTTTTGGCGGGATCGAAATTATTGGTCTAACGGCAGGTGAGTCGCAAGACCCGAAAACCACTTTACCAAAAGCAATTAATGCCGTTCCAGTCCGTATTTTACTGTTCTATGTGCTGACTATTTTTGTACTTATGTCGATTTTCCCATGGAACCAGATTGGTAGCCAAGGCAGCCCGTTTGTACAAATTTTTGAAAACTTAGGCATTAAATCTGCTGCAAATATTTTAAATATTGTGGTGGTGACAGCAGCAATTTCAGCAATTAATAGTGATGTATTTGGTGCAGGCCGTATGTTGTACGGTATGGCAAATCGTGGTCAAGCACCGCAAGTGTTCAAGAAACTTTCACGTAATGGTGTGCCTTGGATGACTGTTGTGGTTATGGCTGGCGTGCTGTTAATTGGTGTGGTGCTGAACTACCTGATTCCTGAAAATGTATTTGTCATCATTGCTTCAATTGCAACGTTTGCAACTGTTTGGGTATGGCTCATGATCTTGCTTTCGCAAGTGGCGATGCGCCGTAAATTATCTACTGCTGAAATTAAGGCACTAGATTTCCCTGTATTTGGCTGGCCATATGCACCTGCTTTTGCAATCGGTTTTATGGTGTTCATTTTAGTCATGATGGGCTACTTCCCAGACTCGCGTCCTGCAATTTATGTAGGAATTACTTGGCTTGCTCTCTTAACCATTGCGTATCGCATTTGGGTAAAACCGGAGCAAAGCTTGGGAAAGGAAAGTGAGCCTGTCCAGCAAAACATAGAAATGGAAAGCTAACAAATCAACTGCCCAATAGTTTTACTGTTGGGCAGTTTCGAGGATAGGCTAATGAAAAAACTTTGGCAAAACTGCCATATTGCGACCATGCAAAATGGGCAATATTCTTATATCGAAGATGCTGCAATTGTTACCGAAGGGCATCTCATCCACTGGATTGGAAAACAACAACAACTTCCTGCCGACACTTATTCCGAAACAGTTGACTTAAATGGTGCTTGGGTAACTCCAGGGTTCATCGACTGTCATACGCATAGTGTTTTTGGTGGCAACCGTAGTGTTGAGTTTGAAAAGCGCTTACAAGGCGTAAGTTATGCTGAAATTGCAGCAAGCGGTGGTGGTATTGCCAGTACAGTACGCGCAACACGTGAAGCAAGCGAAGAACAGCTATTAAACTCAGCACTGAAACGTATTCGCTGTATGCAGCAAGACGGTGTCACCACCATTGAAATTAAGTCTGGTTACGGACTCAACTACGAAAACGAGCGCAAAATGCTGCGTGTAATCCGTCAAATTGGTGAAAAATTACCGATGACGGTCAAAAGTACCTGTTTGGCTGCCCATGCGTTACCGCCAGAGTACAAAGATCAAAGCAATGCTTATATCGAGCATATCTGTACAGAAATGTTGCCTAAACTACATGCTGAAGGTTTAGTCGATGCAGTAGATGCGTTTTGCGAGCATTTAGCCTTTTCACCCGCTCAGGTCGAACGTGTTTTTAAAACGGCACAATCATTGGGTCTACCCGTTAAGCTTCATGCTGAACAGCTTTCATCACTAGGCGGCTCAAGCTTGGCAGCACGTTATCATGCTTTGTCGGCTGACCATTTAGAGTATATGACCGAAGATGATGTTAAAGCCATGGCAGAGTCGGGTACGGTTGCTGTGTTATTGCCGGGTGCCTTTTATTTATTGCGTGAAACACAATACCCACCAATTGAAAGTCTGATTAAGCATGGCGTGCGTATTGCGCTGTCGAGTGATTTAAATCCGGGTACATCTCCAGCACTTTCTGTACGTTTAATGCTGAATATGGGCAGTACATTATTCCGTTTAACACCTGAGCAAGCTTTAGCGGGTGTCACCATTCATGCCGCACAAGCGCTCGGTTTAGAGCAAACGCATGGCAGTTTGGAGCAGGGTAAAGTCGCTGACTTTGTGGCTTGGGATATTGAACATCCATCTGAAATTGTTTACTGGCTTGGCGGAGATTTGCCTAAGCGAGTCGTTCAGCATGGACAAGAAGTTATTTTTTAAACGGTGTCACATGAATCACACATTTAAATGGCAAGGCCGACATGATGGCGAGGGTGAGGCACATCAACGTATTCACCATATTGTGAACAAAACTCAACATGCCGAATTTGCCCTGATTGGTTTTAGCTCTGATGAAGGCGTGAAACGTAACAAAGGCCGCGTCGGTGCTGCCGACGCACCAGATGCAATCCGCGCGCAACTTGCTAACTTACCGATTCATCGTCCAGTGAGTCTGGTCGATTTGGGTACGGTGACTTGTGAATATGAGAATTTAGAGCAAGCACAAAGCGAGTTAGCTGAACAAGTCGCAAACAGCCTACAAAATGGTTTAAAACCGATTGTATTGGGCGGTGGACATGAAGTTGCATTTGGCAGCTTTAGCGGTTTATTTCAATATATACAAGCGCATGCGCCAGATAAAAAAATAGGCATCATTAATTTTGATGCCCATTTCGATTTGCGTGAAGCAGAGCATGCCACCTCTGGAACACCTTTTTTACAAGCAGCAAGGCTTTCAGAACAGCATCAAAAACAATTTAATTATTTATGTATTGGAGTTGCCAACCATGCCAATACTAAAGTTTTGTTTGATACAGCCGATGCGCTAAATTGTTCATATTTACGCGATCATGAGGTTAATATTTTTAACCTACCAAACGTGCTCGCGGCGGTTGACGCTTTTATTGAAAAAGTAGACTGCTTGTACGTTACGATTGATTTAGATGTCTTCGCGGCTGCGGTTGCACCGGGGGTCAGTGCGCCAGCCGTAAAAGGAATTGATTTAGCGACTTTTGAAGCAATTTTTAAGCATATTCAAGAGACTGGCAAAATCAAACTTCTAGATATTGCTGAGTGCAATCCAAAATTTGATTTGGACAATCGAACAGCAAAACTGGCTGCGTATATTGTTTATCAATATTTGTTTTCTTGAGAAACAATTTTTAATGTAGAAATGAAAAAGTGCACTGAGATCGCTCATGTGCGCTTTTTTTGACTTTCTGGTAAATTAAAGTCAAATAGGGAATATAGATAGCAACTATAAATAATTTAATTAAAAAGAAAATTAATTTATAAAATCATTGAGTTAAAAAAATACTCGATTTTTACACTATTTTATAGGCTGCTTGGCACGTAATTTGTTTTGTCTATATTTTAAACTTCGTTAAATATGTTTGGATAATTAAATGAAAAACAGAACCTTACATTTTGCTTGTATCAGTGTTTTATTTTGGATGTCTCATTCGTCTAATGCTACAACCCCCGAAATAAATACAAATACCATCGAAAAATCACAATCTAAGCAAAACAGTGATGTCTCTGTTCGGGTGAAAGCTTTAAATCAGCTTTTACAAGAACAATGGGAATATACTTTGAAAAATAATCCTGAAACTGCAACGACTTTAGGCGATTTACGCTACAACGATCGATGGACCGAGTCTTCAAAAAATCAGATTGAGAAAGATAAAAA
Source organism: Acinetobacter sp. AOR41_HL (assembly GCF_027854645.1). Taxonomy (NCBI): domain Bacteria; kingdom Pseudomonadati; phylum Pseudomonadota; class Gammaproteobacteria; order Moraxellales; family Moraxellaceae; genus Acinetobacter; species Acinetobacter sp. AOR41_HL. Next base: position 20,261 of record NZ_JAKTHZ010000042.1, on the reverse strand, counting down.
AACTACTCAAAATTTTTTAAAACGTTTTGAAGCGATTGATAGCACAGGGTTTTCAGCAACTGATCAATTAAATAAAGATTTAATGATTTATCAGTTGAAAGAAACTCTTAAAAATTATGATTTGAAATTGTATGAGATGCCTTTTAATCAAATGTGGGGGCTACATTTACAATTTCCGGGATTTATTAGTTCGATTCCATTTAATAATACTAAACAATATCAAGACTATATTGCTCGTTTAAAACAAATTCCTCTTATTCTTGATCAAGGTATTCAGTTAGCGAAACAAGGGCAAAAAGACGGGTTGATGCCGCCCAAGTATTTAATTGAAAAGGTGGCAAAGCAGATTGATAGCATTGCAGCTCCAGCAGGGAAAGACAGTGTATTTGCTTCTCCATTAAAGCAATTTCCAAACAACATTTCTAAAGCAGAACAAGAACGTTTAAGCCGTGAAATACTACAGGCCATAGATCAGAATGTTCGCCCCGCTTATCAAAAACTCGGTACGTTTATTCAGAAAGATTACTTACCCCATGGACGACAACACGAGGGTATATGGAGCTTGCCAAATGGTGACGAGCTTTATCGTTTTTATGTAGAAAACAATACGACAACGCTAGAGAGCCCTGAAAATATTCATCAGCTCGGGTTAAAAGAAGTTGCTCGTATAGAAGCGGAAATGCTGAAAATTGCGAAAGCACAAGGTTTTAATGACTTAAAAAGTTTCCAACAATCCTTAAAAACAAATCCCGCTGTTTTCCCAAAATCTCGTGAAGAAATTTTAGAGATTTATCGTGGATATATTGCCCAAATGCAACCAGAGTTGCCGAAGCTGTTTGGTTTATTGCCAAAAAATAAAGTCGAAGTTTTACCTGTAGAGCAATATCGAGAAAAAGAAGCGGCAGGTGCGGAGTATCACCAAGGCACACCTGATGGTTCACGCCCCGGACAAGTTTATGTAAATACTGGCGACTTCTCTGAACGTTCTAAAATATCAATGGAAGCAACCGCTTACCATGAGGCAATTCCCGGCCACCATATGCAGATTGATATTGCCCAAAATCTGCCAAATTTGCCGATGTTCCGAAAGCAGCCTAACCATACTGCCTATATAGAAGGATGGGCACTTTACGCAGAGCAACTAGGTAAAGATGTTGGTTTCTATAAAGACCCACTTTCAGACTATGGAAGACTATCGAGTGAGTTGTTCCGTGCTTGTCGTCTAGTGGTTGATACTGGCGTACATTATAAAAAATGGACGCGTCAGCAAATGATTGATTTTATGCGAGAACACTCAGCTTTAGATGAACCAGATATTCAGGCAGAGGCAGATCGCTATATTGCTATTCCTGCACAAGCATTGGCATACAAAATGGGCCAACTCAAAATTTTAGAGCTACGAGAGCTCGCCAAACATGAGCTTGGCGACCGTTTTGATATTAAAACCTTCCATGACATGGTTTTAAATGCAGGAACACTGCCTTTAAATATACTTGATGCCCGTATTAAAAATTGGATAAAGGAACAAAAAGCGGCAGCTTAAAATAAAATTTGAAATTTAGGTCAGGTCCTCGTTGGGCCTGATTTAAAAACCAATAGAAAACAGAATATAATAATAAAAAATATATTTTCGAAACTAGAAATGGAAAAAAACCTAAAACAATATCAGGCTATTATTTTTGATTTAGATGGCACTTTAGCCGACTCCTTTCATTTTTTTCTAAGCGTTTTAAATCAACTTTCCGCAAAGTATAAGTTTAAATCGGTAAGCCTTCACGAAGTCGAGTACTACAAACAACTTACGCCTAGAGAAATTATGAAAGAGATGAATGTCTCTCGATGGAAACTGCCTTGGATTGCGAAAGATTTTATTCAGTTAATGAAAGAAAGAGATGAAGAAATTCATTTGTTTGAAGGTATGCGGGACCACTTAATTGAACTGCATAAGCGTGGATATACGCTCGCAATTATTACTTCAAACTCTAAAGAAAACTGTCAAAATGTACTGGGTAAAGAACTCTGTGAGCTTTTTAGTCATATTGATGGCGGCTCGTCTATATTTGGCAAAGCGAAGCGGATAACGCGTGTTCTCAACATTTTGGATGTAAGTAAAAACCATGCCATTTATGTCGGCGACCAAACCACCGATGGCGAAGCTGCACATAAAGCAGGCATTGATTTTGCTGCGGTAGGTTGGGGTTATACATCGGCCGAAAAATTAAAAACCATTCAACCCAAAGTCGTGCTAACAGACTTGGCAACCATGAAAGAATTTTTCTAAATATATGAAATGCAGGACAAACCATGAATAACAATAACAACCCGATTGGAATGATTGACTCTGGTTTAGGCGGGTTGTCTCTCTTTAAGCATATTCGAGAGGCTCTTCCGAATGAAGACATTATCTATTTCGCCGACTCGAAATATGTCCCTTATGGAGACAGAGAAAGCGACTGGATTGTTTCACGAACCACGCATTTAATTTCAAACTTAGTTGCTCAAGGTAAATGCAAAGCGATCGTGATTGCTTGTAACACCATGACGGCTGTAGCGGTTGAAACGATTAGAGCGCAAATTAATGTGCCGCTTATTGCGATAGAACCAGCGGTAAAACCCGCGGTTGCCATGACCGTGAGCAAGCATATTGCTGTCTTGGCAACGGCAACCACGGTGAAGGGCAAAAACTTAAAAAGTTTAATTGAAACGTATGCGCAAGATATTAAAGTGTCTTTAGTACCATGTATTGGTTTGGCTGAAAAAATTGAAACGGGCAAAGCACATACAGCGGAGGTTAAGGATTATTTAAAAAATATTTTGGCACCATTGGTCGAGCAAAAAATCGATACGATTATTTTAGGATGCACGCACTATCCATTTGTCTCAGACACGATTCAGGAAATTGTAGGGCGTGATATTCAAATTATTGAGCCTTCCGAAGCTGTAACAGCCCAATTAATACGGCAGCTCAATCAGTATCATTTAAGTTCTGAAAGTCCAAATGAGGGAAATCATATTATTTGGACCAGTTCAGACCCGTTAGAAGTTGCGGACGTTACTTTTTCTTTGTTAGGTACGCGTTTACCCGTAAAAGCTATAGAAAATTAAACTCTAGAAAAGATGATAAGAGGTGTTTGCTTATCATCTTATATTTTTATATAGACTATTAAATTAAAATTAACGGATTAATCTATTTTATTAACTAAATATATATAACCCAAGTTTATATTTTAAATTTAATTAAAAGCCATAAATATAATAAGAGGGATAATATTATTTAAATATGAATAAAATGATTATATTTAAACTTTTTCATTAAAATAAATTGACGTAATTAAAATCACCGATTATTATCTCGTTGCTGGCCTACATTGCCAGCCGGTTTTGACAGACCGAGTCTAGCGTATGGGTTATACTTCCTCAGTATTTCCCTTGTGGAACCTTTGTGCCCCCTTTTTCTCTATGGTAGGGCGGAAGGGGGACGCGTACGCGCGTGCTGATCGCTAGACCAGTCTGTCAACCCTCTTTCGTTCTACCACCCTAAATTAGTTCGCGGTAATCTGGTGGTAGAACTCCATTTTTAAGGAGTTGGCCATGCCATTATTCAAACTCATTTTCTCTCTTAATTAATTATTTTATTTATTTAAAGTTTAGGTTTTTTGCGACCTGATTTTTAAATTTATAAATTATTTCTATTTTAAAATTTTAATTATTTTATTTTCCTATGTTTGTGGGAGGATTAATTATTGTCTAAAAATTATTTTAATATTTAATCGGATTATATTTTTATTTTATTTAAAGATACAAATAATCATGAGAATAATATGAAACTTCATAAATTTATATTGATTTTAAATCTTGTGGTCGGTGCTTACAGTATTACCAATGATGATGCCAATGCCCAGCAGGAATTTAAAAGAATTTGTTTGTCAGGTGAACACATGCAAGCCAGTTGCGATTGTATTTGCCAACAGCTTGCACAGGTGTATTCGCCTCAAACCATGCAACGTTTAAAACACACCAGTTTGCAAAGTCCTGTTCTCCCACAGGACTTTGCCCCTAACTTGTTTAGCAGCATTCAACGCTGCGACAAAACTGAAATGGGCTAAGTTCGCTTAGCTCCTTTATCTCTGTGTCGCAATGATGTCTCAAGCTTTTAAATCAGCGCAAAAGTAAAAGTCTGTTGTGACATAGGGGCCTAGCGGAGTGTCCTTTATGTTCTGGTATGAACGCAATAAAAAAGCCCGATATGCGTTACATATCGGGCTTAATCAATCAGTTATTAAAGCAAGTGATGCCTTAATAATGATCTTTTTTGAATTACTCTACAGTTACTGACTTCGCCAAGTTACGTGGCTGGTCAACGTCTGTACCACGTAATACAGCAACGTGATAAGACAACAACTGAACTGGTACGCTATAAATGATTGGAGCAAGCCATTCGTTTACTGCCGGAATTTGTACAACGTGTTGACGATCTTTTTCAACTACGCCGCTATTTTCATCAGCGAATACGAATAATTCACCGCCACGCGCCTGAACTTCTTCCATATTTGACTTAAGCTTATCAAGCATTTCATCGTTTGGCGCAAGAATCACGATTGGCATTTCAGTATCAACAAGTGCCAATGGCCCATGTTTTAACTCACCAGCCGCATAACCTTCTGCGTGAATATATGAAATTTCTTTAAGCTTTAACGCACCTTCCAAAGCGATTGGATAATGTGTGCCGCGGCCTAAGAATAAACAGTGTTGTTTTTCAACAAACAATTCTGATAAACGTAAAATTTCAGCATCATTCTTAAGCGTATCAAGAATTACTTTCGGGCTGTGCCACAATTCGCGAGCAATCTCTTCAATCATGACATTGCTAATACGCTGTTTTACTTGTCCAATTTTTAAGACGAGTAGCATAAGTGCAGCAAGCTGAGTAGTGAACGCTTTAGTTGATGCAACACCAATTTCAGGCCCCGCAAGGGTCAATAAGTGGTGATCAGTTTCACGTACCATTGAAGACGTCGCAACGTTACAGATAGTCAAAGTTTGAATATCGATATTGTTTGCTTTGGCACGTTTTTGAGTTTCACGTAATGCAGCTAAAGTATCGGCTGTTTCACCTGATTGAGAAATACAGATATAGAGCGTATTTTCAACAATCACAGGTGTGCGATAGCGGAATTCACTTGCGATTTCAACTTGGCAAGGCACGCCAATCAGTTGTTCAAACCAATATTTCGCGATCATGCCTGAGTGATAGCTTGTACCACATGCAATAATCTGTACGCTTTGAACTTTGCTAAAGTCTGCTTCAGCATTTTGCAAGAAGTCTTCGCGTAAGCTGTTGCCATCCAGTGCTTGAGAAATCGTTTGTTTAATTGCTTCTGGTTGCTCATAAATCTCTTTGAGCATGTAGTGCTTGTATTCACCTTTTGAAGCATTGCTTACCGTTGCGTCAAGCTCTTTCACTGGACGTTCAACAAGTTCACCGTTTGCAAATACTTCAATTGAAGTACGAGTCAGGCGAGCAATATCACCTTCTTCTAAATACATAAAACGGTTAGTCACAGGTAAAAGCGCAAGTTGGTCTGAACTAATAAAGTTCTCACCAATACCTACACCAATCACAAGTGGTGAACCTTCGCGTACAGTGATTAACTCATCTGGGTAATCGCTATGAATAATACCCAGTGCATATGCACCTTTAAGCTGAGGAACAACAGATTGTACTGCTTCAAGTAAGCTGTCAGTGCTTTTTAGTGCTTCTGCAACTAAGTGAGCGACAACTTCTGTATCTGTTTGAGAGGTAAATACATATCCTAAAGCTTGAAGATCATCTTTAAGCTCTTGATAGTTTTCGATAATACCGTTGTGAACGACTGCCACTTTACCCGACATGTGCGGGTGAGCATTATTTTCAGTTGGTTTACCATGTGTTGCCCAACGTGTATGAGCAATACCAACTACCCCAGTGAGCTGCTGATCAGCAACTGCATCGGCAAGATTAATCACCTTACCTACACGACGCTCACGTAAAACTTCTTCATTATTCAGTACAGCAACGCCTGCTGAATCATAACCGCGATATTCAAGACGTTTTAAACCTTCAATTAAAATTTCGGTTACACAACGCTCTGCAACGCCTCCGACGATACCACACATAATTCAATCCTCTTATTTTTCACGCTTTTGGGGACGTTGATAATTTGCCTTAGAAATTTGTTGAGCACGTTCAAAGGAGAGACTTTGTTCAGCCACATCTTTCGTAATCACAGAACCCGCACCGACTGTTGCTCCATTTCCAATAGTCACAGGCGCAACCAGCGAGCTATTAGAACCGATAAAGACTGCATCGCCAATAGTGGTTTTGTGTTTATTTGCACCATCATAATTGCAGGTAATTGTACCTGCCCCAATATTTGAATCGGCACCGATCTCGGCATCACCTAAGTAGGTGAAATGATTGGCTTTACTGCCAAGACCAATGGTTGTGTTTTTGACTTCAACAAAGTTACCAATGTGTACTTCGTTTGCCAATTTAGCGCCTGGGCGTAAGCGTGCAAATGGACCAATTTGGGTGTTTTCACCAACAATTGCACCATCAAAAACGCTATAAGGCTGAACTTTGGTTCCCGCTGCAATTTTTGTATTTTTCAAAATACAACCAGCACCGATTTCTACAAAGTCACCGAGTTCACAGTCACCTTCAATAATGACATTTACGTCAATACGAACATCGTGACCAACTTTCACAGAACCACGTAAATCGAAACGAGCAGGGTCGGCAAAAGTTACGCCTTGTTGCATAAGTTCTTTTGCTTGCTGTTGCTGAAAATCGCGCTCAAGTGTCGCAAGTTGTAAGCGGTCATTAACCCCTTCAACTTCAAAAGCCAGTTCTGGCTGAATGGAGGCAATTTCTAAGCCATCTGCAACTGCCATCGCAACGATGTCAGTTAAATAGTATTCACCTTGCGCGTTTTCATTAGAAAGCTTAGGTAACCATTCATGAAGTTTTGCATTGCTGACACAGTAAATACCTGTGTTGATTTCTTGAATTTGGCGCTGAGCATCAGTTGCATCTTTATGTTCAACAATCGCTTGAATTTTTCCGTCTTGGCGAACAATACGGCCATAACCTGTTGGGTTGTCGACATGTAAAGTAATCATGCCAATACCGGTTTTACTTGATACTTCAACAAGTTGCTCTAGCGTTGTTTGACGGACTAAAGGAACATCACCGTATAAAATTAATGAAATACCGTCTTTAGGAAGTACCGGTAAAGTCATTTGTACAGCATGACCTGTACCTAATTGTTCTGCTTGTTCAACCCATTGAATGTTTTCTTGTGCAAACGTCTGTTTTACGTGATCGCCGCCATGTCCATAAATGGTAATGATATTTTCTGCTAATAGTTGTTTTGCTGTCTTAATAACATGTCCTAGGAGTGGGCGACCAGCTAAAGGTTGCAATACTTTAGGTAGTTGTGAACGCATTCGCGTTCCTTTGCCTGCAGCTAGGATAATGACGGTAGTTGACATGAGTAAACCTACTTAAATGGCGTTACGCCCCAGAAAGTAATAAATATGATGATACAGAGTGCCGCCCAAAGCCCTGCAATGATGTCATCCAGCATAATTCCGAAACCGCCAGCAACTTTCTGGTCGGCAACATGGATTGGCCAAGGTTTCCAAACATCAAACAGGCGGAATAAGCAAAAACCAATTAGTGCCCATTGTAACGACATTATATTAAAAAATATTAAAGGCAGAAGAGTAATTGATTGTCCTGCAAATTCATCCCAAACAATTCGCCCATCATCATGAACATCAAGGACTTTTGCCGTTTGACCACAAATATAAATTCCCACCAAGGACATGATGAGAATAGCGATTAAACTTAAGGTAAATCCGAGAGATAACCAGATAGGAATGAAAAGTAAGGCAAAAGCAGAGCCAAAAGTACCGGGTGCTTTAGGAGCGAGACCAGATCCAAAACCAACCCCACAGAAAACGATGCAGCGGTTGAACCAAGACATGTTCTTAAAATGAATCGGCGGTTTATGCAAAGTGTTGGTATCCATGAATTTGCAATGGGTAATCTGAACCCAAATGCTCAAAAGTTAGTTTTGTTTGCTCAACGATCTGTCCGATCATTGTAATCTTAACGTCCAGTTGTTTTTGCAAAAGTTTTCCATAATTTTGCGGTGTTATTGTAAAACATAATTCGTAGTCATCACCACCTGCAAGTGCATACTGCCAACGTTGTTGTTCTTTTAATTGTTGCAATACAGGGTCAACAGGTAATTTTTCCAAGACGAGTCGGGCTCCAACCTTGGATGCTTTTAAAATATGTCCTAAATCTTGCGCTAAGCCATCTGACACATCAATCATGCTAGAGGCAAGGCCTTTTAGCTCTTCTCCAAGCTGACAGCGTGGTGTCGGATAGTCGAGTCTTTGCTGTAGAGGATGGCCTAAGTGCTGTAAACCGTAGGCTGCATCACCTACCTGTCCGCTCACACAAACATAATCACCAACTTTTGCGCCTGAACGTAACACGGCTTTTCCGGTTTCAATCCAGCCCATGGCTGTGACGGTAATGGTGAGATGTGGGCCTTGAGTGGTATCTCCACCAATTAAGGCAACACCAAACTGATTACAACAGTCATAGATTCCCTGACTAAACCCTTTAAGCCACTCATGGTCAACTTGAGGCAAGCTGATTGCTAGTAAAATACTGTGCGGTTTGGCACCCATTGCAGCAATATCTGAAAGATTTACAGCAACACTTTTCCAGCCAATCGCATGAGGTGAGGTTTCAAGAGGGAAATGACGTCCAGCAACAAGTGTATCTGCACAGATCACCAGTTGTTGATTTGGAGGGGGAGTAATTAAGGCTGAGTCATCACCAATACCAAGCGCGACATCGGAGTTTGACTGCCGATTAAAGTACTGGTCAATAATTGAAAACTCAGCCATAGAACACCAAGCCTATTAGTTTGCTTGTTGTTTTTCTGCGCTACGCAGTGTCGAACTTAGGCGGTCTAATACACCATTGATGTATTTATGACTGTCTGCTCCGCCAAAATGTTTAGCGAGTTCGATTGCTTCATCAAGTACCACACGGTATGGAATTTCTAAATGATCACGTAACTCGTAAGCACCTAAACGTAAAGTCGCAAGCTCTACACCATCAAGTGCGTCAATTTCACGGTCAAGTACCGGAATAAGTAACGCATCAAGGTCTTCGTGCTGAGCGATGACTTGAGTAAGTAGTTCGTGATAATAGCTTAAGTCGACCTTGTGCATTGCATTTTCAGCACGGGTACGTGCTTCAATTTCGTGTACAGGGTTGTGACTCATTTGCCATTCATAAATACCTTGTACAGCAAAACGACGTGCTTTGCGTTTTGCTGCATAAGCGGCTTGCAGTGTTTGAGACATGCTTTAAATTGCCTTTAATAAATTAACCATTTCAATTGCAGTTAAAGCAGCTTCGCTACCTTTGTTTCCTGCTTTTGTACCTGAGCGTTCGATTGCTTGCTCGATGCTGTCAGTAGTTAATACACCATTGATAACAGGCAAGCTGCTTTCTAACGCAACTACACCTAAACCTTTTGCACATTCACCAGCAACAAAGTCAAAGTGAGGCGTGCTACCGCGAATCACTGCACCAAGAGCAATGATGGCGTCAAACTGGTTTGATGTAGCTAATTTTTTAGCAACGATCGGGAGTTCCCATGCGCCAGGAGCGTGAATAACAGTAATGTTATCTTCATTTACGCCGTGACGTTTTAATGTGTCGATCGCGCCTTCCAATAAGTGTTCAACAACAAAGCTGTTGAAACGACCCACTAAAATCGCATAACGACCTTCGCTTGCGAGATGTAATAAACCTTCAATACGGCGAATTGCCATAGCAACCTCGATTATTTCGTTGTGATTTGATCAGCAGTGACATATTCCACTACTTCTAAATTAAAGCCAGATAAGGCATTGAAACGTAATGGTGAGCTCAGAAGCTTCATTTTTTCAACACCTAAGTCACGCAAAATTTGAGCACCTACACCAATCGTTTGATATTGGTGTGAAAGTGCTGCATTGGATTTCACCGGTTTTGGCTTGTTTAAATCATCCAACGCTGGTCCCAAGTCTTGCAAATGATCTTGCCCGATCCAGACTAAAACGCCGCGATCACTTGCTGCGATCGTCTGTAGTGCACGGTCAAGATTCCAAGCAGGTTCGCCGTCAGCCTTATTCAGCTTAAGCAAATCACGAATTGGGCTGAAACCGTGTACACGTACCGTTGTAACACCTTCTTTTGGCTCGCCTTTAACTAAAGCCAAATGAATGTCCGGGTTACCGATCTCGCGATAGCGATAGAGCTCAAATGATCCGTATTCTGTTTGAATCGTTTTTTGATCCAGACGTTCTACAGTTTGCTCATTCGTCATACGGTAGTGAATTAAGTCGGCAATTGTACCAATTTTTAGGCCATGCTTCTCGGCAAAAATTTCTAAATCTGCACGGCGTGCCATTGTGCCATCTTCATTGATGATTTCACAAATCACAGATGCAGGTTCAAAGCCCGCTAGACGTGTTAAATCACAGCCTGCTTCGGTATGACCTGCACGGTGTAAAACACCACCTGGCTGAGCCATGAGTGGGAAAATGTGGCCCGGTTGTACGATATCGCTTGGTTTTGCATGCGCTGCGACAGCCGTTTGAATTGTATGTGCACGCTCTGCTGCTGAAATACCCGTTGTAATACCTTCAGCTGCTTCGATCGATAACGTAAAGTTTGTACTATGCTGAGCACCATTTTGATCAACCATCAAAGGAAGATTTAACTGTTTACAGCGCTCACGGCTTAACGTTAGGCAAACTAGACCACGTGCATGTGTAATCATGAAGTTAATATCTTCAGGACGAACATGCGTTGCTGCCATGACAAGATCACCTTCATTTTCGCGATCTTCGTCATCCATCAAAATAACCATTTTGCCTGCACGAATATCGGCGACAAGATCTTCAACACGACTCAGCGGCATTCGCTTTCACCTTTTTTTGTCGTAAGACAATTTCTATTGAATAAATTTCGCATAGTTTACGCTGTTTATAGAATTTTGCCTATGATTCTGATTTATCCAAATTTATAACGAGACATAATAGATCTGGATTTATTTATCTGAATAAATCATAAGAGAATAAAATTATTTAAACTAAATACCATGAATTTAAATAAAAAAAACCTAGCCAAAAGGCTAGGTTTAAATGCGCACAAAGACTTTTAAGAAGCTGCACTACTTGGGCTATCATTTTGTGGAATTGATTTTTTGCCCATCAAAATTTCAGTTCGAATATTTTGCGCAAGCTCTGCACATTCAGCATTCATGCCGTTAATCATAAATGCATGGCGAGTCATAACATTACTTGGGTTTGGCATAGCAACAAGCTGATAGCTGTCTTGAATCGCTTTAAGCTGATCATTATCAAGATAAAGTGCAGATTCTTTCGCGTGAAGATGTTGTGCTAAACGCTGAGCAGCTTCTTTGGCATCAATTTGCATTGCTTCTACAGCATGACACACGGCACTACGGGTTTGCAGTGCAAAGCGTTTATCTTCACGATAACGTTTATATAAAACGTCTGACAGTAATTGGAACACTGTACCTACCATAAGTAGGCACTCTACAGCGTGTGCATGTGAAGTTGAGATTGCGAGTGTTGCGCCTTCGGCATGGAACTCATCTACTACCTCAATATCTGTAGACTTTAAATGATAATGCTTCGTGCATAGCTCAATACTTTTATTTAAAAAGAGCTGACAAAGTTTAAAGTAAGGAACAGAAACAGACTGGTTAACGCTACTTAACAACTGTTTAGGGTCATAAAACTGAATATTAAGTGCCAAGGTATCTTGATCTGGAGACTCAGCGCTCTTTTCTGGTTGTGTACGAACCAGTGGTTTAGCTTTAGCTTGCTGCTGAGCTTGTGCGACCAAGGTCACTGTATTTTGCTTTTCTAGTGCGAGTGCTTGAGTTAACTCTTGAATCTCATGTTTTAAACGATTTTCTTCGTTAATACGGGCCAAGTATTCGCTACGGGTTGGACGAGCGATAGCACGGTAAGCAAGCCATAATAAAATATGTAGGAACAGTGAAGCTAAAATCGCAAGCCATTGGGTACGAAGAATTTCCCCAATACTTGGTTGAATAAGCGTAATTTCAATAGAACCGACTTTCTTCTCGTTTTGAAGAGCATCACGAACAAAAACTTCGCCTTCGCGAGTTTTTGACATGCCGCTTGTCGCTAGGACTTGTTTATTGGCATCAAGAATACGAATAGATGCCACACTTGGATTGGTCGCATAGCGATTGGCAATAAGCGCCAAAGATACCGTATTGGCAGGCTCAAGCTCAGATAAGCTGTCTGCTACGAGTTGACTGGTCATGAGCTGACCTTGACTCGCACGGTTTTCATTGAGCTGGTGTGTCGTTGCAATCACCAATAAAAAGGTATGCAATGCAAAACTAATGATCAGTAGGCTAGCAAATAGCCCTTGTCTAGGCGCAATCAAGTTAAACTTCCAAGGCAATTATATTGAAATTCGATTATGATTCTTACAATAGTTGTCACTCAGACTAGAGTCAATTCATGCGAGAAATCATTCTTATATCCTTTTTAGGACCGGACCAACCAAACCAGTTTACCCGATTAATGCAAGTACTATCCGTACATTCATTGCAAATACTGGATGTAGGTCAGGCCGTTATTCATAATCAACTGACATTGGGCATCGTGGTCGCCTCTGAAAATGAAACTGCGACAGCGTTGGCAATGAAAGAGATTTTGATTTTAGCACATGATATTGGCTTAACAGTGCGCTTTAAACCAATCTCGGGCACAGAATACGATCAATGGGTAAGCGAAGGTGGACGAACCCGTTATATCGTCACTGCTTTAGCGCCTGAACTGACTGCTGCACATTTACAAGCAGTTACACAAATTGTGTCTACACAAGGCTTTAACATTGAAACTGTCACCCGTTTATCGGGCCGTGTAGACCTTGAAAAAGACAGTACCTTGCCTCGTCGTGCTTGCGTACAGTTTGGTTTAAGCAGTGGTCCAACTTTAGATGCACAAGCGATGCGTGCTGCTTGTTTACTTCTTTCAAGCGAATTAAATATTGATGTTGCTGTTCAAGAAGACAACGCTTATCGACGTAATCGCCGTTTAGTGTGTTTCGATATGGATTCAACTTTAATTGAACAAGAAGTGATTGATGAATTGGCGCTTGAAGCAGGGGTAGGCGCGCAAGTTGCTGAAATTACTGAAAGAGCAATGCAAGGTGAGTTGGACTTCCAACAAAGTTTCCGTGCACGTGTTGCATTATTAAAGGGTCTTGATGCATCTGTTTTACCTAAAATCGCTGAGCGTTTGACCATTACTGAAGGTGCGGAACGCCTTATTTCGACTTTAAAAGCACTTGGATATAAAACGGCAATTTTATCTGGTGGTTTCCAGTATTTTGCTGAATATTTACAAGCTAAATTAGGTATTGATGAAGTTCATGCCAACGTTTTAGATGTACAAGATGGCGTTGTAACAGGTGAAGTGAAAGGTGTAATTGTTGATGGTGCGCGTAAAGCAGAGTTGCTGCGTGAGCTTGCCAACAAACTTGGTATTTCACTAGAACAGGCAATGGCTGTCGGCGATGGCGCAAATGATTTACCGATGCTTGCGATTGCGGGTCTTGGCGTGGCATATCGTGCTAAACCGCTTGTTCGTCAAAATGCCAATCAGGCGATTTCAAGCGTTGGGTTAGATGGTGTCTTGTATTTACTCGGTATGCATGACAAAGATTTAAGCCGTGCCTAAATAATACTGAACAATCATTAAGCGCTGCTCAAGAGTAGCGCTTTTTTTATGCAGAATAGTCATAAAAACAAGCAAGTTATGACAAAATGATGCACAGAAAAAAGGCAATAAAAAAAACTGAAAAAAACTTATTTTGAGGCAAAAAAACAGCATAGTTTTTTGTAATGACACGCCAGAATTGACGCCATATAGGAAGTAGAACTTTTTTAAATTTGCAAAAATGTAATGACAAAAGAATGTTGCGACAAAGTATGTCGCTTCGACAAATAACAGGTCTTTTTTTCTAAAAAAAAACATCCATAATGCTTTCTAAGCTTCAACACAAATCATGAATTAAAGTTGTTTTTGGAATGAGGTCTGGTGTTCAGACCGAATGTTTTTAGACGTTTTCATTAAGACGGAGGTTTCTATGGTAACAGCGAATTTTGCCGCTATCGCCGGACTCAGCTTAATTGCTGTCGCGCTTGTTGCTGTGTTCTTTTCTCCTTACCGTCGTTGGCTTGGTTTTATGCTTGCAGGGATGTTTTTTTGGGGGCTATTGGAAGTGGTCCGTTTTGGAGTTCAAGTCACTTTTGAAATGCCAGTCACATATAGTTATTTAACTGCACTAAGTCTAGCGATGGTAATGGTCACATTTATTTTATTACGTGAGGATAAACAGGCACAGAAGGCTTTGGCAAATCGCCAATATATAGAACATACGCCAGTATATGAAGATGATCAGCAGCAATGTTCTAGCCGATAATTAAATTGTTATCTAACGGTAAAAAGGTATGCACAGCATGCCTTTTTTATTTACGAAAACATGATTTTTATTATACAAAGCATTTATTAAAAAATAGCCAGTTATGCTACGATAGGCTGGTCTGTTGACGTTTCATATATAGATTGCGTTGCCAATTAGAATATCATCAGTCGATGCACAAAACAGGCAATGGGGAGCCCTTGCTGAGTTTTGCCCCAAGGTTTTCATAAAAATACAATAGGCGTGAATGTTCATGAAACTTTCTTCTATACCTGTAGTCAAGTTACCACTTGTTGATGTCAGTACAGACCCGTTAGATTTATTGGTAGCAGGTTTGGCACTGCGTATGAAACAGTTGGCACGTACAAGTCCTAAGTTTATTGAGCTAGTGCATGACCGCGCATTCCGCATTCAAATTGGTACTGATTTAGGTGTGGCTCGCCAAATTATTATTAACCATGGCCATATTGATACAGTCGCTGGTTCACCTGAAAAAGCTGACTTTATTTTGCAGTTTGCAGATAGTGAACAAGGTGTAAAAACCTTACTTAAAGGCGACCCAACTGCATTCATGACGGGTATGCAAGAGGGTAGTATCAAAATGGAAGGTGATTTCAGCCTACTTGTTTGGTTTAATCAGGCAGCTAAATTGATTCCACCAAAATTACCTAAACCAGTAAAAGATAAAGTACGTCAGGCACGTGCCTTTATTAAAGAAAAGACTGGTCGTTAAGACCTAATAAAAAACTCCCGATCGGGAGTTTTTTTATATCTATGCTTCAACTTCTAAATTGAAAGTGACAGGCCCATCATTAATGAGGTGTACTTTCATATCAGCAGCAAAAATACCTGTTTGAACATTTTCAAACTGTGAACGGGTATATTCAACTAACTGTTCATAGAGCGCTTTTGCGTCGCTCGGTGGCATGGCTGGACCAAAGTCTGGACGTAAGCCTTTTTGGGTTTGTGCCATGAGCGTGAACTGAGAAACAAGTAGGACTCCGCCATTTGCTTGTGATACATTCCAGCCCATTTTGCCTTGCTCATCATCAAAAATACGATATTTCAAAATTTTATCGATAAGCTTCTGACCTATGGCTAAAGTATCGTCTCGGCCAATTCCTAAAAAAACCAATAAGCCATTCTGGATTTCACCGGTCGTTTCACCGTCTACCACCACTTTAGCTTCAAGAACTCGTTGTATTAAAGCGCGCATTGTTAGAGAGAGTTTCTGCAATTATTTGAATTGATGCAGTTTAGCAGAAATTAATTTAAATGATTTTTAAAAGGAAATTTCATGGAGTTGCAACAATGGTATAAAAGCTCATAATTCATCTATAAAAATATGCTTTAATGCTAAGAAGCAAGCGAATAATCATTGACTATGTCTCCAATTATCCATTCTTTACTTGATACAGACTTGTACAAATTTACGATGCTACAAGTGGTTTTGCATAAATTCCCGCAAACACATAGTGTCTACCATTTTCGTTGCAGAAATTTAGAAGATACTGTTTATCCATTAGTGGATATTTTGGATGACTTAAACGAGCAACTCGACCATTTATGTAATCTCAAATATAAAGAAGACGAACTACAATATTTAAGAAAATTACGCTTTATTAAAAGCGACTTTGTCGATTATTTAGAATTATTCCAACTTAAACGACGTTTTATTCAGGCCAGTATTGATAATGAAGGTCGACTAGATATTCGGATTGAAGGGCCAATGGTTCAGGCCATGATGTTCGAGATTTTTGTTTTAGCGATTGTAAATGAATTATATTTTAGCCGCATTAAAACAGACGAAGTTTGGGCGGAAGGCGAACGACGTTTACAAGCAAAGCTTGAATTGATTCAGCAGTACGAAAAATCTCAACAGCCGAATGATCCTCCATTTTTAGTTTCTGATTTTGGTACACGCCGTCGGTATAGTTTTGAATGGCAAAAACATGTAGTTGCTGCATTTCATAAAACTGTGCCAAATGTATTCCGTGGAACGAGTAATGTTTTGCTGGCTAAAGAATTAAATATCACGCCAATTGGAACCATGGCACATGAATTCTTGCAGGCGTTTCAGGCGCTTGATGTCCGTTTACGTGATTTTCAAAAAGCTGCTTTAGAAACATGGGTACAGGAGTACCGTGGAGACTTAGGAATTGCTTTGACCGACGTTGTTGGTATGGACGCTTTCTTAAGAGATTTTGACCTGTATTTTGCCAAACTATTTGATGGCTTACGTCATGACAGTGGTGACCCATATGAATGGGGTGATAAGGCTTATGCGCACTACCGTAAATTAAAAATTGACACCAAAACCAAAATGTTGACCTTTAGTGATGGCCTTAATTTGCCAAAGGCTTGGGAGCTACATCAATATTTCAAAGACCGTTTTCAGGTGAGTTTCGGTATTGGTACGAATTTGACCAATGACATGGGCCAAACACCGCTCAATATTGTATTGAAACTGGTTGAGTGTAATGGTCAGTCGGTTGCCAAAATTTCGGATAGCCCTGGCAAAACCATGACTGATAACGATACGTTCTTGGCTTATTTACGTCAGGTTTTCCAAATTGAAGAACTTGATGAAGCTGTTTAATCACAATGTAGTCTGACAGTTTGGCAGCTACTTAACGCTTGTGAATGTTTATATCTGATTTTCTGCTAAACGGTAGCAGAAAATCAGAGTTTGATAGATATAAGCTTATGCTAAGATGAAATTAAGCTGGTATAAAAAGTAACCATGACGATGACACTCCCTGATTTTAAACTCGATTTATTAATAGAAGCAGAAGAGTTAGTGCCTTATTTAGGTAATGAATATATCCGTATTGTAGATTTGAGTCGTGCATCAGTTTATGAGCAGCTCCATATTCCACATGCAATTCATTTACAGCCTAAATGGTTGGTCGCTCAGCATGAAGAAGCCACTGGTATTTTGCCAGATGAAGCAGGTTTACAAGCCCTCATTGAAAAATTAAATATTTCACCAAATCACCATGTAGTGGTCTACGATGATGAAGGTGGAGCATGGGCAGGACGTTTAATCTGGAATTTGCATTGCTTAGGATTTACACGTACGAGTTTAATTAATGGCGGTATTCATGCATGGCTTGGGGCAGGTTTACCGACTACAGCTGAGGTTGAAGAACTGCCTCGAGTTGATGATTTAATCCAGATTGATTTATCACATGCTGCACAGTTCCGAGTGAACTATGAAGAATTACGTAAACAGGTTGAACAAGAAAGCATTCAATTGTGGGATTGCAGAACGATTGATGAGTACAGCGGTGTTCGTTTAGCAGCGCGACGCGGTGGTCACATCCCAAATGCACTCCATTTTGAATGGAGTACTGCACTTAATCGACAAAATCATCTAAAATTGCATCCGCTTGAACGCACGCGGCAGCGTCTTGAACAACTTGGGTTCGATTTAAAACAACCTGTAGTCGTATACTGCCAGTCACATCACCGTTCTGGTTTGGCCTATATTTTGGCTAGACTTTTGGGTTGGGAAGCAAAAGCCTATGATGGTGCGTGGAGTGAATGGGGCAATCGCCTCGATAGTCCTATCATTACTGGAGAATCGCCGTCTTGAGTTTTACATCTCGCTTAAAAAAAGAATTATTTATTAAGGCACAAAATCTTGTTCCTCAGCATCAGTTAAGCCGTGTGGTGGGTAAAGTTGCTGCAAGTGAAAATCCGGTATTAAAAGCTGCGGTTATTCATGCATTTAAAACCAAATACGGTATTGACTTGTCGATTGCTGAACAAGGCAATGCACTTAAATATAAATCTTTTAATGATTTCTTTACTCGTGCATTGAAAGATGGCGTACGACTGGTTGATGAAAACCCAGATAGTATTGTTTCACCAGCAGATGGCGCTATTTCACAAATTGGTAAAATTACTGCTGGCGAAGTTTTTCAGGCAAAAGGCCAAAGTTTCTCTGTAGAAAAATTAATTGGTGACCCACAACTTGCTCAACCTTTCCAAGAAGGCGAGTTTGCAACGGTTTATTTGTCTCCACGTGATTATCACCGTGTTCATATGCCATTTTCAGGCACATTAACTGAAACTTTATATGTACCGGGTGAGTTATTTTCAGTAAATCAGGTGACTGCTGAAAATGTACCGGGTTTATTTGCCCGTAATGAGCGTATGGTTTGCTTGTTTGATACTGAGCTTGGTCGTATGGCTGTTGTTTTGGTCGGCGCTATGATTGTTGCAGGTATTGAAACTGTAGCAACAGGTAAAGTAAAACCATCGGGTCGTATCGAATTACAACATCATGAGTTGAAGTTAGAAAAAGGTGCGGAGCTTGGTCGTTTTTATTTGGGTTCTACTGCTATTATTTTATTTGAAAAAGATAAAATCGAGTGGGAAAAACGTTTTAAAGCCGAGTCAGTTGTTGTCATGGGCGAACGTATGGGTCACACGATTTAACTCATAAATAATATAAAAAAGAGAGCATCTGCTCTCTTTTTTTATACACATTTTTATAATTAACTCTATTTTTAAATATAATGTTTATCAGTAAATAAATTTTCAACTCATTATAAATACTTACTAAGAGAATAAAATGTCCCCAACTCCTATCATTAGCTTATATTTTGCTTCGGTTTTGACTTTTGTGGCCGCGTTACTTCATTTTATTTGTGTGTTTTGGGGAGCAAATGGTTTTCGGTTTTTGGGGGCTGGGAAAAGTATTGTTCAGATGGTCGAAAAAGGGCATTGGTACCCGAATCTTATGGCTATAGCTGTAGGTTTTATTCTTTGTATTTTTTCTTTTTATGCTTTTTGCGCAGCAACTCGTTTTATGAATTTACCATTTGAAAAAATGATTATTTCTCTAGGGTCTGTTGAGAATTACCGAGAGTTAATTAAACTCGCGCACAATTGAATCATGGCTTCAAAACTCGTATCTGTTTTACAACTACGCATCGCTATACGTTTAAATTCTTTTAACTTACAGAAATAGTTTTCAATGAGATGACGCCATTTATACATAATCGTATCAAATGCTCTCATTACTTTTCGATTAGATTTAGGTGGGATCACCACTTTCACTTTACGTTCATTGAGTTCTTGGATGAGCCAATCTGCATCAAATGCTTTATCCGCTAGTAATGCCTGAAAATCAACATCTTCGATTAAAGGTTTGGTTTCTACTAAATCGTGATATTGACCAGGCATTAATCGAAACTTAATGAGGTTGCCTAGACTATCCACTAAGGCAAGAATTTTACAGGTCATTCCACCTCGAGATCTACCTATAGACTGTTTGAAAGTCCCCCTTTTGCACCTTGCCCATGTCGATGAACTTTAACAATCGTTCCATCAATCATGGCGTATTCCAAATCAACATCTTCATTTACAGATGCAAAAATAGTTTCAAATACACCAGCTTTCACCCAATCACGGTATCTTTTAAAGACGGTATTCCATTTACCAAAATGAGCAGGTAGATCACGCCATGGACTGCCTGTACGGGCAATCCAAAGGACTGCTTCTAAAAATAATCGATTATCTTTTCCACTACGACCTCGATCGGTCACTTTACCTAGGCAAAAAGGTTCCATTTTTGCCCATTGGGCATCAGTAAGTATGTATCTATCCATAGTACTATTATAAATTAATCAGT